>JALYRC010000091.1 GCA_030855555.1 Pseudomonadota bacterium
GGCTGCCCGACGCGCACGTCCAGGCGCCGACGGCGGGCTCGGTGATCCTTGCCGGCGTATTGCTCAAGATGGGCGGCTACGGCTTCATCCGCTTCAGCCTGCCCATGTTCCCGGATGCTTCCGCCCAGTTCGTCCCGCTCGTGTTCGTGCTCAGCGGAATTGCGGTAGTGGTGACCAGCCTTATTGCGCTCGTCCAGCACGACATGAAGAAGCTCATCGCTTATTCGTCGGTCGCGCACATGGCGTTCGTGACTTTCGGCCTGTTCGCGCTGAACCGACAGGGCATCGAGGGCGCGCTGATCGTCATGCTCAGCCATGGGCTCGTGTCGGGCGCCCTGTTCCTGTGCGTCGGCGTAATCTACGATCGCCTCCACACCCGCGAAATCGCACGCTACGGCGGACTTGCCGACAATATGCCCAGATATGCTTTGCTGTTCCTTTTGTTCACCATGGCCAGCGTCGGCTTGCCGGGTACGAGCGGGTTCGTCGGCGAATTCCTTGCGCTGGTCGGCACTTATGAAAGATCGTCCCTGGCTGCCGTAGTCGCCACGACCGGCATCATCCTCGGCGCCGCGTACATGCTCTACCTCTACTGGCGCGTGGTCTATGGCACGCAGCGCAATGCCGATGCCGCGGCAATGAAGGATATCGACAGCCGCGAATTGTTGCTGCTTGCGCCGATCGCGGCGGCGGTCCTGTGGATGGGCATCTACCCCGAAAGCTTCATGCGGCCGATGCGCGCCGATGTCGGACGCCTGGTCGAGCGCCTCGAGCGATCGACCCCGCCAAGCGATGCCCACCTTACAATGGGCAAGGCAACTGCTCCCGCCAAAGCTTCCACCAGCCATGCTCCGGCGGAGTCGCATTAATGAATTTCGCCGCTTTCCTTCCTGAAATCTTGCTCACCGTCGGGGCGATTGCACTGATGATGGTCGCTGCCTTCACCGGCACCCGCGGCAGCACGATAACGACATGGGCGGCCGTCCTGTTGCTAGTTGGCGCTACGGTGGCTCTGATTGGCCCACCGCAGTCGGCCGGACCATTGTTCGGTGGCCTGGTCGTTGCCGACGGCTTCGGCGCGTTCGGCAAGATGCTCATCTTCCTTGGCGCGGCCGTCGCGATCGTTGGCGCCCACAATTGGTTCGAACGCGATTTCGAACATGCCGCCGAATATCCCGTACTCATCCTCCTTTCCTGCGTCGGCATGGCGGTGATGGTTTCGGCGACCAGCCTGATGTCGCTTTACGTCGGGCTCGAACTGCAGAGCCTGTCCGCTTACGTTCTTGCCGCGTACCGCCGCAGCGACGATCGCTCGGCCGAAGCCGGCCTCAAATATTTTGTGCTCGGCGGGCTTGCCAGCGGCATCCTGCTCTACGGGATCAGCCTACTTTACGGCTTTACCGGATCGATCCAGTTCGACGGCATTGCCGCGGCCTTCGCGCGCGACGGGTCGCACTCGCTTGGCCTCCTGTTCGGGCTGGTGTTCCTGCTCGTCGGGCTTGCCTTCAAGATCAGTGCGGTGCCGTTCCACATGTGGACCCCCGACGTCTATGAAGGCGCGCCAACCCCGGTAACCGCATTCTTCGCTTCCGCGCCCAAGGTTGCGGCTGTGCTGCTTGCGGTCCGCGTCTGCCTCGATGCGCTTGGGCCCGCGATCGACGCGTGGCGCCAGATCATCACCTTCACTGCTCTGGCGTCGATCATCCTTGGCGCGGTGGCGGCCTATGGCCAGACCAATTTGAAGCGGTTGCTTGCTTATTCGTCGATCAACAATGTCGGCTTCGCGCTGGTCGGACTGGTCGCGGGCGGCGCCGCAGGGGCATCGTCGGTCCTGTTCTACATGGCAGTGTATATCGTTATGACGCTCGGCGTGTTCCTCTGCGTGCTTCGGTTGCGCGGCGAGGATGGAGAGCCGCTCGAGGCAGTCGATAGCCTGTCGGGCCTGTCGCAGTCGCGTCCCGGCCTTGCTGCAGCGATCGCCATCTTCATGTTCAGCCTCGCCGGAATCCCGCCTTTGCTCGGTTTCTGGCCCAAGCTCGTGGTGTTTCAGGCGGCGCTCGCGCAGGAGCTTTATCTGCTCGCGATCGTCGGCTTCCTCGGCTCCGTCGTCGGCGCATTCTATTACATCAAGATCGTCAAGGTAATGTATTTCGATGCGCCTGGCCGCGCGCTTGCCAAGGGCGGCAACCGCATCGAAGGCGGGCTGATCCTGCTTGCAGCGCTGGCGGTATCGCCGCTCGGCTATTTGCTCATCGGGCCGCTCGGACAATTGACCGACAATGCCGCGGGATCGCTTTTCTGAGCCGGATCAGGATTGTCGAACGCCTTTGTTCGACGAACAGCGCTTTGCTTGCCGACCCGCTTGCCGTCGAGGGTGACTGGCTTGTCGCACTTCGCCAGGACAGCGGGCGCGGTCGGCACAATCGCGTGTGGGAAGCGCTCGACGGCAACTTCTTCGGCTCAACCGTCATCCAGCTGCGCAGCGACGATCCGCCCGCGCCAGCGCTTGCCCTTGTTGCCGGGCTGGCATTGATCGAGGCAGCCGAGCTTGCCGAGCCGGGCCGCTCACTAAGCCTCAAATGGCCCAACGATCTGATGCTTGGTGACGCCAAGGCCGCCGGCATCCTGCTTGAGCGTTCGGGGGACCGCGTCGTTGCCGGATTCGGCGTCAACCTTGCCGCCGCGCCCAATATCGAAGGACGAAAGACGGCCCACTTCGACGGAGCCACAAGCCCGCAAGCGTTCGCCGCCTTGCTTGCCGACAGTATCCGCCGGCTGCTTGCTGCGTGGCGCGCCGCCGACCCTGCCGCTTTTGCGCAGGCCTGGTCAGCCCGCGCTCATCCCGTTGGAACGGCGCTTGACGTTCACAGTGGCCCGGGCGAGCGGGTCGCGGGCCGGTTCGATGGAATCGAACCCGACGGAGCGCTCCGCCTTCGCCTTGAGGGCGGAAGCGTCGAAGTCGTTCGCGCCGGCGACGTCACACTGGCGTGACGCTCGCATTTGCCCCCAACTCGGTCTAGGGCACGCGCCATGTTGCTTGCGATCGATGCCGGAAATACCAATGTCGTATGCGCGCTCGTGGCCGAGGGCGGGGAGATATGTGCGCGGTGGCGGATTGCGACCGACCCGCGCCGCACAGCAGACGAATATGCCGTCTGGCTTCACCAGCTGCTTGCGCTCGAAGGCTATGCCCGCGCGGACGTTACGCAAGTCATCATTGGCACCGTCGTGCCGCGTGCGCTTCATAATCTGACCGTCCTTGCGCAAAAATACTTCCATCAGGATCCGATCGTAGCGGGCGAGGGCGGATGGCCGATCGCGCTTGACGTGGTCGAGCCCGCAAGCGTCGGCGCCGACCGCGCCCTCAACGCAATGGCCGGCCACGCGCGCCATGCCGGAGACCTCATCCTGATCGATTTCGGCACGGCCACAACCTTCGACGTCGTCGATTATTCGGGCGCCTATAAGGGCGGGATCATTGCTCCGGGGATCAACCTCAGCCTTGACGCATTGGTCGCCGCGGCGGCCAAGCTGCCGCGCATCGCCATTGCCGCGCCGGCTGGCGACAGCGTCGTCGGCCGGACTACCGAAAGCCAGATGCTGATTGGCGTCTATTGGGGATATATCGCGTTGATCGAGGGGCTGGTCGCGCGCTTGAAGGCCGAGATCGGCCGTCCCGTCACTGTCATTGCCACCGGAGGCCTAGCCATCTTGTTCGACCAGCATACGAGCGCGTTTGACGCGATCGAACCCGACCTCACCATCCAGGGACTTGCCCTCTACGCAGCGGGAATCGCGCAATGACGCCGGGCGAAGAGCTGCTGTACCTCGCGCTTGGCGGATCGGGCGAGATCGGCATGAACGTCAACCTCTACGGTTGCCGCGGCAAGTGGCTGCTGGTGGATTGCGGGCTGACCTTCGCAGACCCGGAATATCCCGGCATCGACCTCATCCTGCCCGACCTCGAATTCATCGAGCAGCGGGCCAAAGACCTGATCGGGATCGTCATCACCCATGGTCATGAAGATCACATCGGCGCGCTCCCCTACATGGCCGCCGACCTGAAGGTGCCGATCTATGCGACCCCGTTCACCGCCGGCCTGATCGCGGGCAAGCTCGAGGAGGAAGGGCTGACCGGCAAGGTCAAGCTCAAGATCATCGAGCGCGGCGGCTCGATCGAGCTCGACCCGTTCCGCGTCACCTACGTGCCGCTTGCCCACTCGATCCCCGAGGGCAATGGCCTGCTGATCGAAACCCCATTCGGCAACGTCTTCCACACCGGCGACTGGAAGCTCGACGACGCCCCGGTGCTTGGCCAGCCAAGCTCGGCCGAAACGCTGACGAGCATTGGCGATGCCGGCGTGCTGGCGATGGTGTGCGATTCGACCAACACTTTCCAGGAAACAGCATCAGGCAGCGAATCCTCGGTTCATCCGGGACTGCTCGAACAGGTGCGCAAGGCCAAGGGCAGGGTGCTGGTCACGACCTTCGCCTCCAATGCCGCTCGGCTTCAGACCATCGGCCGCGTCGCGGTCGAAGCGAACCGAAAGCTGTGCGTCGCCGGGCGAAGCCTCGACCGAATCCTCAAGGTTGCGCGCGCCACCGGCTATCTGCTCGATTTCCCCGAGGTCGTGCGCTTCGACGAAGCCATGCGCTTGCCGCGCAACGAAGTGCTGATCGTCGCGACCGGCGGGCAGGGTGAGGAACGCGCCGCCCTCGGCCGCGTCGCGTTCGGCAATCACGAACTGAAGCTGGTCGACGGCGATACGGTGATCTTCTCGTCGAAGCAGATCCCGGGCAATGAACTGGCCATCGGCCGGATCATGAATGCGCTGAGCGATCTTGGTGTCCTTACGGTGACCGAGCGCCAGGCGCATGTCCACGTTTCAGGCCACCCGGGCCGCCCCGAGCTTGCCGCCATGTATGGCTATATGCGCCCCGAGATTCTCGTCCCGGTCCACGGCGAGAGCCGCCATCTTCGCGAGCAGGCGCGGTTCGCGATTGCGCAAGGGGTTCCAAAGGCGATCGTCCAGGAGAATGGCGACATCATCCGCCTCGCGCCCAAGGGTCCGAAGAAGATCGGCGATGCGCGGGTTGGCCGTCTGGTCCTTGACGGTGATGTCATCCTGTCGGCCGAAGGATCGACGATCAACGAGCGCCGCAAGATGGGAATCAACGGTCTGATCACGGTCGCCCTCGCGGTTGGCCGCAATGGCCAGCTGGTTGGCGACCCCTTGATCCGACCGTTCGGCGTGCCGGTTGAGGAGGATCGCGACGACTTTCTCGCCGACGCAAGCGATGTTGCCGCGCGAGCCTATTCGCCGGGCGCGACCGAGGAAAAAATGCGCGACACGGTGCGCCTCGCGGTTCGCCGCTGCGCCACGCTGTGGACCGGCAAGAAGCCGATGGTCGACGTGACAGTGCTGCGCGTAACCGGATGATCGGTTCCCTGCGATGAGCTGGGGCTCGATTCTTGCAGTCTACTTCCTGTTTTGGGTCGCAGCGGCCTTCCTGATGCTGCCCTTCGGCGTGCGCACCGACGACGAAGTTGGCGCGGCCAAGATACCCGGCCAGGCCGACAGCGCCCCGCACCGCTTCGACCTCAGGCGGCACCTGACCCTGGCTGCGCTCGTCGGCGCGGCGATGTTCGCATTATATTATGCCAACTGGCATTATCAGTGGCTGACGATCGCCGATCTCGACTTTTACAACTGAGACGAGTTTTCGTTGGAAAGACCGCTCCGGCCCGCGCCCCCACCCGGCCTCCCATGCAGAATATCCTAGATGGGAGGCCGGGTGGGGGCGTGGGCTGGTGCCGCCTTCAATCCAAATCAGCGCCGCCGCTCGATGCTCTGGGCAAGCGCTGCGTAGAGCTTGCCCATGTCGGCGCTCATCAGCGTCACTGCCATCATCCCGCCGTCGCGCTCGGCAAGTACACGCCGAAGCATCGCTTCAAAGTCGTGGACGTAGCGATTTACCGACTGCTGGAATTCTGGATCGCTGTCGTAATGCGCGGCGATAGCGCGCGTTTCCGTACCGCCGATGAGCTTGACCGCGCGGCGCGTGAACACGCCGCGATTGCCCTTGAGATAAGCGCCCCACGCTTTTTCATCGACATCGTCCGAGAGGATCTTCTGCACGTCGATTGCGGCCGAATGCATCGAGTCCATCAATAGCGACACGCGGCGGGCAAAATCCTCGCCATCGTCCTTGCGGTTCGCCTCGCGGCTTTGCTCGAGATGAGCTTCGAGCGCGACTGCGCTTTGCCCGATGGACAACATCTGTTGAGTGAGCCGCTCGCTCGCATGGCGCGCGGATTCGACCGCCTGCGTCGCGACGCGATCGACTTCGCCGAGACGCTCCTCGACTGCCTCGCGGACGGCGGTTTCGAGCGCCGCGCGCGCCGCGTCACCCAGCTGCGAAGCCGATTCCGGAATGATCGATGCAATCGCCGCCCGCGCCCGTTCGGCGGCGTGGGTCCCGGCTTCGCGAACCTGGCCAAGCGCCGCAAGAAGCGCAGGGCCGGTCTCGTTCGACAGCCGCACCGCATCGTCATTGGCAAGCGCAATCGCTGCGCCAAGCTCGCTGAGCCGCGTCTGCGCACCGCTTACGCCATGATCGACGGCACCAAGCATCTCGGCCAGTCTCTGTTCGCTGGCGGCAATTGCCTGCTGACCTGCGATTAGCCGATCCGCAGTCTCGTTCGTCGCCCCTTGCATCCACTCGATCGACGGCCGCGCCTGGCTGGTGGCATCGAGCAAACGCGCTGCGCCCGCCTCGGCTTCGCCGAACGCGCCGCCAAGTTCATGTGCTACTGCAACCGACAATGCAGCCACGCCATCGCGCAACGCGGCCGTGCGGTCGGCAAGGGCAAGGATCGCCTGGTCCTGCGCACCAGTGTCGCCGCCAAGCGAATCGAGATCCGCACGCAGCCGCCCGACATGTCCCGACAAGCGCCCGGCGCGCTCATCACCCTGTTCGGCAAGCCGTGCGAAGCGCTCGTCGAGGGCGACCAGCCCAAATTCGAGGTCAGCGACAAGTCGCTGCGAAGCGCGTTCCTGCTCGGCAATGCGCGATGTCAGGCTATCAAGCGCGTTGCCTGCACCCGCAAGACGTTGCGACAAGGCATGACTGGCCTCCATGCCGGCGCGCCCCAGCCCGGCCTGCGCCTGATCGAGCAACGCCGAAACGGACGCGCCCTGCGCGTCGATCCCGGCGCGAATTTCGGACAGGGAATCGGCTGCGCGAACGAGCAATGCATCGATTCCGGCATTGGTGACGTCGGCCGCCTCATTGACGCGCTGCGCGGCAGCGGCGCCGGCACTCTCGACCTGTCCAAGATGCTCGACCAGCCGGCTGGCGGCGTCGCCGATGGTGGCGTCGGCCTGGGCGGTCTGGACGCTCAGCGCCTCGACCGACGCCTGGAAGGCGGCCGCCTGCGCAATCGAATGCTGGCCCGCACCGCGCAAGGCTTCGGCCATGCGCAGCGCCTGCTGCTCGGCGGCGGGCAGGTCGGCAAGCATCACGCCCATGTCGATGCGCGCATTTTCGGTGGCGCGGTCGATTTGCGCGCTGTGCGAAACAAGCTGGCTCGACTGCTGGCCAAGGCTTGCGGTTACCGTGGCAAGGCGAGTCGCGGTCTCGTCGCCAAGCCCCATCAAATTTCCCGCCATCTGGCCAAGCGCCGTATGATTATGCTCGATCTGGCGCGACAAGGCCGCAAGCACATCCTCCAGCGCACGCGCCTCGTTACGCATTGCAATCACCGAACGCGTGAAATGCTCGGCTTCCTTACGCCGCGTGCGACCGAACATCAGCCACACCAGCCCAAGCAAGGCCAAAGGTCCCGCCGCGATTGCTACCCACTGCGCGAACTCCGGGCTGCCAAGCGGCATCGCTGCTAGAGCGCGCCCCGCTGCCCATCCGGTGTAGCCAAGCCACAAGGCCGCAAGCAGTGCCAGCGTCCAGCCAAGCACCGCTCGCCCGCCGGCGCCGCGCTGCTCGTCGCGTCGCTCGGTCCACGCTACTTCGTCGAACGCGGCGATATCCGGTTCTGCTCCGCTTTGGGCGTGGTCAGCGCCCGCATCGGCTTGGCGGGGGGGAGCGTTTGAGTCGCGCTCGGCGTAATGCGGATAAGCGGTCATAACAGTCGGTTTACCACCTTTGTTGAAGGTGCAAAGCGATTAAGCGCTTGGCGGGGTGGAATTTGCGCCCGCGCCTGCCGTATGACGGGACCAAGGGGCGTGATCAAATCATGTTGGGGCGAGGGCTATGGCGCTTGGAGCGCTGATCGGTGCGTATCAGGAGGATGAATCGGGCGGCCTGCGCGCATTGCTCCCGCTCGCCGGCCAGACCCTGATCGAATATCAGGCCCGCTGCCTCGCCGCCCTTGGTGCTGCTCCGGTGCTGGTGATGGTCGATCGACTGCCAGTCGCACTTAACGATGCGTTTGAACGGCTCCGCGCGGAAGGCATAGCGGTCGTCGCCGTCAGCGATGCGGGCGAAGCGGCGAGCCGGTTCGAGGCTGGAACCGAGGTCATCCTCCTCGCCGACGGCATTGCTCCGGACATGACCGATGTCGGGCGGATCGGTGAGGGAGACAGCACAAGCGGCGAGGCGATGATCCTCACCGTGCCCGACGACGAGGCCCACGGCGGCTTCGAGCGGATCGACGCGACCCACCGCTGGGCGGGTCTGGCTCGACTTCCGGCGGCGCTGGTCGGCGCGACGGCGGCAATGATCGGTGACTGGGACCTGCAGTCCACCTTGCTGCGTCGCGCGGTTCAGTCGGGGGCCCGGCTGCTGCCAGCTGCCGACGGGGAGGGGGCGGGGCCATTCCTTGCGGATGGCGACGCAATGGCAGGGTTCGAGCGCCGCTTGCTGCTTGCTTCTCGCGGGGCCCGCGACGACCTCGTCAGCCGTTTCATCCTGCCGCTGGTCGAGGAAGTCGCCACCGAGCGGCTGATGGAAACCCGGCTCCGGCCGGAGTGGCTCGTACGCATTGCACTCGCGCTGACGGTTGCCGCTGCGCTGGCCTTCACTCGCGGCTGGCAGTGGCAGGGCCTTGCCGCACTACTGCTCGCAACACCCCTTGATTTGGTCTCCCGCCGCATCGCCTTGCTCCGCCTGCGTCCGCTGAAACCTTCCCTCCTGGAGCAGCGTATGCTGTGGCCCGCAGCGGGCCTCGCGCTTGTGGCTTTGGGCTGGTTCGAGGCGCGTCATGGGGCCGGCTGGGGAGCAATGGTTGCCGCGCTCGCCGCCGCGGCCTTCGCGCAGGCGATGATCGTCGAGCGCAGCGCCGCCGAACCGCCGGGCGCGCTGTATCTCTTCTCACGCCGGACCGCGATCTGGCTTGCAATCCCGTTCGCGATCGGCGGCTGGTGGGAGCTCTATCTCGGCCTCGTCGCACTTTACGCAGCGGCGAGCTTTTTCGTCGCGCAGCACTTCCACCACCGCGTCGCTCACGATTGACGTGGAATTAACTTCGGTAGTCTATCCGAACCGGATGTTGCCTGTCGAATGGCCGATTGCTGCCGGAGCAGCCGACCCTCCGGTCGAAGCCGCACGCCCCGCGGGACGCGACCGCTTGCCGGTCGTCCGACGCGACCTGTTCCTCGACGAACGCGGTCGGCTAACCGAGCAGGAGCGCGCCTTGATGTCGGCGATGCTCGGTACATTGGTCGACCAGCTCGCCGATGAAATCCGCCTCGGCCTGCCGACCGAACTGCTCGCACAGGTGGAGGCGGACCGCGAGCATCTCGCGCCCCGTTTATGGCAAAGCGGAGCGCTCGATCGCCCTGCGCTGGTCCTCTTATTGTTGCGGCGCGCGGGCGAACAATTGGTCGCCGCCGCTTGCCGCGGTTCGTGCGAACATAATGACGGTGGCAGTGTCGAGCGACTGGTTGGCGATAGCGACGGTCCGACCGCAAGCGCGGCCATGGCACTTGCCGTGGCCCGTGGGCGTCGCCGCGATCGTTTCGGACGCGTCGGCCTGGAATTTGACGACGTCCCGCCGGTCGAGGCGCAGCAGCTGGTCCATCTCGTGGCGGCGGCGATTCGCAAGGGGATCAGGGGGCCGTCGGTCGCAATCGACGAAGCCGTCGCCACCGCGGCCGAACGTGTCTTCGGTCGCCACCATGAAGCGCGCCGGCTTGATGGGCGTGAGCTCGAACTGGCAGAAGCGCTGATCACTGCGCGGGGGGCCGACGACCAGCTGATGGCAACGCTGGCGGCGCAGGGCGACGCTGCGTTAATCGCGGCTTTATGCTCGGTTCGTGCAGGCGTCGCGCTCGACACTGCGTGGGCGCTGTTGATCGGTAGTGAAGCGCGCGACGCTATGCTGCTCGCACGCCTTGCCGAGCTTGAACGGCCTGCTGCAGCGGCCTTGGTCGCCGCCTTCGCCGAGCCTTTGCAGTGGGGCGAGCCCGCAGGGGTGATCGCTTGGTTCGACACTCTTTCCGCGCACGACATCGACGCTGCCGGGAGGTGGTGGCGATTGCCGCCGGCCTATCGCGATGGCGTCGAGCAACATGGAGGCCAAAATGGCCAGCCGTCCAACTGAGTCGGTCCCGATCGCAGGGCGCGTCGATGTCCAGGGCCGCCTGGTCTCGGCCGATCCCCCGCTTGAGCGGCTTCAGGTCGAGGCGGGTTCCGGGCTTGGGCGCCCACTCGCCTTGCCGCAGCTGGCGGCGCTTGCGCACGCCGCGGCAACGCTCGGGGTCATGCTGTCGCGCAATCTCGTTGCCGCTGACCGCCAACATGATCTCGACCTGTTCGTCCGTGCGGAGCCGATCAAGGGCGAAGTCCTGCTGACCATCGAACGCTGGGACGCGCGGCCGATGGCGCCGCCGCGACTTGCGCTGGTGGAAACGATTGATGCCGGCGAACGCGCTGCTTCCGGTTCAAGCATTGAATTCGACCTCGATACCGCACTTAACCTCATCGATTGTTCGCCTGCGCTTGCCGGCCTGCTCGGTGTCGATCAAGACGAGGCTATTGGCCGCCCTTTGACTAGTCTGTTCCGGTTGGTCGAGGAAAGCGACGGCTCGATGCCAATCCTTGCCGCAGTCGCCGCCCGCGGCCCGGTCGATGGCCAGCGAGCCGTCTCGCGCCACGACGGCGCCGTGCAAATGCTGATCGATGCCGACCCCGCGTTCGACGAGCAAGGCCACTTCGCCGGCTTCAACGCTCGCATCCGCAGCGAGGGCGACCGGCGCACCCACGACGATACGCCGGAATTCGAGGACTCGCTCGACGAAGCGCTTCGCTCACCGCTTGCGCGGATCATTTCCGCCGCCGACCATATCGTCGAGCGCGGCGACGGACCGCTTCGCTCCGACTATGCCAATTATGCCAGCGACATTGCGGCCGCCGGGCGACATTTGCTCTCGGTCATCCGCTCGATCGGCCAGAGCGGCAACCCGCCGCAACCGATCGACCTCGCCCACGCGATCAACGAAGCCGTCGCCCTGGTCCACCCGATCGCCGCGGAGCGCGGGATAACCATCATCGGCGGCCACGTCGATGCTCAGTGCCGGGCCAAGGGTCAGGCCCACGCCGTCGTCCAGATCCTGGTCAACCTGCTTGGCAATGCCGTGCGTTTTTCCCCCGATGGCGCAAGCGTCACCTGGTCGTTCGAGCATGACGAGCGCGAGTGCCGGGTGATCGTCACCGATAAGGGCCCGGGAATTGCTCCTGCGGACCAGCAGCGCATCTTCGAGCGCTACGAGCGCGTCGACAAGACCATCGCCGGAAGCGGCCTTGGCCTCGCCATCTCGCGCCGCCTTGCCCGGACGATGGGCGGCGACATACGGATCGAGAGCACACATGGAGCCGGGGCGCGCTTCACGCTCTCGCTACCCGTTGGCTAGCGCTCGCTTACCGGCGTATAATCGCGCGCTGTAGCACCCACGTAAAGCTGGCGAGGGCGACCGATCTTCTGCTCGGGATCCGAAATCATCTCATTCCACTGCGCGACCCAGCCGACGGTCCGCGCAAGTGCGAACAGCACGGTGAACATCTCGGTGGGGAAACCGATCGCATTCAGGATCACGCCCGAATAGAAATCGACGTTCGGATAGAGCTTCTTGTCGATGAAATAGGGATCTTCAAGCGCGATCCGCTCCAATTCCTTCGCCACCTCGAGCACCGGATCGGTCTTGCCCAGTTCCTTGAGCACTTCGTCGGCGGTCTGCTTCATGACCTTCGCGCGCGGATCGAAATTCTTGTAGACCCGGTGCCCGAAGCCCATCAGACGGAACGGATCGTCCTTGTCCTTGGCGCGGGCGATATATTCGGGAATGCGCTTCACGTCGCCGATTTCGCGCAGCATATTGAGCGCAGCTTCATTGGCGCCCCCATGTGCCGGGCCCCACAGGCAGGCGATCCCGGCAGCGATACAGGCAAACGGGTTAGCGCCGGACGAACCGGCCAGCCGCACCGTCGACGTGGAGGCATTCTGTTCATGGTCGGCGTGGAGGATGAAGATGCGCTCCATCGCGCGCTCGATGATCGGATTGACCTCATAAGGCTCGGCGGGAACGCCGAACGTCATGCGCAGGAAGTTGCCGGTGTAGCTCAGGTCATTCTTGGGGAAGATGAACGGCTGCCCGATCGAATATTTATACGCCATCGCGGCCAGGGTCGGCATCTTCGCGATCAGGCGGTGCGACGCGATCAGCCGCTGATGCGGATCGGTGATGTCGGTGGAGTCATGATAGAAGCTGCTTAGCGCCCCGACCACGCCGCACATGATCGCCATCGGGTGCGCGTCGCGGCGGAAGCCACGGAAAAACGTCGCCAACTGCTCGTGGACCATCGTGTGGCGGGTGATGGTGTAGATGAACTCGTCGAGTTCGGGCTTGCTCGGCAGGTCGCCATGAAGCAGCAAATAGGACGTTTCCATGAACGACGATTGCTCGGCCAGCTGGTCGATGGGATAGCCGCGGTGGAGCAGGATCCCCTCGTCACCGTCGATATAGGTGATCGCACTTTGGCACGATGCGGTCGAGGTGAAGCCGGGGTCATAGGTGAACTTGCCCGTCTGGCCATACATCTTGCGGATATCGACCACATCCGGGCCGACCGTTCCCTCGAGCAACGGATAATCGAAATCGCTGCCTTGGATGGCGATCTTGACGATTTGGTCGGTCATGCATTCGGCTCCAGCATTTGATCCGCGATCCGCTTTAGGCTCTCGTCTTTCCCAAGCAGAGCAAGGACATCGAAAATTCCAGGCGAGGTCGTCTTTCCCGTAAGCGCCGCGCGAAGCGGCTGGGCAAGCTTGCCTAGCTTAAGTCCCAGGCGCTCGGCAACCTCCCGCACTGCAGCATCGGTCGAGTCATGGTGCCAGGCCGGGACCGCTGCAAGCGCGCGATGAGCCTCGCCGAGATGGCCGCGTGCCTCGTCGGTCAGCAGCGCGGCGGCTTTGTCGTCGATCTCCAGCGGTCGGGTGGCGAACAAAAAGGCGGCGCCCTCGGCCAGCTGGTTCAGATCATGCGCCCGCGCCTTGAGCTCGGGCATTGCCCGCCTGAGCAGCGCGGTCGCTTCGGCATCGAGCCCAAGCCGGGGCGCGACTAGCCCGGCTAGCCGGCCATCTTCGGCCTCGCGCATATAATGCCCGTTGAGATTTTCGAGTCTCTTGAAATCGAACCGCGATGGCGACTTGCCGACATGGTCGAGGTCGAACCACTCGACCGCCTTCTCAAGCGTAATGATCTCGTCGTCGCCATGACCCCAGCCAAGACGAAGCAGATAGTTGGACAAGGCTTCGGGAAGAATTCCCATCTCGTCGCGATAGGCATCGACCCCAAGAGCGCCGTGCCGCTTGCTCAACTTCGCGCCATCCGATCCATGGATCAGCGGGATGTGGGCATATCTCGGCTCATCCCAATCCATCGCGCGGATGATGGCGAGCTGGCGAAAGGCATTGTTGAGATGGTCGTCGCCGCGAATGACGTGGGTCACGCCCATGTCATGATCGTCGACCACCACCGCAAGCATATAGGTCGGCGTTCCGTCCGATCGCAGGATGACAAAGTCGTCGAGTTCGGCGTTGGCAACCTTGACCTGCCCCTGGACCAAATCGTCGATGACGGTTTCGCCCTCTTTCGGCGCCTTGATCCTCACCACGAACGGCAGAGCGGCCTGCTCGGTGCCGGGCTCGCGGTCGCGCCATTCGCTGTCGATCCGGAACGCGCTCCGTGCCGCCTGGGCCGCTTCGCGCCGCGCCCCAAGCTCCTCCTGCGTCAGATAACAGCGATAGGCGGCGCCGCGAGCAATCAACTCCTGCGCCACCTGCGCATGCCGCGCTTCGAATTGCGATTGGAAATATGGCTCGCCGTCGCCCTCGATCCCGAGCCAGCTTAGCCCGTCGAGAATTGCGTCGATCGCCGGCTGGGTCGATCTCTTGGCGTCCGTATCCTCGATCCGAAGCAGATATTTGCCGCCGTGATGGCGCGCGAACAGCCAGTTGAACAATGCGGTTCGCGCCCCGCCGATGTGCAGGAAACCGGTCGGCGACGGGGCGAAACGGGTCACGACGGTCGATGTGCTGCTTGCGCTGGTCATATTGCTGCTTGCGCTTAAGCGCGCTTTCCTTTGTGCTCAGGCCGAATGGCTTGGGTGAGCGCCCCTAACATAGAGCATGCCGCGCTGGAACATGCGCCGCCGCGCTTTTCGTTCGTCTTCGCTGGAACCGCCGCGGCAAGCATCGAAGCCTTTCTGGAGGCCGAGCGCGGACAGCTGCCCTTATGGTTTGTCGCCGCCTTCGCCAGCGGAATCGCCGCATGGCTATGGCTTCCTGGCCCAACACAATGGGCGGCGTTCATCGCGTTCGCGCTTGCAGTCGCACTGGCGGGGATTGCGTGGGGGCAGGGGCGGCTTGGCCGCTTGCTCCTGATCGGCGGGCTTGCGCTCGGCGCGGGATGCGGGCTGATCTGGGGACGAAGCGCCTTGGTCGCTGCCCCGCGGCTCGAACGGCCGCTCATTGCCGTGCTTGATGCCCGGATCGAAAAGGTCGAGCATCTAGTTGCGAAGGACGACCTTCGCCTGACCCTCGCTCCCACGGCGGAGATGCCGCGCCTGCGGGTCTCGCTGCCGGCCAAGGACGCCCCCGACGGGCTGGCCAAAGGCGCACGCATCCGGGTCAAGGCGCGGGTCCAGCCCCCGCCGCCAATGCCGCTTCCCGGTGGCCATGATTTCGCGCGCGACGCCTGGTTCGCTGGCCGCGGCGGGGTTGGCCGGACAATCGGGCCGATTACGGTCGTCGAGCCGGCGACAAGTAGCGGGCTCGACGCCATTCGCGACCGGCTCGGCGCTCATGTCCGCGCTTCGTTGCCGGGATCGGCCGGCGGAGTCGCCGTTGCTCTTGCGGTCGGCGACCAGGCCGGGGTCGGCGAAGAGGATGCCGAAGCGATGCGCCGCTCCGGACTGACCCATTTGCTGTCGGTCAGCGGACTGCACATCGCCGCCGCGGTAGGCGCGGCAATGCTATTGTCGCTACGCCTGATGGCGCTGAGCGAGCGGCTCGCCTTGCGCTTCAACCTCGTGCTCGTCGCCGCAGTCTTCGGCGCGCTCGCCGGGGTCGCTTACACCTTGCTCACCGGCATGCAGGTCCCGACCATGCGCGCCTGCATTGCCGCATTGCTCGTGCTTGGCGGGGTGGCGCTTGGGCGTGAGGCGATCAGCCTGCGCCTGGTCGCTGTCGGGGCCTTGCTCGTATTGCTGTTCCGTCCCGAAGCGCTGGCCGGGGCGAGCTTTCAATTCAGCTTCGCCGCAGTCACCTCGATCATCGTCCTCCATCAGTCGCGCTGGGCACGCGAAATTCTCCATCTGCGCGAGGAGGGCTGGCCAAAGCGGTTGATGCGCGCTGTGCTCGGGCTCCTGTTGACCGGTCTGGTGGTCGAGTTCGCGCTCATGCCATTCGTCCTCTATCATTTCCACAAAGCGGGACTTTACGGGGTCGCCGCCAACATGATCGCCATCCCGCTGACGACCTTCGTCGTCATGCCGCTTGAAGCGCTCGCGCTGCTGTTCGACAGCATCGGCCTTGGTGCGCCTTTTTGGGCCGCGACCGGCTGGTCGATCGACCTGATCCTCGACCTTGCTCACCGGGTCGCCGGGGCAAAGGGCGCGGTCGCAATGCTTCCGACAATGCCGCGCTGGGCCTTCGCCGCTCTTGTCTTCGGTGGGTTATGGATCGCCTTGTGGCGCGGCAAGGTGCGGCGCTGGGCGGCGCTTCCGATGGTCGTCGGCGCAGCTGGAGCGGTCGCCGCGCCAATCCCCGACCTGCTCGTCACCGGCGATGGCCAGCACCTCGCGATCGTCCGCCCCGACGGGGTGCCGGTACTGTTGCGCGCGAAAAGCGGCGATTTCGTGCGCGGGATGATGAGCGAGGCCGCGGCTTTCGACGGCGACCCGCTTGCGCTTGAAGAACAAAGCTTCGCGCATTGCACGCGTGACGCCTGCGTTGCCGACGTCATTCGCGACGGCCGCGCGTGGCGCCTGCTTGCAATCCGCAGCCGCGACCGGATCGACTGGAAATTGCTGACGGCTGCCTGCCGCGATGCCGACATCGTCGTCGCCAGCCGCCGCTTGCCCCAAGGCTGCACGCCCCGCTGGCTCAAGCTCGACCGCGCCGCGCTTGCCCAAAGCGGAGGCATCGCGCTTTACCTCAAGGATGAACCGCGCTTCGCCACCGTCTCAGGCCGGCTCGGTGAGCACCCCTGGCGTCAGGCCCCGGCTTCGCCGTCAGCCGTTTCGTCCGCGCTCCACACGGCAAGTTCATTGCCGCCCGGATCGATGAAGTGGAAACGGCGACCGCCCGGGAAGGAATAGATTGGCTTGGCGATGATCCCGCCGGCGTCGCACACCTGTTCAAGCGCTGCTTCAAGCGCGACGACCCGAACCACCGGCAGCGGCGCCGACAGTGCATCTTCCTGCTGGCCATTTAACCCGACATCGACCGTCCCGCCCTCGGTCGCCGAATAATCGGGTCCGAAGTCGGCAAACGTCCATCCGAACGCCTTGGCATAGAATGCGCGGGTCAACTCATGCGCAGTGGCGCTTGGCAGTTCAACGTAATCGATCCTCGGCTTGCTCATGCCAGCTCCTAATAACGGCGGATCAGCCCCGCGAGGCGGCCCTGGATGATAATCTGTTCGGGGCGATACCGCTGTGCCGCATAATGGCGGTTGGCGGGGTCGAGCTGGATCATCTGGCCATCGCGGCGGAAGGTCTTCAACGTCGCTTCGGCTTCATCGATTAGCGCCACGACGATATCTCCGTCCCGCGCTGTATCGACCTTGCGGATGAGTGCGAAATCGCCGTCGAGAATCCCCTCTTCGATCATTGAATCCCCGGACACTTCGAGTGCATAATGCTCGCCCGGCCCAAGCAGGGCCGCGGGAACCGCAAAACCCTCGCTCCCCTGAAGTGCCTCGATCGGCGTGCCGGCGGCGATCTTGCCATGCATTGGAATTTCGATCGTGTCGTTCGCCGCGGCGGCGATGATCGGCCGCGGGGTCGGCATAGACGCCACCTGCCCGCTCGTCTCGGGCATCTTGACCACCTCCAGCGCGCGGGCGCGATTGGGCAGGCGTCGGATGAACTGGCGTTCCTCAAGCGCCGAAATCAAGCGGTGCACGCCCGACTTCGACTTCAGCTCGAGCGCCTCGCGCATCTCGTCGAAACTCGGGCTGACCCCGGTCGCCGCAAGGCGGTCGTGGATGAAGCTCAGCAGTTCATGTTGCTTGACGGTCAGCACAATGGTTCCCCCTTCGGAACAGAGGGGGAACGTGTAGGAAACGAAACGGCGTCCGTCAAGCGCCTTCGCGGGCGGCGGCAACGAAGGCGGCAATGATCGCCGACCCATGCGGCGTGGCGATACTCTCGGGGTGGAACTGAACCCCATATGCGGGCGCGAAGCGATGCCGCATCGCCATCATCACCCCGTCGCCGCTCCATGCGTTTGCAACCAGCGCCTCGGGCAGGTCGCTGAGGGCGAGACTATGGTAAAGCGTGGCCTCGAATGGCGACGGCAGTCCGGCAAGCAGCCCGCTACCATCATGCTCTACCATTGCGATCTTGCCATGCATCGGCGCGACCCGGCCGATGCGCGCGCCGCAGGCCAGGCCAAGCGCCTGATGCCCAAGGCAGACGCCAAGCAAGGGCCGGCGCCGTTCCACGCATTCCGAGGCCAGCGGGACCGAGATTCCGGCCTCTTTCGGGCCACCCGGCCCGGGCGAAATGACAATCGCATCGCGTCCCGCCGCCATCGCCTGGGCGACATCAAGCGCGTCATTGCGCTCGACGATCACTTCGGCGCCGGCGACCCGCAAGGAATCGGCCAGCATGAAGGTGAAGCTATCGACATTGTCGAGCAGCAACAGGCGCGGCGCGGTCATGAAGGCACCGCGCTTTAGGCCTAGTTGCCGCTGCTGGTCAGCCGGGTGCGTGCCGCCGCAATCGCTTTCTCGTTGCGCTTGACGCCGACGTCCTTGCGCACTGCCGCCAAAAACTGTTCGGCCAACTCCTGCGCCGCGCCCTCCTGGAACTGGCTTTGCACCTGCGCGATCAGCGTCGGCTGGGTCGAGGCATTGCCCGGGGTGATCGACGCCGCGCGGACCACGAAATAGCCCGCTCCCTCGGGGGCAGCGATCATCCGGCTCTTGCCCGCTGCAAGCGAGAAGAGGATCCGCATTGGTGCGGCGATCTGCGGCGGCACCTGGCTTAGCTGGAGGCGGCGAGCGCCAAACGGCTGGACCGGCGATACTCCAGCGCCGCCTTGCTTTGCCGCATCGGCCAATGGGGTTCCGCGAGCGACCTTGGCGGCAATCGCCGAAGCAACCGCCCGCGCCCGGTCCGACGCCTGCTTGGCGACCCAGTCGGCCGCTACCCGCTCGCGCACCTCGGCCAGCGGGGCAGGGGCCGACGACAGGACCCGGCCAAGCCCGACCAGCAGATATCCGGCATCGCCCGGCAGGGTCTCGACCACCGGATCATCCTCCGCTGCAAGGTCGAACCCGCTCTTGAGTGCCGGCGCGAGGGCAGGCGGCAGGCGATAAGCCGGATCGGCACGGGAGGCCCCGGCGGCCGTGATCAGCGGCGTCTCGATCAGCGTCAGGCGGTTGGCTGTGGCCGCTTCGGCAATGCTCGACCCGCCCTCGATCGCTTCCTCGACCTTGGCGACGAGGTCGAGCAAGGCTTCCTTTTTCTTGTCCGCGCTTAGCCGGGCAACGATTTCCCCGCGCGCGTCGGCCAGGCTTCGTCCGGCCTCGCCGCGCACCGAATCGATGCGTACGACATGCCAGCCAAGGTCGGACTTGATCGGCCCGACGATTGCTCCCGCCGCTGCGGAGAAAGCGGCCCGCGCGACCTCCTCTCCGGCAAGGGTAACGAACTGCGCGCGGGTCTGCGGCCCGACGCTGATATCCTCGGCGCTGAAGCCGGCCGGAGCGGTCGCGGCGACAAAGCTCGCTCCGCCGCGCGCCCGTGCCACGATTGCGTCGGCCGCCTGCCGCGTCGGCACCACCGCCTGGCTGATGATGCGCGTCTCACGCCCGCCGTACACCGCGCTATTGGCATTGTAATATGCCGCAATCTCGCGCTCGCTCGGGGCAACGGCGGCGACCTGCTCGGGGCCGATCGACGCGATCCTCAGCACGCGCTGTTCCGGCACGATGTAGCGCTGCTTGTTCTGCGCATAAAAGGTCTGCAGGTCAGTCGCCGTCGGTGCCAGCCCCGCGCGGAATTGCGCCGTATCGACGAACACCAGCTCGCCGCGGCGCTGCTCCAACAGCATCGATGCATAAGGCGTCGCCACCCCGACCGGAATGCGCGGATTGGCTGCGACCGAGCCAAGGATCAGTCGGCGCGCAAGGTCGCCTTCGAACAATCGCCGAACCGTCGCGTCGGTCAGCCGCTGCTGCGACAGGAATTGCTGATAGGCCGCTTCGCTGAACTTGCCGTCGAGCCCGCGCGTCTGCGGCAGGCTGGCAATCTCGGCGTCGATCAGCTTGCGCGATATTCGCAGGTCGGTGTCGCGCGCGAAGCTCTTGATCGCTGCATCGTCGATCAACTGGCTGATCAGCTCGGGCGCATTGCGCGCCACCGTGGCATAGGTCGCCTCGGGGTTCTGCTGCCGCGCCGCGGCAAGCATCCGCTCCATGCCGGTCGAGAAATCGCGCTCGCTGACCTCCTCGTCGCCGGCCTTGGCAAGGGAGCCCCCGCCGCCGCCAAGCGCGCCACCGCCGAAGCCGCCGCTGATATCGGCAAGCGCAAAGCTCACGAAGATCAGGACCACGAATACGACCAGGATGATTTTTCCGGCCAGTGACTTCGACAGGTTGCGGAACGAAGAGAGCATGTGCACGCACTTTGATGTTTGGGACGCGCCGCTTTAGGGGCGGTGCGGCGGCGCGGCAAGCAGCCGCGGACAGGCAAGGGAGTATAAGATGGCGCGACGGCTGATTGCAGGCAATTGGAAGATGAACGGCACGTCCGAAGCGCTTGGCGAAGTGGCGGCAATTGCAGGTGCCGCCGAATCCACCCCCAACGTCGACGTCGCCCTCTGCCTCCCCGCAACCCTGATCGCCCGCGCCGCGCAGGCCGCGCCCGGCCTCGCGATCGGCGGGCAGGACGTCCACGCCAACGCCAGCGGCGCGCACACCGGATGCATCTCGGCCGATATGCTGCTCGATTCCGGCGCCACCCTGACAATCGTCGGGCATAGCGAGCGCCGCCACGACCAGCACGAAACCGACGCCGACGTCCGCGCCAAGGCCGGCGCTGCACTCGCCGCCGGGCTAAACGTCATCCTGTGCGTCGGCGAAAGCGACGAAGTCCGCTCCGCCGGCGACGCCGTCGCCCACGTCAGCGCCCAACTCGACGCCTCCTTGCCCGACGCCCCATCGGACGCGTCGCGCCTGTCAATCGCCTACGAACCAATCTGGGCCATCGGCACCGGCAAGGTCGCAAGCACCGCCGACATCGCCGAAATGCACTTTGCCCTCCGCGCTCGCCTGATCGCCGCCTTCGGCCCCGCGGGCAGCGAAATGCGCCTCCTCTACGGCGGCTCAGTCAAAGCCTCGAACGCAGCGGAAATCTTCGCCGTCCCCAACGTCGACGGCGCGCTGGTTGGCGGGGCAAGCCTCAGCGCCGAAGACTTCGTCCCGATCGTCGATGCGGGCTAGTTGAGCGCAGCATCTGACCACATCGGAGCCCCGGATCACTGCTGAATGGCGAACCGAACCGATCCGGCGGGCACGAACAGCACGGGAGCGGGTGACGTTGCTGTCACCAGCACCTGGTCGAGCGGCACGGCATCGCTCGGCGCGTCAGCCGCGAAGACCTGGATGAGCCGCCGCCCCTTGGCGGGCAGCAATTGCTTCGGGATCGGCACCTGTTTCCCTCCCAGGTCAACAAGCCACGCCGGCCGGCCCGACCGATAAGAACGCCGGGGGTGAATAACTTGCAAATCGACGCCGGCAATCCGCCCGATCAGCAACGGATCCGCTCCTTCGAAGAACACGGAACTCTTGCCAATGCGTGCAGCCGCACCTTCGTAGGCCTCGCGTGCATTCGACATATCTGTGACGCTGGTCTGATCGATCGTGAGCGGATCGACGCCACTCATTCGCTTTAAGCGCGCCGCCATCCATTCCGTCTGCTTTGCCGGATGTTCGACGACGTGGCCCCAGCCGACAAAGATGAACACTTTCTCCTTCGGGCGCGCCGAGAAGATTTTGCGCATCAGATTATCGGCCTGCGCCTGTTCGCGTTCGGCGATGCCGGAGCCTGCCGGGTCCTGAGCCTTGGTCTGCTCATAGGCCACGGGCTCGTAGCCGAGGGCCAGCGCCTCCCGAACGAAACGGGCGAAGACCGGATCGATCGTGTAACCTCCGGTGTTGAAGCGAACGAAACCGTCACGCTTGAGCTGGTCGGTCGCCGGTAATCCAGTCTCGGGCGGGTTGTTGCTGAACGTCTCAAGAGCAAGCGTCTTGTAGCCGAGCGGCCGAAGCGCCCGGGCCAAATGCAATGCGAACGCTCGATCGCGCGGACTGTTATGCGCCTCGTTGAGGATCACGATGTTGGTATTGCGGGCCCGAGCGACAATCTCTTTGATCGCGTCACGCGGTTCGGCGGCTGAGAGGCGCTGCGCCCACATGGGATCGGAATTCGAAGCGTGGCCGCCGCGCGCCAGGACATCGAGGTCAAGCTCATTCGTCAGTAATGTACTGAACTGGGTCCAGAGTCCGAACGCCATGCGATCGCGCACCTCGCCGTCGGGAGCGAAAGCCAGGTCGGCCAGCGCCTCGTTGCTCTTGAAATAAGCGCCTTTCGAGAAGCCATCCAGAGCGGCTGCGATCCCGGATGAAAAAACGGGCGGAGCTTGCGCACAAAGAAAAACGCCAGTCGCTGCCGCTAACAAGGCCGGGGCCAACTCCATCCACGGATTCTCCCGCCGTCATTTGTAGAAATTAATTGTTCGAAGACAGTGGAGGATATGGTGCAGAATGCAAAATGAGAATGCAGAATTACGGTGACAGTTTACTAAATGCTCCAATTAGCCCCGACTGGGTGTAGGCTCGTCTCGCTCGTCTCGTTCTTCCAGCTTGCCTAAACATATCACTCAGCGTCGCGATCGCCGTCAACCGGCGGCACTTCACGCGCCAAATTGGCGCCCAGATAAAACCCTGTCCTACACGTCTCTAGCCTGTCATGCTTCCCGGGTGGCTTCGTTGGCCGCAGGCTCTTTGATATTTTCGATTTGCCAAACTGAAGCAAAGTGAAGTCCCGCCACCCCTCGAAAATGGTAGGCGTCCCGGAGACTTTAGTGACTTTAGGACCGTAAGCATGCCGTCTTGTGAGAGCGGCGGGCCCGCGGCGCGGCGCTCGGATGCACCGCAAACGCGTTGAAACGCCCCCGTTTCGTCGCTAAGTGCCGCCAAACCCCGTTCCGAAAGCGCCAGTCATGTTCACCTTCCTGCTCATTCTCCAGACGCTCGTCGCGTTCATCCTCGTGGTGGTCATCTTGATGCAGCGCTCGGAGGGCGGCGGGCTTGGGGTTGGGGGGTCCTCGTCGGGCTTCATGACCGCACGCGGGGCGGCCGACTTCCTTACGCGCGCTACCGCATGGCTCGGGGCAGCGTTCATCTTCCTGTCGATCTTCCTTGCCGCAATCGCCGGCGGAACCGGCGACGCTCCGGCGATCGATACCTCGCTTGCGCGCCCGATTTCACAAACCGCGCCCACACCGACGAGCCCGACGCCAGCCACCCCTGAACAGGCTCCTGGCGTCCCGCTCGCACAATAGGCCGCGCTATTTTGCATCGATTGCGATTCGCGCGCTTGCCAGCAGGGCCGCGCACTCCTTAAGGCTCGTCTCCCATGGCGCGGTATATTTTCATCACCGGCGGCGTGGTCTCCTCGCTTGGCAAGGGCTTGCTCGCTGCATCGTTGGGTGCGTTGCTTCAGGCGCGCGGATTTTCGGTCCGCATCCGCAAATTCGATCCCTATCTCAACGTCGATCCCGGGACGATGTCGCCCTATCAGCATGGCGAAGTCTTCGTCACCGACGACGGCGCCGAAACCGACCTCGATCTTGGCCATTACGAGCGCTACACCGGAGTTTCCGCCAAGCAGTCGGACAACATTACCTCCGGCCGAATCTATCAGGGCATCATCGCCCGCGAACGGCGCGGCGACTACCTTGGCGCCACCGTCCAGGTCATCCCCCACGTCACCAACGCGATCAAGGAATTCGCGCTCGCCGATACTGCCGGGCTCGACTTCGTCATCTGCGAGATTGGCGGGACGGTCGGGGATATCGAAAGCTTGCCGTTCGTCGAGGCGATCCGCCAGCTGAGGAACGACCTTGGCCGCGGCCAATCGGCGTTCATCCACACTACCCTGGTCCCATATCTCGCGGCCGCCGGCGAGCTCAAGACCAAGCCGACCCAGCATAGCGTTCGCGAGCTGACCAGTTACGGCATCCAGCCCGACATCTTGCTGTGCCGCTCCGAGCGCGAAATTCCCGTCGCAGACCGCGCCAAGAT
>JALYRC010000095.1 GCA_030855555.1 Pseudomonadota bacterium
ATCGACGTCACCATCGACAATGCCCGGATCAATGGCGTCAAAATCGGCCACGGTCCGGGCGAGTTGTTGCTCGCCGTTGCCGACGGCATGGACCATGAAGTCCTCACCGCCCGCGCCCCCTTCGACCTGCTGATCGCCAACATATTGGCCGGGCCCTTGATCGACCTCGCGGGAAGCTTCGCCGCCAGTCTGACCCCCGGCGCCACCGTCGTCCTTGCCGGCCTCCTCGACACCCAGGCCGAAGCAGTCATCGCCGCCTACGAAGCGCAAGGAATGACCGCCATCGAGCGCGGCACCGGCGAATGGCGCGTGCTGGTGTTGCGAATGGGCGGCTAGGCGAAGGTCCGCTTTCGATTACGCCACTATGCGGGCGATCATCTGCCTGTTTTGGCAATACGGTCGCCGGCACTCGAGTGAGCTAACATCCTTCCAATAATCGCGGCCCCTGCTGGCCGGCCGGCTGCGAAGCCTTGCACTGAGTTGCACTCGATCGTGCGCAATATTTCCAGCTGGGCATTCGTCTCCGCTCCCTCGCAGACCGAGCGGATGCCAAGATCCCTGCACAATGACACCACGTTGCGAAGAATAATCCTGGCGACGCGGTCGTTTTCCGCCTCGACCAGCAAGCTACGGTCTATTTTCAGCACAGAAATTGGAAGCTTTCTAAGTGTCGTCAGGTCGGAATAACCGCACCCAAAGTCGTCCAGGGCAAACTTTATCCCATGCTCCCTTAAGCAGCGCATGACCTGCTCGACCTGGGCAAGGTCGTGAAGGGCAGCCCCTTCGGTTATTTCGAGAAGAAGATGGCGTGGTTCGACGCCTGTTTGCACGAGCGCGTCGATCACGGCGTCGCAAAAGCCAGGGTCGAGTAGCTCCAGCGGGGAGACGTTGAAAGAAACGCGTTGGATCAGACCCTGGCTCGTCCACTCCTTCGTTTCCAGCAATGCTTTTTCAAGAAGCAGGCGACCGACTCCGCGGATCATTCCGCACTGCTCGGCCAAGGGGATGAAATAGTTGGGACTGATCTTTGCGCCGGTGCTGTCGGTCCACCGTGCAAGTGCTTCGACGGCCTCGACTTCACCGGTGCCCAGGCTTCTGATCGGTTGATAATTAAGCTCGATCGTGCCGGCATCGAGCGCAAGGCGGAACTCGGCCTCGATGCGCTGCCGATACTCGTAAGCCTGCACCAGAGCATGCTCGAAAAGCACGACCTGCCCCCCGCCAGCCTTCTTGCTTTGGTAGAGCGCCAGATCGGCAAATCGCTGGAGATCGACCGCCGTATCGCAATGATCGGGGTAAATCGCGAGCCCCAGCGACGCACGCGGATTGATGGAGACTCCACATATGGTGGTCGGATCTTCAAATGCTTCGCGAAAGCGCTCGGCCGATTTGGCGATCGATACTGCGCTATCGCCTCGAAGAACGACAGCAAACTCGTCCCCGCCGATGCGGGCAACGAGGTCGTCGCTCCGCGCTAGACCGGTCAGGCGACACGCAACAGTAATCAGCAGCTCGTCGCCATGCCGGTGGCCGTAGGTGTCATTCACCATCTTAAAGCCGTCCAGATCGATAAGCAGCAGACCAAGGGCCCCTTGGCAGGCGCGCGCGTTCGAAAGCGCCTGACCGAGGTGCTGTGAATAATGATTGCGGTTGGCAATTTTGGTGACGTGATCGGTGGATGCGGTCTTTACCGCCGCTTCGCGCGCCCTATCGAGCTGAAATGTCCGCGCCTCGACACGCTCCTCCAGTTCAGCGTTTAATTCGGTCAGCTTATGGTTCGCCGCCCACAGCTCCAGGCTCTTGGTCTCCAGCAGGCGTTCCGCTTCATGACGCGCGGCAAGTTCGCGGACAGCACGACGCTGGGCACGCTGCGCACGATCGGCGTCTCCCGCACGAGGAAACCACTGCGCGTTTGGAGGATCAAGCAAGACGAGTGACTTCGAACCGCACGTAAGGCTCCACGGCGTCAGTAACGGGCCGATGCTTGACTGCTACAATTTCGCCGAGGTGATCGGCTGCGCCTTTGATCACACCCGCTGCGAGATCCGCGAGCGGCTTGCAGCTGAAATAGCGCAATACCAACATTTGCTCGTTGCGACGTTCGACCTTGAACGACGGCAATTCGGCGTCGGGGTAGAGCTTGCGCACCTCCGTCTCGTGGAATTGATCGACCCCTTCAAGGATGTCGAACAGGCTTTTGTTTTCGAAATGGGCCGGGACGTAAGTCACCCACTTGGCGAAGCAGGCGTGTCCGAAGTCTTCAAGGATGCTTGGCATCGATTGGCCGCTGCGCCGCACAAGCGCAGCGATCAGTGCAACCATTTCCTGGAACGGATAGGTACCGACGCTGGTGTAGGCGCCGTTGTTCGGCAGGTCCGCATCCTCGATGATGTCATCCAGCATGTCCAAGCCGTAGCGGCCCTCGCAATGTGTATAGAATGTGGTGAACACTATGCCCTTCACGCTTTACCCAACCCCTTCCACGAGCTAGGCGCGTGATGTTGACCAGGCCTTCGTCAACTCGGCTTAACTCCCGGTGCCGGCATGACGGGAAATGTATTGATGAAGAATGGTTATAACATCCGCTTTGGATGATCGCCCTTAAGGCGCCCGTGCCCCATCGGCCTGCTCGTCGCCAACATATTGGCAACCCAAAGCGCGGCCTTCTGTATTACTTTCTCGGATGGATAGGCATCCTTGGGACATTCACGGAGAACGTCGGCGTTTAAGCTACCAAATGTCCGCTTTCGACCCAACCCATTGCGGACATTGGAGCGCTTGTCTTAGTTATCGGCAGCTTTAGTTGTGCCTTGCTGCACAATTGAGTCTCTTGATAACCGCCTGCTTCCCATGGATATTACGCACATGACCGACGGATCGATCATTTCGGACCTAGAGCAGCTGCGCATGGCGGCGGTGAGACGCTACGACATCCTCGACACCCCACCCGACGGAGCGTTCGACCGAATTACGGCGCTTGCAGCGCGACGGTTCGGGGTCCCGATCTCTATCATCAGCATCGTCGACGAAGATCGCATCTGGTTTAAATCGCACCATGGCGTGCCTGTCGCCGAGATCGGCCGCGATCCCGGGCTGTGCGCGTCGGCCATTCTGTCCGACGATCCGCACATACTGACCGATGCCAGCGTTGATCCGCGCTCGCTCGCCAACCCGCTCGTCGCGGGCGATTTCGGCCTGCGCTTTTACGCGGGGGTGCCCTTGACGACGAGCGATGGTCACAATCTTGGCACCCTGTGCATCATCGACAAGCAGGCGCGGCCGATCGACGAGGAGCAGATCGAAGATTTGAAGGACCTTGCCTCGATCGTAGTGGATCAACTGGAAATGCGATTGTCGGCGCGGAGCGCGGTTTCGCTCGCCGAATTGATGGCCAAGGAGATCGACCACCGGGTCATGAACAGCCTTCAGTTCGTTTCCGGATTGCTGACCATGCAGGCGCGTTCGCCCGAGATGGGCGACGCGAGCGCTCACTTGCAGCTCGCCGCCAACCCGGTCGCCGCCGTGGCCCAGGTCCACCGCCATTTTTATGCCGGCGATACCGAAACGACTTCGTGCATCGCCTTTCTCAAGCGGCTTTGTGCGGACCTTGAGGTAATTCTTGACCAACCGATCCGCGTCGATGGCGCCGAGGGCGCTGTGCCGAACACCTCGATTCAGTCGATCGGGTTGATTGTCAACGAGCTGGTGACCAACGCCGCGAAGCACGGCGCGGGGCAGATCGACGTGCTGTATGAGGTCGGAAATGGGAGGCACGAGCTTATCATTAGCGACGAAGGCCGTAATCTGCCGGAGAATTTTGACCCTACCGCCGCGAGCAAGAGTTTGGGAATGCGGGTGGTGAACTCGCTTGCGAGGCAGCTCGGCGGGAAGTTTACAGCCGGCCGCCGGCCGGACGGCAGCTCCTGCTTTAAGGTGTCGTTCCCGATAGCCATCGATAGCCCTACCGTTCAAAGTGGGATTAAACTTTGAGGCTGCCTCTTGTAACTGGGACCGTCATCTACATCGGGTCGTAATGGCCAAACGGCCAGTGTCCGCTTTCCACCGTCAATGGGTCACGTATGAGCGAGAGCCTGACCGGCTGAAAGGGGTGGAAAGCGGACGTTTGCACTAAGCCCTACTGAACTTGCATCCGGGCGGACACCAGACGGACAAAAAGTTCTCATCGCCAAAGTCGACGGTAATCTCCCCGTCAGCGAAATCGCCCTCGATGTTGACGGTTGCCCCGACTTCCACGTCCTCGCGGTCGGTCCAAGGCTCAAGCATCACGCCAAGGTCCGCGCTGGATGTCTTCCGGATAACGATGCGCCGCATTGTTTGTCTCCCTAGATGGCTGACTGAAGGCGCTGCTCAATGTCCGCAATGGGTCGGAAGCAGAAGTTCAGAAGCGCCGCTTGGTGACTCACTCACCACCGATTGCGGACATTCGCTGGTTAGCGATAAGGCTTCACAAAATGGACATAGCCCTTATCGCCATTGTGGCGGCGCTCGCTTCCGCGCTGACCTTATATTCGGGCTTCGGCCTCGGCACGATCCTGCTGCCCGCTTTCGCATTATTCTTCCCCGCGCCCCTTGCCGTTGCAGCGACCGGTGTCGTTCACCTGCTCAACAACCTCTTCAAGGGCACGCTGCTGTGGGAGGGCGCGGACTGGGCCACGGTGCTGAAGTTCGGGCTTCCAGCGGTCCCCGCCGCCATCGCCGGTGCGTGGCTGCTTTCGCTTCTCGGTGACACGTCGCGACTGTTCGAGTGGAGCGCCTTCGGCCAGACCTTCGGCCCATCGGGTGCGGCACTCACGATCGGGCTGCTGATGATCCTCTTTGCCGCGCTCGAACTCCAAAGATGGTTCCAGGAGCTCAAGGCACCGCCTCGGCTAATGCCACTTGGAGGGCTGCTGACGGGCTTCTTTGGCGGCCTGACAGGACAGCAGGGAGCATTCCGGTCTATATTCCTGCTGCGCTCGGGACTGCCGCCTAAGAAGTTCATTGCCACCGGCGTGATGATTGCGATTCTCGTCGACCTGTCACGGCTCACGACATACGCCGCCTCGTTCACGTCGATAGGACTTCATCCGGCAGGGCGAGAGGCTCTCCTGGTCGTCGTTGGCACGCTTTCAGCTTTTGCAGGTGCCTTTGTCGCCACTCGTAATCTGGGCAAGGTCACCATCGGTGCGGTTCGATACAGCGTGGCCGCGCTGATGCTGGTCATTGGTGCCGCGCTGGCAGCGGGTCTGCTCGGCTGACCGCTACGGTCGCTTTCGACCCGAAGCGGACATTACGTGTAGCTACCATGGAGGTCGCAAGGCACCCTCGACATTGCGCTTGGCGGAGATGGTGGCTTTCTGTTTATCTTCGCTTTCGAACGTCAAAAGGTCACGTGACAATGGCTTGGCGCCAAGGTGGGCGCTGACCAAACTGACGAGGGCGGTCTTGTGGCGTGCGGTCTTGTGGCGTAACCAAGAAAAGGGGAGTTATGACAATTCTTGGTGTGCCGCCGGTGAAAACATTACTTTTACCAATAGTGTTGCTGAGTACACAAGCTTCGGCTCAGCAGACAGCAGCCCAGGCCGACGACAGTATCATCGTCACGGGCCAGACCAAGGATGCGGCCCGCGAGCGGGCAGTGGCGTTCATACGCGCTACGGGGGTCGCTGCCGGGGACGTGCCCGCCACACGTTGGGAAGATCCAGTTTGCCCCAGGGTCATGGGTTTGGCCCCTCGCCAGGCTAAGCAGGTCTTGGATCGGATCCGCATGGTGGCGACCGAGGCTGGCGTAGTGCTAGCAAGGGAGCCCTGCCGCAGCAATGCAGTGATCAGCTTCGTCAAGGACGGTGCCGCGCTGGTGCGTGATCTTTCCAAACAGTCACCTAGCCTACTGGCCCAGGTTGCCCCCGAAAAGCGTGATGCCCTGCGTAATGGCATTCAGCCTATCCGCTGGTGGTACCGGTCGGAACTGGTGGGCATGGGCAAGAGAGGCAGGTCAGCGGGTATGCCAAATGCCCTGTTGGGCGACCACGGCAACGTGCCGACGCATGGCGACACTGACAGCTTATCTCAATATACCTCGAGCCTTATAAGCACTCAGACGATGCGCGTATTAAGGTCGGCGACCGTGGTAGTCGATGCTACAAAGCTCCAGGGACGCTCGCTCGAGGCCGTCGGGGCCTTCACTGCGATGGTTGCGCTTGCTGAACTAAAAGACGACGCAACCCACACGGCAGGCACCATCCTCGGATTGTTCGGAGCGAATTCCGGTCTGCTCGATTTGAGCGAGCAGGACCGAAATTTTCTCGCAGGACTCTACCGCCTCCGGCTCGACCGTTCGGCCCGGCAGCACCGAGGTTCGTTGGTAGCTGAGATGACAAAGCCTTCATCACCTTGAGCCAGCCATGCAATCCCTGCCGTGCACACAGCCTCGCTGCTGCGGACATGGCTCATCCGAGCGACCCATTTTTCAGAACTTGACCTTCAGACGAAGCGGCTGCGGTCGAGGCCATTGCCTGGTGGGAAAATCTCACCTCGCCGGCGGCGACGGATGGTCGTAAAACCAAAGAACCCCGTTGCTAAAGGGTAACCGCGGGCTCCTTTAGCCTGCGATCAAGTGGACGCATTGATGTGCGGGCATGGGCAAAAGTCGTCAGCCGCAGACTTCCGAATGTCCGCTTTCCACCCTTGTCGGACCTCCCGTTCTTTTCGCTGTCCTACACGCTTTCCGGCATGCGATAAGACGCTCGCTCTTTCGCATCGTGGGGATTTGAGGATTTAAAGGGCAGCCCGCCAGAGCCTACAAATGGTAGGGCTCCCGGAGACTTTGGTGACTTTAGGACCGTAAGCGCGTGCTTAACGGTGTGCGCCGCCGGGCCCGTCGCGTCGCAATTAGTGCGATAATTACGCCAAACAACGTCGGGGCGAGCCAATCGAGCCACGGATCGGGCGTTTGCCACACGATCGGGTCGAACCCGCCCCACCACGGCATGTTGGCGCGAAGCCCGCCGCCGTGATGTTCGATCCAGCGATATTCGGCCTGCGTCAGCTCACGCGAGATCGCCCAGGCCGCAGCAGCGAACGCCCCTGCCCACCAGCTGCGCGTCGCTCCGACCACCAGCAGTTGCAGCCCAAGCGCAAGCGCCAGATGAGCGATCATGCCGCCGACACGATAGCCGCCCACTCGGCTTCGCTTACCACGCGCACGCCAAGCTCCGCGGCTTTCTTGAGCTTCGACCCTGCACCCGGGCCGGCCACGACAAGGTCGGTCTTGGCACTGACCGACCCAGCCGCTCGCGCACCAAGCCGTTCGGCCTGCGCCTTGGCTTCGTCGCGGCTCATCGTTTCAAGGGTGCCGGTGAAGACGATCGTCTTTCCCGTCCATTCGGTTGCACGCGCGGTCGAGATGAAGGCGGCAGGCTTTGCGACATTGAGCAGATCGGCGAGCGCGTCGCGATTATGCGGTTCGTGGAAGACGTCGGCGAGCGCTTCGGCGACCACCGGGCCGACGCCTTCGACCATCGACAGTTCGGCCTCGGCACCTTCGCCGGTGGCAGCTTCCTGAAGTGCCTCGATCGTTCCGAAGGCGCGCAGCAAGTCGCGCGCCGTCACCGACCCGACGTGCCTTATACCAAGCCCGAACAGGAAGCGCGCGGGGTCGAAGCCCTTGCGTGCCTCGATCGCAGCAAGCAATTTGTCGACCGACACGTCCTTCCAGCCGTCCCGTCCGACCAGTTCGTCGCGATGGTCTTTCAAGCGGAAGATGTCGGCCGGAGAGTCGAGCCAGCCAAGACCAACGAACTCCAGGATCGACTTTTCGCCAAGCCCGTCGATGTCCATCGCGCCGCGCGATACGAAATGCTTCAAGCGCTCGATCCGTTGCGCCGGGCAGATCAGGCCGCCGGTGCAGCGCACATCGACTTCGCCTTCCTCGGCAACCGCTTCGGACCCGCATTGCGGGCAATGATCCGGGAAAGCGTAAGCCTCGCGCTCCTCCTCGCGCGACAAATTCTCGACGACTTGGGGAATGACGTCACCGGCGCGCTGGATGCGCACCCGGTCCCCGATCCGAACGCCCAGCCGCGATATCTCGTCGCGATTATGGAGCGTGACATTGGCAACGATCACGCCGCCGACGCCGACCGGCGTCAACCGCCCGACCGGGGTCAGCTTGCCTGTCCGCCCGACCTGTATGTCGATCGCCTCGATCACCGTCTCGGCCTGTTCGGCGGGAAATTTATGCGCCAGTGCCCAACGCGGAGTGCGCCCGACATGGCCCAGACGCTCGCGCCAGTCCAAACGGCTGAGCTTATAGACGACCCCGTCGATATCGTAGGGAAGCGCCGCTCGCTGGGCTTCGATGATGGCGTAGTGATCGAGCGCTTCATCGATCGTTTCACACCGCTTCAGCAACGGAGAAGTCGCAAATCCCATCGCCTCGATCGCACGCATCGCGAGGATCTGGACGCTTGCCAGCGGCGCGCTGGTCTCGCCCCAGCCATACGCAAAAAAGCGCAAGGGGCGAGCGGCGGTGATCGCTGGGTCCTTCTGGCGCAGCGACCCTGCCGCCGCGTTGCGCGGATTGGCGAAAATCTTGCCGCCTGATGCTTCCTGTCGCTCATTGAGCGCAAGGAAGTCCGCCTTGGACATGTAAATCTCGCCGCGCACCTCAAAAACCCGCGGTGCCTTGGGGATGCCATGGGGAATATCGGAGATCGTTCGCACGTTGGCGGTAACATCCTCGCCGATGCTCCCGTCACCGCGCGTCGCCGCCATCATCAGCACGCCGTTTTCATAACGCAGCGAGCACGACAAGCCGTCGATCTTGGGTTCGGCGGTCATCGCCACCGGCTCGTCGGCGACCAAGTTGAGAAACCGCCGCGCGCGCCCGACGAAGTCGGCCACATCCTCGGAAGAAAACGCGTTTTCGAGGCTCAGCATCGGTTGTGAATGCGCAACCTTCGCGAGCGATGAGGTCGGCGTCGTGCCGACCATTTTCGATGGTGAGTCGGCCCGCATAAGGTGCGGATATTCTGCCTCAAGCGCCGCATTCTCGCGCATCAGGCCGTCATATTCGGCATCCGCGATTTCGGGCGCATCGTGGTCGTGATAAGCACGATTGTGGCGGGCGATTTCCTTCGCCAGCCGCATCAGCCGGTTGGCGGCCTCCGCTTCATTCATCCGAGCAGCTCCGCGATCCGCGCCACGCTGTTGAGATTACGCGCGGTTCCCTGCTTCACCGCGGGCAGCTTGAGCCTGGTCTTGCCAATCCCTTCGCCATAGGAAACGTAGATCATGCGCGGTCCAAGAGCCATTCGCTCGCCGACGACATCGCGCGCTTCCGCAAGCATTGCCGCGGTCGGCGGCTCGGCGATGAAATGCGCCATCACCCGGCTTGGCTTGTCGTCGGCAAACGGATTGCCCGCCGCGACTTCGGCCATTTCCGCCGCGCTTCGGACGAACAAGGGGATCGGCTTGCCGAAGAAAGCCTCGACTCTTGCGCCCACCCGCCTGGCCACTTCATCCTCGCCAAGTTCGCTGTCGTACAGCAAATTGCCGCTGGCGATAAAGGTGCGGACGTTGGAAAAACCACAGTCGACGCCAATCGCCTTGAGGTCGGCCATCGGCAATTTGCCAGTCCCCGCAACATTGACCGCGCGCAGCATCGCCACATAGCTCGTCATGCAAAGCATTCGGCGAGAAAGGCGTCGCACTCTGCCCAGGCGCGGCGTGCGGTACGCTCGTCGAACTTGATCCCCGGCATTGCGCCGGTCGCGCTGGGATTGGTGAAGCCATGACCGACGTGACCGAAGGCATGTATCTGCCAGTCGCACTGCGCCTCGGTCAGCTCCCGGGCAAGCGCTACCACCGCATCGGGCGCAACGAGCGGATCGTCCCAGCCGTGATAAGCCGCAACCTTGGCCTTGATCGGTTGCGGCGGCAGCCCGGGCGGGTCGAATAGTCCGTGGAAGCTGGCCACGCCAACGACCGCGGCGCCGGAGCGCGCCAGATCGAGGGCATTCTGCCCGCCGAAGCAGAAACCGATTGCCGCGACCTGTTCATCGTCAATCTCCTCCTGCTCAATCGCCGCTCCAAGGACGCCAAGCAGCCGGTCGCGCAGCGCTGCCCGATCCTCGCGCAGCGCAGTCATCGCCGCCATCGCCTCGCTGCGCTGGTCCGGCGTGAAGCGACGCCCGTACAAGTCGGCAAGGAGGACCGAATAGCCTTGCTCGACCAGCCGCTCGGCAAAGCCCCGCTCGAGATCGGTAATCCCCATCACTGTCGGAAACAGGATCACGCCGGGCCGAGCACCGCCCCCACCCTCGCCGACCAGTTCGTGCTGCACGCCGTCGCTAGCGATGGTCCGTCTCTTGCTCATGCCGCCTCCAATAGTTTCGCTGCCTGGGCGCGAGCTTCGTCGGTGACCGAGGCTCCCGATAGCATGCGCGCGATTTCTTCCTGCCGCTCGTCGGCGTCGAGCTTGCGCACGCTGGTTCGGGTCACAGTCCCGTCATGCGCCTTTTCGATGCGGTAATGATGCGCTGCGCGGGCCGCGACTTGCGGCGAATGGGTGACGACGAGCAATTGCGATTTCTCGGCCAGCCGCGCAAGCCGTTCGCCGATCGCACTGGCGACGGCGCCCCCGACCCCGCGGTCGATTTCGTCGAAGATCATCGTCGCTGCCGCCCCAGCCTCGGCAAGAGCCACCTTGAGGGCAAGGATGAAGCGCGACAATTCGCCCCCAGACGCAATCCTCGTCAGCGGCCCAAATGGCGCGCCGGGATTGGTCGAGACTTCATATTCGACGCGATCGATACCCGCCGGCCCGGGCTCCGCCGCGGCGATTGCGGTGCGGAAGCGCGCCGCGTCAAGCTTGAGCGGTGGGAGCTCGGCGACCATTGCGGCATCTAGCGTAGCGGCCGCGGCACTGCGCTGCGCGCTGATGGCCTGGGCCTCGTGCCGATAGGTTGATTCGGCCTCCGCCATGGCCACCTCCAGTGCGACAATATTATGCTCGCCATGGTCGATTGCCGCGCGGCGTCCTTGCAAGTCGATAAGTAACGCGGCCAGCTGGTCGGCATCGACGCGATGCTTGCGCGCCATCCCGCGAATTTCGAACAGGCGCGCTTCGGCAGCGTCGAGCTCGGCGGGGGAATGGGCCAGTGCGCGGCGGGCTTCTTCTATTTTCTGCTCGGCCTCTGCGGCTTCGATCGTGGCGCGGTCGGTCGCGATCAGAGCTTCCGCAAGCAAGGGATGGGTGTCGGCGATCCGCTCGAGCCGCCGGGCTGCCTGCCGAAGCTGTGACAGCCCGCCGTCCGAGCCGGTGAAATGTTTATCGAGCGCGCCGAGATCGTCCTCGATCCGCGCCACCGCCTTCATGTCGCTGCGAAGGTCGCTAAGGCGCTGCTCCTCGCCTTCCTCGACCCCAAGCGCGTCAATCTCGACGATTGCAAAGTCGAGCCATTCGCGGTCCCGGTCGGCTTCTTCGAGCGCGCGGCGGGCAGCGTCCAGATCATTGCGCAGCTCGGCGAGATTCGACCATGCTTGCGTGACCGCGCTGCAATCGATGTTTCCAAAACGGTCGAGCAAGGCGCGGTGGCCCTTGGGGTTCAGCAGGCCGCGGTCGTCATGCTGGCCGTGAATCTCGACTAGCCCGGCACCCGCGTCGCGCAATGTTCCCGCCGGTACCGCCATGCCGCCAGCAAAAGCGCGGCTCCCGCCGTCGGCCTTGAGCGTGCGGCGAAGCAGGAGCGGCTCGCCCGGCTCGGGCTCGATGCCCTGTTCGGCAAGCAAGGCAAGGCTGTCGTGATCAGGGTCGACCTCGAACAAGGCGGACACAACCGCTTGCGCCTGACCGGTCCGGACAAGCGCGGTGTCCGCACGGGCGCCAAGCGCAAGACCAAGCGCGTCAAGCAGGATCGACTTGCCCGCACCGGTTTCGCCGGTGAGCACGCCAAGCCCGGGTTCGAAGTCGAGGTCGAGTGCCTCGATGAGGACGACATCGCGGATGGAGAGTTGCCGAAGCACCGCCCGCGTTGCAGCCTAGCCGGCGGGGACGTTGCGCTGGATCAACTTGTAGCTGCGGTCATACCATTTGCTGCCCGGGTAATTCTTGCCAAGCACGGCTGCCGCCTTGGTTGCTTCCCCCGGCATGCCGAGGTTGAGATAGGTCTCCACAAGCCGTTCCAGCGCTTCGGGCGTGTGGCTGCTGGTCTGATATTTGTCGATCACGATGCGGAAGCGGGTTGCCGCGGCGAGCCACTTGCCCGAACGCTGGTAAAAGCGCCCGACTTCCATTTCCTTGCCGGCAAGATGATCGTTGATCAGATCCTTCTTCAACCGCGCATCGGCGGCATAGCGGCTTTGCGGATAGCGGCGGATCAACTCGTCGAATGCGTCCGATGCCTGCTGGCTGATCTTCTGGTCGCGGTTGACGTCCTCGATCTGCTGATAATAGCTCATCGCCACGAGGTAGGATGCGTAGGGAGCATCCTTATTGCCCGGGTGAATGGTCAGGAAGCGCTGCGCCGAGCTGATCGATTCGGGATATTTCTGCGCCATATAATAGCTGAACGAGCTCATCAGCTGCGCACGGCGCGCCCAGATCGAATAAGGATGCTGGCGCTCGACCTCGTCGAACAGCTTCGCCGACTGCTCATATTGCTGCCGGTCGAGCGATTCCTTGGCCAGCCCGTAGAGCGTGTTGACGTCGCGGGCGATGTAGGCGGTGTCGCCCTTCACCTTTTTCCCCGCGCAGGCAGGAAGGGTCAAAGCGACGGCGGTAAGCGCAAGCAGTGCCGCGCGGCTGTAATGTTTCGACATCATCGCACCTTATCCTTCGCCGCCCGGAACGCCAAGCGGCCATCTGCCCCGTTCTTCGATACCTGCCGTCACGCCGCCCCCGGCACGCCTTCAATCTCTTCCTCGCGCAGGAAGCTGTCGGGCGTAACTCCCAACCACACCAGAATCGGTGCGCTTATATAGATTGAAGAGTAAGTGCCGATGAACGTGCCAAGCAAGATCGCGATCGTCAGGCCGAAAATCACGTCCGGGCCAAGCACCATCAGCACGGCAAGCGCAATCATGATCGACAGCGAGGTGACCAGCGTTCGCGACAGGGTCTCGTTAAGCGACAGGTTAAGCAAGGGGATGATCGCCATCTTGCGATACTTGCGCAGATTTTCGCGGATCCGGTCGTAGATGACGACGGTATCGTTGAGCGAATAGCCGACGATCGCCAGGAAGGCCGCGACGATATTCAGGTCGACCTGAAGACCGGTGATCGAAAAGAAGCCAAGCATCATCGCCACGTCGTGGAACAAAGTGGCGAGCGCCCCGACGCCGAATTGCCATTCGAAGCGGAACCAGATGTACAAAGCGATTCCAAGCATTGCGAACAGGATCGCTAGGGCGCCGTCCTGGGCCAGCTCTTCCGACACCTTGCCTGACACGCTTTCGCCCGCGGACACCACCGCGCCGGGATATTCGGCGGCGACGAAGGCGCGTACCTTGCTGACCACCTGATTGGCTGCGGCATCCGGGCCATCGGGCTTGGGCAGACGGATCTGGTAAGTGCGGTCGTCGCCAAACGCCTGGATGCTTGCATCGCCGATCCCGAGCGCCCCGATGCGGCTGCGCAGTTGTTCGGTATCGACCGGTTGCGGGAAGGTCGTACGCACCACCTGCCCGCCGACGAAATCGATGCCGAGGTTCAATCCCTTTACCCCGACAAGGACCAGGCTTGCGACCGTCACGACGATCGACAGGATCAGCGCCAGGTTGCGCCAGCGCATGAAGTCGATGTTGGTATCGTCGGGGACCAGTTTGAGTAAGCGCATCGTTCTGATCCTAAATATGCAGCGCGCGCGGGCGCGCCTTGCGCACCCACAGCGCCACCAGCATGCGGGTGAAGTTGACCGCGGTGAAGACCGAGGTGATGATCCCGATCATCAGCACCACCGCGAAGCCGCGGATCGGTCCCGACCCGAAATAGAACATCAAAGCCGCGGCAATCGTATTGGTGATGTTGGCGTCGAAGATGGCGGTGGAGGCTTCCTTATAGCCCGTCTCGATCGCGTCCATCACCTTGCGCCCGCGCCGCTGTTCCTCGCGGATGCGTTCGTTGATCAGCACGTTGGCATCGACCGCGGCGCCGATGGTCAGGACGAAGCCTGCGATGCCCGGCAAGGTCAGCGTGGCGTTGAACACCGCCATGATGCCAAGGATGAGCACCGCGTTCACCAGCAGGGCAAGCGTCGCATAAACGCCGAAGCGGCCGTAGGTGACGACCATCCAACCAATCACGGCAAGTGTGGCGGCGATCGAGGCAATGATCCCTTTCTCGATAGAATCCTTACCTAGTTCGGCGCTGATCGTGCGCTCCTCCATCACGTTCAGCTTGACCGGAAGCTTGCCGCTGGCAAGCGACACGGCGAGCGCATTTGCGCTTTCGACGGTAAAGTTACCGGTGATCTGGCCCGACCCGCCAAGGATCGGAGTCTGGATGTTCGGCGCTGACAGCACGCGATTATCAAGGATGATCGCAAACGGCTTGCCGACATTCTCCTGCGTGACGCGGGCAAAGCGCTTGGCGCCGGCATTGTTGAACTTGAACGAAATGGCGGGCGCGCCATTCTCGTCGAACATCTGGCGTGCATCGACCAACTGATCGCCCGACACCATGACCCGGCGCTTGACTGCAATCGGGCCGCCGCCTTCGATCATCGGCAGCACCTGGCTGCCAGCGGGCGCACGACCCTGAGCGACGAGGTTGGGGTCAGCTTCAAGGTCGACCAGCTTGAACTCGAGCCGCGCGGTCTGGCCGATCAGCGCTTTCAAGGCTTCGGGATCCTCCACCCCGGGCACCTGGACCAGGATTCGGCGCTGGCCCTGGTTGATGACGGTGATTTCCTTGGTGCCCTGCGGATCGATGCGGCGGCGAACGACATCGCGCGCAACCGTCATTGCATCCTTGAGCGCCCTGGCGTCGCCGTCCTTGGTCGGAACCAACTCGATGCGATTGCCGTCCATCACGCGGACGTCCCAGTCGCGGCTTCCGCTCAGGCCAACCGGCTGGCTCAAGGCGCGCATCCGCTCGACTGCGGCGTCAACCTGCGCCGAATCGCGGACCATGAAGCTTACGCGACCCTCGGCGGTCGACACATCGCCGATCTCGATCCGCGGATCGCCGCGGCGAAGATCTGTGGTAACTTCTTCTTCCTTGGTCGCCAGGCGCTGCTTGGTCGCGTCGAGTGCATCTGCTTCGAGCAGCAAGTGGCTGCCCCCCGCAAGATCGAGGCCCAGGTTGATGCGCGCGTCGGGCATCCAGCTTGGCAGCTTTGCCGCCTGGCTTGCCGGCATCATGCTTGGGATGGCGAGCAGGATACCGATCAATATGGGCAGCATGACTGCCCAGATTTTCCACTTCGGGAAGTCGAGCATCAGTCGTTGGCCGGCTTCGCTGCGGCCGGATTGCCGACCTGGGTCAGCGTCGACTTGACCACCATGACCCGCATGTTCGGCCCAAGCTCGACCTCGACTTCGCTATCCGCCACCTTGGTGACCTTGCCGATCAGCCCGCCGCCAGTGACGACGCGATCGCCCTTCTTGACCGCCGCAATCTGCGCCTGATGCTCCTTCATCCGCCGCTGCTGGGGGCGAATCATCAGGAAATAGAAGATCACGAAGATGAGCACCAACGGGATCGTCTGGACGAAGAAACTGGCGCCGCTCGAAGGCGCTGCAGCGGCGGCGAGCATGAGGTTTGAGGTCATGTTATTGAAAATCTCTTCTTCATGATGGCGCGCGAGGGTTGCGCGCACGAAGTGGCGTGCCGCCTATCACGGACTTTTGCCCGATTCAATCAGACCGCTCCAATCGACGTAGCGAGCGCCTTGCCATATCGTGCCTCGCCCGATAGAGGCGCGCACTCGTTGTCGGGCTTGTCCGGACTTCGAACACGGTCGGGGCGTAGCGCAGCCCGGTAGCGCATCACACTGGGGGTGTGGGGGTCGCAGGTTCGAATCCTGTCGCCCCGACCAGCTTTCAAGATTGGACGTGCGGGGCACGTTCAATCTTGCAAAGCTCGCAAGCACCAAAGGTGCGCTGCGGCCTCTGCACGTATGTGCGGGCGCTTCCCTTTTTTGATGTCCGGCGAAAGCGACACGAGACAGGCGTGCCGCGATCTGCAAGATGATCGCATGGCGAGACGTCGAAAACGCAAATCTTCGCTCCCCAGGCGCATCATACTCGCCCTCGCCGCGATCCCCGGGCTTTATCTCCTCGCCGCACTGCTCGGCAGCCTGATTCCGGTCAACGCAAGTTGGCACGAGCCCGAAGCGGGGATCACCATATATCTTGCCGACAATGGGGTTCATGCCGACCTCATCCTGCCCGTCCGCGCTGCGGGGCTCGACTGGAGCCCGCTGGTGCCGAAGACCGACATGGCGGGCGTCGCGCCGGGCGCGAACTGGATTGCCTTCGGCGCTGGCGAGCGGAGGGTCTACCTCGACACCCCGACCTGGGCCGATCTCAGCCTGCGTACGTTGTGGGCCGCCACCACTGGCGGCGAGCGCGTGATGCACGTCGAATATGCTTCCGACCCGACCTATGCCGCGCGTTCGATCCGGGTGACCCCCGAGCAATATCGCCGACTGTGGGCCGCGATCCGCGCCGAATTCAGGCTTGACGATTTCGGCCGCCCGGTGCGCATCGACCACCCCGGCTACGGCCCGCGCGATGCCTTTTACGACGGCATCGGCCGGGCAAGCGCGCTGTCGACTTGCAACAATTGGGTCGCCGGCCGCCTCCGGCTGGCTGGGGTCAAGACCTCGCTCTGGTCGCCGTTCGCGCAAGGACTGCTGTGGCGGTACGACAAGGCAAGTGAGGGCCGCCAACGCTAAAGTACGTACCGCGACAAATCCGTGTCCCTGGCGATGCTGCTGAGCTGCCCCTCCACGAACGCCGCATCCACGACCAGCGTTTCGCCGTGGCGATCCTCGGCGGTGAAGCTGATGTCTTCCAACAACTTCTCCATCACCGTCGACAAGCGTCGGGCACCGATATTCTCGAGCGCCGCATTCACTTCGGCGGCGATCCGGGCAAGCGCCGCAATGCCATCGTCGGCGAAGGTGATGGTCACGCCTTCGGTCGCAAGCAAAGCGCGATACTGCTCGGTCAGGCTGGCGCGAGTCGCTGACAGGATTCGAACGAAATCCTCCTCGGTCAGCGCGGCAAGCTCGACCCGGATCGGCAGGCGCCCCTGCAATTCGGGAAGCAGGTCCGATGGCTTCGCGACGTGAAACGCGCCCGATGCAATGAACAGGATGTGATCGGTCTTGATCGGCCCATATTTGGTCGCGACGGTGGTGCCCTCGATCAAGGGGAGCAAGTCGCGCTGGACGCCCTCACGGCTCACCGATCCCCCCCGCACGTCGCTGACGGCGATCTTGTCGATCTCGTCGAGGAACACGATTCCGTTCGCTTCGGCGTCAGCCAGCGCGACCCGGGTGACATCGTCCGAATCGACGCGCTTGTCGGCTTCCTCGTCGACCAGCTTGGCAAAGGCATCGCGGACCTTGAGCTTGCGGCGTTTCTTGGGCGCGCCGCCCATCGCCTTGGACATCATTTCCGACAGGTTGATCATGCCGACGCCATTGCCCGGCATGTCGAACGGCATTGCCGGCGCCTCGCTGACCTCGATCTCGACTTCGGCCTCGTCGAGGCTGTGGTCGGCGAAGCGCTGGCGGAAGGAAGCGCGGGTCGCTTCCGACGAGCCCTTTCCGGTCAGCGCGTCGAGCAGGCGTTCGAACGCTGCATGTTCCGCGGCATCCTTAACCGCGATCCGGCGCCGTTCGCGCTCGAGCCGTACCGCTTCCTCGACCAGATCGCGCGCAATCTGTTCGACGTCACGCCCGACATAGCCGACTTCGGTGAACTTGGTCGCCTCGACCTTGACGAACGGCGCGTCGGCGAGCTTCGCCAAGCGCCGGCTGATCTCGGTCTTGCCGCATCCGGTCGGCCCGATCATCAATATGTTCTTGGGGGTGACCTCGTCGCGCAGGTCGGCGCCGAGCCGTTGCCGGCGCCAGCGATTGCGAAGCGCGACCGCCACCGCTTTCTTGGCATCGGCCTGGCCGACGATATGCGCATCGAGCGCGGCGACAATCGTCTTCGGGGTAAGTGAATCGTTCATTCGCCAACACTTTCGATCGTCAGCCTGTCATTGGTGAAGACGCACACTTCGGCAGCGATCGCCATGGCGCGGCGGGCGAGCTTTTCGGGATCGCTTTCATAATCGGTCAGCGCCTTGGCGGCGGCGAGCGCATAATTGCCGCCCGATCCGATCGCGGCAATGGCGCCGCCGGAAGAATTGGCTTCAGGCTCGAGCACGTCGCCATTGCCGGTCAGGATCAGCATCACCTCGGCATCGGCAACGATCATCATCGCTTCCAGGTTGCGCAAATATTTGTCGGTCCGCCAGTCCTTGGCCAGTTCGACCGCGGCGCGGAGCAATTGGCCGCGATGCGCCTCGAGCTTCTTTTCGAGCCGCTCGAACAAAGTGAACGCGTCCGCCGTTGCTCCAGCGAACCCGCCGATCACTTTTCCTTCGGCCCCAAGCCGCCGCACCTTTCTGGCATTGGGCTTCATCACCGTATTGCCCATGCTCACCTGCCCATCGCCGGCGATAATCGTGCGCCCACCAAGCTTGACCCCGAGGATCGTCGTTCCGTGCCAGCTTTCCATATGTGTCCCGCTCATCCGTGAAGCGGCGATGTGGGAAGGGGGTGCGGCGACCGCAAGCGTCAGCCGCTGTTGGCACGCAGGAAAGCAACGCTATCGGCAAGCGCGGGCGTGGTGCCGCGGAACGTCGGTGAGAGTGACGTGATGAGGTCGGTATGGCTTTTGCCCGGATAGAGTCGAACCTCCACCGGGGCGCCGAGCGCCTTCAGCTTCGCGGCCAGCCGCTCGCTATTATACGGGCGAACGACGGTGTCCGCCGTACCGTGCATTAGCAGCAGTGGCGGGGCGTCGGCGCGTGCGAAACTGATCGGCTGTGTTTCGAGCGGGCGCGGCCAGGCGCCAAGCGCGTCACGCCCGCGGATCTCCGTAAATGGATAGAAGTCGGTCGGCGCTGCAAGCAAAGCGGCAGCGCGGATGATCTTGGGATCGACCCCGACGTCCCGCAGATAGTGCGGGTCGAGTGCAAGCATCGCCGCCTGATAGGCTCCCGCCGAATGCCCCGAAAGACTGATCCTCTTGGGGTCGCCGCCATAGCGAGCGGCGTTGTCCCGCGCCCATTTGACCGCCAGGGCGCCGTCCTGGAGAAAGGCCGGGAAGCGCACTTCGGGCACAAGGCGATAATCGGCGATGATAGTGACGAAGCCCTGCGCGGCGAAAGCCCGGCCGGCGAAGCCATAATCGGCGCGATCCCCCGCCACCCATCCACCGCCGTAGAAAAAGACGATTACCGGCAGTGGCGTTGCCGACGCCCTGGCGGGAACCCACACGTCAAGCTTGTGGCGCACAAGCGGCCCATAAGTCGCGCCGCGCACCGCAAGCCGGGTCATGCCGTCACCGCTCAGCCGGCTGACCCCGTTGAGCAGACCGGCCGGACTACAACCCGCGAGCGCGATCAGTCCGAGCACGGCGGTGCCGATCTTCATTGCCGTTCGCCTGCTTGATGCCACGTGAAATTCTCCCAATCGTTCGCCGAACAAGCGGACCAGCACCAAACGTCGCTTGGTGGGCTAAGGGTCCCCCGGGCGCTGGCCAATGCCCGAAAGCCACAGCTTCAATCCAATTCCTTGCAGCGATGCATCCAAAACCGACCGCGGACGTATCTGGGGCTTCAAACGATTTCACAAACAGGAACAGGATAATATCATGATACGCAGCTTGCTGATCGGCGCCGCATTGTTCGCCATGGCCGCCCCCGCCGCCGCCCAGACCAGCCCCAACTGGACCGGCTTCTACGCCGGCGGTCGGATCGGTTACGTCGCGACCCCGCTCGACACTGGATCGCGCGTATTGTTCGACCGCGGCCTCGACGGCCAGTTCGGCGACACGATTACCACCGCTGCCGGGGGCAACGCATTCTCACCGGGCTTCTGCAACGGCGATCCGATCGGCCCTCGGGCACTCGACGGGTGCAAGAGCGATTCGGACGGGCTGGACTATGCTGTCCATGCTGGCGCCGACTATCAGTTCGGCTCGATCGTGGTCGGCGGCCTCGTCGAATATGGCCGCTCGAAGGGCGAAAACAGCGTCACCGCTTTCTCGACCACCCCTGCCAATTACTATCTGTCGCGCGAGATGCGCGGGACCTTTGGCGCCCGTGCCCGTCTCGGCGTCGATATCCAGGGCACCATGCCCTACGTGACCGCGGGTGTCGTCCGCGCCAAGATCCGCAACGAGTTCAGCTCCTCGAACACCGCCAACGCGTTCGCGCTCGAAAATGCCAATGGCAAGCAGAACGGCTATCGCGTCGGCGGCGGCTTCGAGACCCGCGTCGGACCAGTCGCACTTGGTGCGCTTTACCTGTTCACCAACGTCAAGGACGACGACTTCCGCGTCAACGTCACGCGCGGCACCAGCCCGGCGACCAATCCGTTCGTGCTTGGCAGTCCAAACGGCACCCAATTCCGCCGCTCCGACGATCGCTTCAAGACCCACAGCGCGTCGCTGACGGCGTCTTACCGCTTCTAACCCACTAAAAAATGAAGGCCGGGCCGCCAGTCGGTGGCCCGGCCTTTCAGCGTTCGACGCCCCGCATCTTGCCCCAGGTGCGGGCCGCAGTGTAGCCGAGGTAGCCAGTGCCGAAGAGCGCGTATAATTCCTCGGGGATGCCGCGTAGATAAGCGGTCATCCCACCGGCAATGCCGGTTGCCATGCGCGGATCCACCGCCGCGATCAGGCCCATCGGTATCGACCACAGGATCAGCACATACATCATGTACAGGAATGACGGGCGCGCCCGGCTCGTCCACGGGTCGGGCGATTGGGCCTCGACGACGATCGCCTGCATCTGGACTGCGATCGCCGACGCCTCCTGGTCGCCCTGAAGCTTGATCAGCTCAAGCTTGGCCCGGTCCCGCGCCTCGGGATCGGGGATGATCTTGTCGAGCAGCTTTGCCAGCGGCGCGATAATTGCTTCGAATACGGCCATTGGAATGTTCCTTTCTTAAAGTCCTAAAGTCACTAAAGTCTCCGGGACGCCTACCATTTTGCGGTCACATCGTGCCGATCCGGTTCGCCAGCCAGCCATAAAGAAAAGATTCGTTGGCCGGGCGCCGCTCGGCCAGGCGGAGATAGCGTTCGCCCTGGAGTGCCTCGAGCGCACGCAGCAATACGGTCTCCCCGCCGCGCTTTCCGCGCGCTTCGAAGAATTGGTCGATCGCATCCAGCGTGCGCTGCCCAATTCGGCCGTCGGGAACCAGATCGGCAAAGTCCTTGCCCTGGCGGTTAAGCGCGGTCAGCGCCCGCTGGAGGAAAGTCGCTGCAACCGCCGGCCCCATATTGACCCCGGTGTCGAACAGTTCCGCGGCGATCCGACCGCTTCGCTCGGCGACGGCATCGAAGCGCGGTCGAAGCCAATAGATGCGCCGGTAAATACTCAACGCCTCGTCGCGCGGCAGGTAACGCATTGCCCCGCGATAGCCATGAGCCCGCGCCACCGCCTCGGTAATCCCATAGCGAGTCGCACCGCCGCGATCGTCGCGATGATCGACAAATCCCCCTTCGCGCTCGACCAGTTCGTCAAGCAGCCGGTCAATTCCAATATGATCCTGTTCCATCCTCGTCCCTCCCAAATGAACGGTGAACCATATTGGATCGCTGTAGGACAGTAGTTTTAACCGAAAACAAGATTTTTCAAGGTTTGACGAGGCGTCGCGCGACCGGGCGGTTGTGTGGCGCGGATTGCTGGCTAAGCTGGCGGTATGAAAATCCTGTCCCGTCTCGCCTTCGTCGCCGCGCTTGGCCTGTCCGCTTCGCCCGCACTCGCCGCGCCTTCACCTACGGAACGGCGCATGATTGCGGCGGTCGACGCCGAGCAGGGGCGTTCGCTCGCTTTGCTTGAGAAAATGGTCAACCAGAATAGCGGATCGCTTAACATCCCCGGCGTCACGGCGGTGGGCAAGATGATGCGCGCCGAACTGGAGCCGCTTGGCTTTACGGTCGAGTGGATCGACATGCGCGAGACAGGCCGTGCCGGGCATTTGGTTGCGCGGCACAAGGGCACGCCGGGCGGGCGCGGCAAGAAGATGCTTCTGATCGGTCATCTCGACACGGTCTTCGAACCCGACAGCCCGTTCCAGAAATGGAACCGGCAGGGCAATTGGGGATCGGGGCCGGGCGCAGCCGATGACAAGGGTGGAATTGTCGTGATGATTGCCGCCTTGCGCGCGATGCAGGCGGCGGGGACGCTCAAGCAGGCCGATATCGAAATCGTGCTGACCGGCGACGAGGAGGATAGCGGCAATCCGATCGAGCTCGCGCGGCGCGACCTGATCGCCGCGGGCAAGCGCGCCGACGTGGCGCTCGACTTCGAAGGCTTGATCGTCGACGGCGGCCGCGACATGGGCTCGATCGCCCGGCGAAGCTCGGGAAGCTGGACGGTCGAGGTCACGGCCAAAGGCGGGCATTCGAGCGGTATCTTCTCCGCCGCTTCGGGCAATGGCGCGATCTACGAGCTGACGCGGATCATCGACGCCTTCCGCCGCGAAGCGCGCGAGGACAAATTGACCTTCAATGTCGGGATGATCGGCGGCGGTGATAGCGTCAAACTGGATGAGGGGCGAATTCGCGCGGCGGTCACCGGTAAGACCAATATCATCGCCGCGACGGCAGTTGCGCGCGGCGACTTGCGCGCCATCGACCAGGGCCAGATCGACCGCACGCGGGCGAAGATGCGGGCAATCGTCGCTCGATCACTGCCCGGCGCGACGGCAAGCATAAAGTTCGACGAGGACGGCTATCCGCCAATGGCGGTCAAGCCGGGCAGTGTCGCGCTGCTGGCCAAGTTGAACGCTGTCAATGCCGACCTTGGGCTTGCGCCGATGGAGGCGCTCGATCCGCTGAAGCGCGGCGCGGCCGACATCAGCTTCGTCGCGCCCGATGTCGATGGCGGGATCAACGGCTTGGGGCCGGCAAGCCGCGGCGACCATTCGCCCGACGAAGCGGTCGATATCGCCTCGATCTGGCGCCAGGCGAAACGCGCTGCGATCCTGATGAGCCGGCTCGCAGTCGAACGGAACTAGCCGAGGATACCTCCCCGCTGGGCCTGTGAGTGTGACATTCACGTCACTTGTCTTGCCCTCCGCAGACCGGCATTAATCATCGCCATGGGGCCGCGGCATGATCAGCGGCATCGGGGAGGATTTATCATGACCAACAACCGCTTGTTTGCGGGCGCTTTGCTCGCCGCCACTGCACTTACCTGCGCCGCACCCGCCGCGGCGCAGCGCATCGACCGCATCGTCGCCTTCGGTGACAGCTTCGCCGACGACAATAATGCGACCTCGCTGATCCTTGGCAACCCCGGGACGCCCGCGGCAACGCGCGCGCAGATCCAGCAGCTTTATCCGACCGGGCGCTTTTCGGGCGGCACCAATTACATCGACACGCTGTCGCAACTGCTTAACGCCCCGGTCGAGAACTTTGCCATCGGCGGCGCGCGCACCGATAATAATAATCAGAATTTCGGACTTCCCGGCTTTACGTTCGAAGTCAGCACGTTCCTCGCCGGTGGCGCACCCGCCCCGTTCCAGACAGTCACTCCAAACTTTGGCGATGGAGACCTCGTCACCGTCTCGATCGGCGGCAATGATGCGCGCGCCTTTGCAGGAACGCCCGCCGAGGCCCCCGCCGCTGCCCAGCTCGCCGCTGCCAGCGCGACCACCAATCTCAATCGCCTGGTCGCGGCCGGAGCGCAGAATATCAGCTTCCTTGCCGGCAATACGTCGCGTTTGCCTGAAGTCGCCGCCGACCCGGCCGCGCAGGCACGGCGCAATGCCTTTTCGACCAGCTTCAACACTGCAATCCAGGGTACGCTTGCGGGTTATGCCGCAAACGGCGTGGTCGTTCATTACACCGACCTGACGCTGATCGGCGACGCCATCACTGCCAATCCCGCCGCGTTCGGTTTGACCAGCGCCGGGGCCTGCAACCTTGGCTCCGGCTGCATTACCGATCCCGCGGCGGCGAACCGCTTCCTGTTCTACGTCGACAATCTCCATCTAACGTCGGCGGGCTTTGCCATCGTCGCCCGCTACATCGATGCACAATTGAGGGCGCCGCTTACACTTCAGGCGCCGAGCGACGTCGGGCTCGACACCGCGCGCCAGTTCGGCCGCACGCTGTCGACGCGGATGGACCTTGGTGCACCGCGCGATGGCGACATGCCCGAGGGTCTCGGCGTCTATCTCGTCGGTGACAGCTTTACGCGCACGCTGGGCGACAGCGACCGCAACGACCAGTTCAAGGTCACGACGGTTGGCCTAACCGGCGGGGTCGAATTCGGCTTCGGGTCGGGAATGGTCGGAGCGGCGATCAACGTATCGCGGCCAAAGGCCAATTTCGCGCATGACAAGTTCCGCGACGAAGCCAAGGCGCTTCAGGGCGGAGTCTATGGCGGCATCGGCATCGCTGGCGGGTTCGTCCAGGGCTATGGCGCGATCGGCACGATCCGCCATGACCTCACGCGTCAGGGCGTGGTGTCCGACCTCGATGCCGATCCCAAGGGCAAGCATGCGGCCGCCGGGATCAAGGCCGGCTTCCTCATGCCATTCGCTTCGGTCCGCGTCGGTCCGGTCATCGGCCTCGATTATGCCCGCGCGCGCGTCGACGGCTATACCGAGGAAGGCGATGCGGCACTGACGCTCAACGTCGGGCGGCAGCGTTTCTCGTCGCTTCGTGGCAGCATCGGCGCCGAAGTGCGCGGCGATTTCGGCGGCGGCGGCGTGCAGCTTCGTCCCTATGCAGCGGCGATGGTCGAAAAGGACTTCACCGGCGACGATCGCTCGATCCGCTTCGCGCAGACCAGCGCGCCGGGGATCGTCAATAGCTACCGCGTCGAGGATGCCTCCAAGAAGGCCTATGGCCGCTTGTCGGCTGGCATGAGCGCTGCGATCCTCTCGGGGATTTCGCTCAATGCCAACGTGTCCGGGACGGTCGGCAAGGACCAGGGCAATGAGACCTCGGCCCACGTCGGGCTTCGCGCCGGTTTCTGATTGTAAGGGTTGAAGAAGGGGCGGTCCGGCGAAGGTCGGGCCGCCCTTTTCTTATCGTGCGCAGCGCTTGAAGACCGCGTCGGCGACCGGCGAGGTCGGTACGGTTAGCGCCGGGGCGCCGCCAAGCGTGACCTGTACCTGGCCTTCCCCCGCAAAGGCCCGCGCGACCGCTCGCGCCGTGTCGCCGCGCACCTGCCCCTGCCATTGCGATTCGCCCGGCCCGCCTGGCTTGGCGACGGCGAGCATCGGCATCGACGAAGCCGCCCCGCCGCCGGTTAAGCTCAAGGTCCCGGTCCTGCCTGGGGTTGCTGGATACTCTCGCGTGACGCTCAGTGCATTGCCCTGGCAGGCGAAGGCCAAGACGGGCCGCGCGCCGCTCGGCCCAAAATTGGCGCTTCCGCTGGGGCCGGCGGACCAGGCCATGCCGTCGGCGACGACTGGCAAAGCGGCTTTGTCGACCGCCTCCGCGGCACCGGCATTGGCTGGTGCGGCAAGGCCGTCGGCGGAGACATCGCCGACCAGTTCGTCACGCGGCGGGGCGGCATCTTCGGCAACCGGGTCGTTCCCCTGGCAAGCGATGAGGGCCAGCGCGGCAACGAACGGCAGTAAGGGAAAAATATGCTTCATGATCTTCTAACTCACGGCGGCGCGTGCGGGTTCATCGGGCGCGATATTTGACATTTCCGCCCGAAACGGGCTTCCTTTCGCTGCCGTCACGATACGGCGCGAAGCAAGGGGGCACCATGGCGACGCGAAGCAAGACACCGGTCCATCTGTGGGTAGTGGGCGCGCTGGCGCTGCTGTGGAACGGCTTCGGCGCCTCTGATTATCTCATGACACGCATGCGCAACACCGATTATCTGGCGTCGTTGATGCCGGGCGTCGACCCAGAAGCTACCTTGGCGTGGATCGACGGCTTTCCAGTGTGGGCGCAGTTCGGCTGGGGGCTTGGCGTGTGGGGCGGCCTGATGGGCGCGGTGCTGCTGCTGGTTCGAAGCCATTGGGCGGTTCCGGTCTTTGCCGCCTCGCTGGTGGGTGCAGTGGTCAGCCTTGGCTACCAGATCCTCGCCGCTCCCCCGCCCCCGGGCATGGAAGGAGCAATGGCCGACATCATGCCGTTCGTGATCATCCTCGTCGCGCTCGCTCTGTTTTTCTACGCGCGGGCGATGAAGGCCAAAGGCGTGCTGCGCTAGGCTTTATTCACCACTTCTTCGGCACATTCTTGCCCCACTGATATTGGGCGCGCTGCCGGGCCTGTGAGCGAGCGATGCAGCCGGTATGTCCGCCCGGACCGACCGGCCCGCACGACCCAATTCCGGTTTCGCCGCCTTCGCCCCATGAGTCATGTTCACGGGCAACGCTCATGATATCTCGGGAAGGGTCGAACGGCGCGTCGCGGCCTGGCATGCGATAGCGCTCATTGACCCCGCGCCGACCACAAACGACAATGTCATCAGGATCAGCGGTCCGACGCGCCTGGCACTGCTGCTCCGATATCGCGCGCTTCACGTCCAGCGCCGGTGCGGGTTCGGCAGCAAAGGCAAAAGCTATCAAGAACATCCAGCGGAGGCTTAGGATGCGCCCGGGGGAATGAAAACCCGCTACCGCCCGAACTTGGTTTTGCTTTGCCGCCCGAAGCGTCCCTTGCGGGTGCCCGGCTTGCCTTCGGTCGAATTGCCGACCGATCGCGGCGCGCGCCGTTCCTGCACGGGCAGCCCCAACTCATCTTCCTCGAGCTTGCGGATTTCATCGCGGAGGCGGCCCGCTTCCTCGAATTCGAGGTCGGCAGCGGCCTTGCGCATCCGGCTCTCGAGGTCGCCGATGTAGGCACGCAGATTGTGCCCGACGAGGTGCGGGCGCTCATCGTCGCCGGTTTCGACCAGCACGCCGTCGCGCAACGATACGTCGCTCATGATGTCGTTAATCTGGCTCTTGATCGAGGCCGGGGTGATCCCGTGAGCCAAGTTGTAGGCGACCTGTTTCTCGCGCCGCCGGTCAGTCTCGTTGAGCGCGCGTTCCATGCTCCCGGTGACTCGGTCGGCGTAGAGGATCACTCGCCCGTCGATGTTGCGCGCAGCGCGACCAATGGTCTGGATGAGCGAGGTTTCGGAGCGCAGGAAGCCCTCCTTGTCGGCATCGAGAATCGCGACCAGCCCGCATTCGGGGATGTCGAGCCCTTCGCGCAGCAGATTGATCCCGACGAGCACGTCATAGACGCCAAGCCGAAGGTCGCGGATGAGTTCGATGCGCTCCAGCGTTTCGACGTCCGAATGCATGTAGCGCACCCGCAGCCCCGCCTCGTGGAGATATTCGGTCAAATCCTCGGCCATGCGCTTGGTCAGCGTCGTGACGAGCGTCCGATATCCCGCAGCGGCGACCTTCTTGGCTTCGTTGACAAGGTCGTCGACCTGATCCTCGACCGGCTTGATCTCGACCGGGGGATCGATGAGCCCGGTCGGGCGAATGACCTGCTCGGAGAACACGCCCCCCGTCGCTTCCATCTCCCACGGCCCGGGGGTCGCCGAAACGAAGGTCGTCTGCGGGCGCATCGCGTCCCATTCGTTGAACCGCAAAGGGCGATTGTCGATGCACGACGGCAGGCGGAAGCCATATTCGGCGAGCGTGATCTTGCGGCGGTGATCGCCTTTCGCCATCGCCCCGATCTGCGGCACCGTCTGATGGCTTTCGTCGACGAACAATAAGGCATTGTCTGGCAGATATTCGAACAGGGTCGGCGGCGGCTCGCCCGGCAGTCGCCCGGTCAGGAAGCGCGAATAATTCTCGATCCCGGCACAGCTGCCGGTCGCGGCGATCATCTCTAGGTCGAAATTGGTGCGCTGTTCGATCCGCTGATGCTCGATCAATTTGCCCTCGGCCTCGAGCTCCTTGAGCCGCTCCTCCAACTCGTGGCGGATTGCCCCCATTGCCTGCTTGAGCGTGGGCCCCGGCGTCACATAATGCGAATTGGCATAGACCTTCACATAGTCGAGGCTGGCGACTTTCTTGCCCGTCAGCGGGTCGAATTCGACGATCTCCTCTATGTCGTCGCCGAAGAAACTTATCCGCCACGCAGTGTCTTCATAATGCGACGGAAAGATTTCGAGATTGTCGCCCTTGACCCGGAAATTGCCGCGCGCGAACCCGGCGTCGTTGCGCTTGTATTGAAGCGCGACGAGCTTGCGGATGACTTCGCGCTGGTCGACGCTTTGACCTTTCTTGAGATCGAAGATCATCGCCGAATAGGTTTCGACCGAGCCGATCCCATAGAGGCACGACACCGAGGCGACGATAATCACGTCGTCGCGTTCGAGCAGCGACCGCGTGGCGCTGTGGCGCATGCGGTCGATCGCCTCGTTCACCGAGCTTTCCTTCTCGATGTAGGTGTCGGAGCGCGGGACGTAGGCCTCGGGCTGGTAATAATCATAGTAACTGACGAAGAATTCGACGGCATTATCGGGGAAATAGCTTTTAAACTCGCCGTAGAGCTGCGCCGCGAGGATCTTGTTGGGCGCAAGGATCAGCGCCGGGCGCTGCAATTCCTCGATGACCTTGGCCATGGTGAAGGTCTTGCCCGAGCCGGTGACGCCAAGCAGTACCTGGTCCTTCTCGCCGCCCAGCGCGGCCTCGACCATCTCCTTGATCGCCGCCGGTTGGTCCCCCGCCGGAGAATAATCCGACTTGAGCACGAACCGACGCCCCCCCTCGGCCTTTTGCGGCCGTGCGGGGCGGTGCGGAACGAAGCTGTCGTCATTCTGCGGCTCGGCGAGTGAAGTACGGATTTCTATTGCCATGGATTATCCATATGGTGCCGGTGGCCTGCGGTGCAACGCAGCGTAATAAGGGGAAGTGCCGATGCCACGTGTCATTGCCGCGCTTGCGGGGCTCTTGCTGTCATCCTGCGCCAATGTGAATGCGCCTTCCGGATATGATGTTGTAATCCGTAACGGCACCATCGTCGATGGCAGCGGTGGCGCGCCTTATGTTGGCGATGTTGCGATCAGAGGCGATCGCATCGTTGCGCTCGCGCCAAGGATCAAGGACGGTTCGCCAACGACGATCGATGCGACCGGGCTGACCGTTACGCCCGGCTTCATCAACATGCTCAGCTGGGCCAATGAGACCCTGATCGAGGACGGTGCCGGCGAGAGCGATATTCGCCAGGGCGTCACGCTTGAGGTGTTCGGCGAAGGCACCTCGATGGGGCCATATAATCAGGCGATGGTGGCCACCGCGCTCAAGCTCCAGGACGACATAAAATATCCGATCGCATGGCGGACCCTGGGTGGATATCTCGACTGGCTCACCCGCCGCGGGGTGGCCCCAAATGTCGCCAGCTTTGTCGGCGCGACCACGGTCCGGATCCATGTCCTTGGTGAAGACGATGTCGACCCCACTCCCGCCCAGCTCGACCAAATGCGCGAGCTGGTCCGCCAGGCGATGGACGAGGGCGCGCTCGGCGTTGGCAGTTCGTTGATCTATGTTCCCGCCACCTTCGCCGAGACCGACGAGCTGGTTGCACTGGCGAGCGTGTCGGCACGTTGCGGCGGGCTTTATATCAGCCATATGCGCGACGAGGGCGACAAGCTGATCGAGTCGATCGACGAACTCGTGACGATCGCCCGGAGATCGGGCGGACCCGCGGAAATCTACCACCTGAAACAGTCGGGCAGGGCCAATTGGGGAAAGCTCGGCGCCGCAGTGGCGCGCGTGGAAGCGGCGCGCGCCGAAGGTCTGAGGATCACCGCCGACATGTACAATTATCCGGCCAGTTCGACCGGGCTCAATTCCAATTTCCCCGATTGGGTGAAGGAAGGCGGTCATGACGCCTTCATCGCCCGCTTGAAGGAGCCAGCGTCCCGCGCCCGGCTGGTCGCCGAACTTCGCAAGACAGATTGGCTGCGGTCGGTAGGCGACGCTCGCGGCGTGCTTCTGGTCGGCTTCAGGAATGACCGGTTGAAGCCGCTGGCGGGCACTACGCTTGCCGACGTCGCACGTCAGCGCGGCACCAGCCCCGAGGATACCGCGATCGATCTGATCGTCGAGGACGATAGCCGCGTGCAGGTGGTCTATTTCGCGATGAACGAGTCCAATGTCGCCCGTCAGCTAACCTTGCCGTGGATGGCGTTCGGAAGCGATGCAGGCGCGCAGGCTCCCCGCGGCGCCTTCCTCAAGTCAAGCACGCATCCCCGCGCTTACGGCAATTTCGCGCGGCTGCTTGGCAAATATGTCCGCGACGAGAAACGCGTCACGCTGCCCGAAGCGGTGCGCCGCCTGACCAGCTTTCCCGCCTCCAACCTCGGGATCAGGGACCGCGGCCGTTTGGCGGCCGGAATGAAGGCCGACCTCGCTATCTTCGACGCCGCGACCATCGCCGACAAAGCGACCTTCGATAAACCACAGCAGTTCGCGGTCGGGATGCGTCATGTGCTGGTCAACGGCCAGCTGGTTCTGCGTGACGGCGAGATGACTTCCGCCCGGCCGGGACAGGCGGTGCGAGGTCAAGGCTGGCAGCGCTGCCCGCCGCGCCCCTGACGTTACGTACACCAAAAGCGCTGGCATCGGCGCGGGCACCGCTTATGCTGGGGGAATTGAGGGGGAAGACGATGAGCAGATTTATGATTGGGGCCGGCGCGCTTCTGATGCTGGCGGCATGTGGCGGCGAAGCGCCCAAGCCGGCCGTCGAGAAGCCCAAGACGCTAGTCGCTGGCGAATATGAAGTGGTCAGCGAAGTGACCATGCTCGCATCGGCCGACAAGACGACCCCGGCGACCAAGCTCAAGAAAGGCGACAAGCAGACCATCCGCGCCTGCGTCGCTGCCGACGGCACGCCTGATCCCAAGATGTTCGTCGAGGCCGGTGACAAGTGCAGTGTCAACAATAGCTATGCCCGCTCGGGCCGCCTGTCGGTCCAATATACGTGCAACCGCGCTGGCAAGGGCGACATCAATCTCAACGCCGACGGAAACTTCACTGCCGACAGCTATAAGGCGATCGTCACGGCGGGATCGTCATTCCCCGGCGATGGCGATTATACGCTGACCCGGATGCTCGAAGCCAAGCGCCTCGGCGAATGCCCCGCTAGTGCAGCACCAGAGGACAGTTAAGCGCGGAGGTTCGAAGGGGCCAGACGCCCTTCGACGTTTCTTTATTGTTCAGGGGACTCTTCGTCCTCCAGCGTCGCCTTGTGCTTTTGGATAAGCTCGTCCGCTTGCTCGGCAAGCTCGCGGGCTCGTTCAATGCTCTCGCGAAGTGCGCCTTGCGTCTCTTCGATACGCGCAACCTCATTCTCGAGCTTCGCCTTGTTCATTGCGAGCATGCCTCCTGCGGCACTCAAACCATGTCTCCGAGTGTCGGTTCCCCGACATAGTGATGTAAATAGCGAGACGTCGCTTTGGACCCACATTGCGATCATTTCGCAACAAAAGGCCGGCCACCTTAGGCGGCCGGCCTCCTTGCTAGCGCTCAGTCTTAACCGCGCTCAGGAGCCGCTTCGGGCGGCGCCGGCGGCACGTAAGGCGCCGGAGCCGGGCAGATGTCCGTGGCCATGATTACCGAACCATCGGCACAGGTCTGGGTGGCAGGAGCCACTTCAATCGGGGCCGGCGGGGGCGGAGGAGCCGCAACGATCATTTCTGCCGGCCGGCCGAAGTTGAAGATCAGGCTCGCAAGCAGGCTGTGCGAACGGAACTTCTGTTCGAAGTCGGTGAACAGCGACGCATTGGTGGTTTGATCGACGATCACCGGCACCGTCCCCGCAACCGTCGTGCGGTTGGGGTTACCGGCGAGTGCCGATGCACCATCGCTGATGTTGACCTTGCCGGTGCGGAAGTAACGATACTTCAGGCCGACATCGACATTCGGGCTGACGGCATAGCGCACGCCGGCAATCGCTTGTCCGGCCCAGGCATTGTCGCTGTCGCCGAACAGCTTGACCCGCGCGCGGCCAAGACCAGCGCCGGCGTAGAAGGACAGGCCTTCGGGGTTACCGAAGTCGAGTAGCGCGTTAGCCATGATCGAGCGGACCTTGACCGAACCATCGAGGTCGAAGTCGGCGCCGCTCAGGGCGGGAAGACCCGGGGCCCCGGGATCGGGAGCAGCCGACGGGCGATTGAGCGCCGTGTTCAGTGCGTTGATGAAGCCATTATCGACGCCGAACTCGTCGAGCTTGGCGCGCTTGCGGCCAAGTTCCGCTTCGAGCCGGAAAGCGCCAAAGTCGTAGCCGGCGATGAGGTCGATATCGGAGCCGCGCTTATATTCGATGCCATAGGCATTGTTGAACGTGTTGTCGGCCGGACCAGCACCGACCGACGGCGCGCCAGGCGTTTGAGTCGTGGTGAAATCGGCCCGGACGTCAGCGTCCTGGTCCTTCGGGAAGAGGACGCCGCCCTCGACGCCGAGATAGGGCTGGGCGGCGACTGGCGAAGAGAGAGCGGCGACAGCGGCTGCCGCCAATAGATATTTGCGCATTGAAGATGCGTTCCTTTTGTTGAGATTAGTGCCGCCGGAACTCAGCGGGTCGCCCAAAGTTCAACGCCAGATCGAGACTTGTTGCCGACTGTTGCGCAAAAACAACAGCGCCGTTCAACTAATCTCGGATTATCTAAATGGCCGATTTCAGAGGTTTTCTGAAAATTAACGCGCCGCTAGGCCGCCTTGGCCTTGGCAACGAGCGCTTCAAGCGGAACGTCCAGCCGGTAAACAAAGCCACTTGGCCGATAGTCGAGCTCGACCTTGCCCTTCAGTTGCTGGCCCAATGATGTCATCATTCGCGTGCCGAAGCTCTTGCGCGTAGGCTCGCTGACGAGCGGCCCGCCGGACTCGGCCCATTCGAACTGGAGGCGTTCGTCGGATACCGTCCACGAGATTTTCACCTGCCCCTCGGGAACCGACAGTGCACCGAACTTGGTGGTATTGGTGCAAAGCTCGTTCAGCGTCATTGCAAATGCGATCACCGAGCTCGACGTGATGCGGATATTCTCGCCCGCGATGATGAAGCGGCTGCCGGCTTGGTCGAACGGCTCGAGCGCATTGCGGATCGTGCTTTCGATCGTGGCATTGTCCCAGCTCGCGCGGGTAAGGAGGTCGTGAGCACGGCCAAGGGCGGCGAACCGTCCGTCGATCGCGGCACTTGCATGCGGCATGCTGGTTGCCGTGCGCAGGCTCTGATGGGTGATGGCGCTTACCGTCGCGAGCATATTCTTGATCCGGTGGTGAAGCTCGGCGTGGATCAGATGCTGCAACTTGTCCGAAGCATCGCGTTCTTCCGCCTCGATCCCCGACTGGACGAGCAATGCGCTTGCATCGACGCCGGCCTGCTCCAGCGCCAGCTTGAGACTGTCATTCTCGGTCGTTAGGGCATCCTGGAACGGCTGGTTCTCGTCGATGATCAGCTGTTGCTTCTCCGTATCCAGCACGGTCTTCAGCAGCAGCGCCTTGGCGTCGATCCCGGCCTGCTGGAGCTGATAGCGAAGTTCCTTATTCTCCCGGGTAAGCGGGTCGTCCGCAGTGACCAGGGACGGCATCACCTTGAGCGCGCCCTTGCCGACCATTTCCTGGATTTCAACGATCATCTGCTGGATTTCGAGCGGCTTTGGGAAGAAGCGGCTGTCGTCGGGCTTGTCGGCCTCGGTCACGGCAATCTGCCCGGAAACGAGGATGATCTTGATATGCGGCCAGCGCGAATGGGCGGCGTGGGCCAGTTTCAGCCCGTCCATGCTGCCTGGCATCTGGATGTCGGTGAACAGCAGGGATATGTCGTCGCGCGATTCCAATATCTCGATCGCCTCGTCGGCATTGACCGCCTCGACCGGGACGAAGCCGGCGTCTTCGACGATGTCGACCGCGCGCATGCGAAGGACCATTTCGTCCTCGACGACCAGCACGACAGGAGTGGCGGGAGGCTGCGTCATTATGATATTCCTCTGGGATGCGTCTCGGCGAAGTGTGCGCTGTGGTGAGGAGAGGGTCTTTTACTGTCAAGCATTGTCGTTTCCGCGCTCGACCTCTTAGGGAGGTAAGCGGGAGGCCTGCCCGGCCCTTGACCTGAGCGTGCGTGCGTCATCGATTGCGTGGCCGTGGATGCTATTGTTGAAGTAGCACCACGGCGAGCGGCCACGGCGAGATTATACGCTCACCCAAACGCTTGACACCAAGCGCTCGGCGCTTGCCCGGCGGGAGGAGCAGCGGTGCCTGCAGCCGGCTGAGCGGCGTTACAAGAGGCAAGCGAACGGAAAGCCCCACCTCGCGCGACTTTCTAAGGTGACCAGAATGTCCGCTTTCGACCCATGTCGCCATTGCTGCATGACATTGCGCTTCCCCAAAGCGGAAGTTGGATGCCAAAGTTTGATTGCTCTGGCGATACGCAGGAAGCCGCAAGCCGACACCCGGTGTCAAACCGAAA
>JALYRC010000111.1 GCA_030855555.1 Pseudomonadota bacterium
GCGATGCTTGCGGGCGCGGTGACGACCCTCGCTGGAGCCCTGTTCCTGCTCAATCCGGTGATCCACTTCCTGCCCACCATCAGCATCGTCACCGCCTGGCTCATCGTGCGCAGCCTGATCCTCGGCGTAACCACCGCCCGTGCCCGTGGCTCGGTCAGGCGCTGGATCGCGATTTCGGCGGCGACCGACTTTGCGCTCGGCCTGTTGCTGCTCGTGGGACTGTCGATTTCGACCTTGATCGTCACCTTGTTCGGTCCGACCCCGCAAATGATCGCGAGTTTCGCCTGGATCCTGGCGATCAGCTTCGTCGTGACGGGGATGCTGTTACTTGAAATCGCCAGCTGCGAGCGAGATGCGGCGTGCGAGGAGTGACTTCGCCATTGCTAACACCAAGTCCGGAACTCACCCACCTTGCACAAATTATCCAGCTCGCGGTAGCGCCGGTGTTCCTGCTCGCCGGGATCGGCGCGTTCCTCAACGTCTGCGCCGGTCGTCTTGCCCGCATCATCGACCGTGCGCGCGCGCTCGAGCCGCGGATCCTAGCGAGCCGCGGCGCCGAGCATGACCGGCTGATCGGCGAAGTCCGCCTGCTCGACCGCCGCATCCGCGTCGTCAACACGGCGATTTTCACTACCGTGCTCGCCGCGCTGATCATTTCGGCGGTTGTTGTACTGCTGTTTGTTGCCTTCCTGACCGGCTATCCGATCGGCACTGCGGTCGCCTTGCTGTTCATCGCGGCAATGATCTCTACTGCGCTCAGCTTCGCCATCTTCCTTCATGAAACGCGGCTCGGGACGCGCAGCGTTAGAGTGCGAAGCAACATTCTCGACCATGAAGCGGAGCGCGACGACGACGACGGTGGCGGCGACTGATTCAGGCCGCATTGGCTCGACAAGCCAGACCTCGCCGCCTATCGCCCACCCGTCTTTCTCCAGGAGTTCCTGCCCGTCATGGTTACTGCCTCATCGGTCCTTGACCGCGTCCTCGTCCTCGAAATGGTTCGCGTTACCGAAGCCGCCGCGATCGCCGCCTCGCACCTGATCGGTCGAGGTGACGAGAAGGCCGCCGATGCGGCCGCGGTCGAAGCAATGCGCGCCGCCTTGAACGAGTTGCCGATGGACGGAACGGTAGTGATCGGTGAAGGCGAGCGGGACGAAGCGCCGATGCTGTTCATTGGCGAAAAGGTCGGATCGGCCCCCGATGGCGGACCGCGCATCGACATTGCGCTCGACCCACTCGAAGGAACCACGATCACAGCCAAGGCCGGCCCCAATGCGCTCGCGGTGCTTGCGATTGCCGAGCAGGGCGGATTGCTTAACGCCCCCGACGTATACATGGACAAAATTGCCGTCGGTCCGGGCTATGCCGAGGGCGTCGTCAGCCTCGAGCGCTCAGTCACTGAAAACGTCACCAGCCTCGCCGCCGCCAAGGGTGTTGCGCCGGGCGACATCATGGCCTGCGTGCTTGACCGTCCGCGCCACGCCGCGATCATCGCCGAGCTGCGCGCTTTGGGGTGCGGGATCATGCTGATTCCCGACGGCGATGTCGCCGGCGTCATTGCAACAACCAATCCCGACACCGGAATCGACATTTACATCGGGTCGGGCGGCGCGCCGGAAGGCGTCCTTGCCGCCGCGGCCTTGCGCTGCGTCGGTGGCCAGATCCAGGGCCGCTTGCTGTTCCGCAACGACGACGAGCGCGGCCGCGCGCGCCGCTGGGGGATCGAAGACCTCGACCGCATCTATACGCTGCGCGACATGGCGAGTGGCGACTGCATCTTCGCCGCTACAGGGGTAACCGACGGATCGTTGCTTGGCGGCGTAAAGCGTCGCCGCGACGGAACCGTCGAGACCGACAGCATCGTGATGCGCGCCAGTTCGGGCACAGTCCGCCGGGTCAAGGGCGAGCATCGCAAGGGCATTGTCTGATTTCGGTTTAATTTTCCGTCGCAAGCTGTATTATCAGGGCATGACACCCGAAGCCGATCCGCCACTCCTCCCCGTCGAACCAAGCTACCGCCACGTCCTGCGCGTCGGCGTCGCTCTCTCCTGGCTGCCGCTGGCAATCGGCGCAGTTGTTGCCGACAAACTGCTGCTCGACGGAACGCCGTGGCGCGGCTTGCCGTCGGTAGCCGTTCCACTTCTTGCCATGTTCGCCATCATCTTCATTCCGCAACGCACCTATCGCCGCCTGCGCTACCGCCTGACCGAGCGCATGCTTCAAAGCGTCCACGGCTGGATGTTCCACACCGACACTTTGGTCCCGTTCGTTCGCGTCCAGCATCTCGACGTGAAGCGCGGTCCGCTCGACAAATTCTTCGGCACCGCAAGCCTCGTCGTCCACACCGCCGGCACGCATAACAGCATTGTCACGGTCAATGGCCTGAGCCCGGATCGCGCGGCAGAGATTCGCGACATCATTCGGGAACATGTTCGTTCGGATTTCGCATGACCAGCCTCGACCAGGCGGTCGGCACGCCGGAGCGCCTGCATCCGCTCTATCTCGTCACCGGCCTGGGACGCGGACTGCGCCAGATGATCGGCGGTTACGCCGCGATCGGCTATTTCGCGGCAACCGGCAAGTGGGAGCTTGCGGCCCTGCTGTTTGGCGGCGGCTTCGCAGCGATGTTCATCGGCGTGATCCTCTATTGGAGGCGGTTCGAATATCGCGTCGGTACCAATGAGATCCGCATCGACAGCGGCATTCTCAATCGCACCCACCGCTCGATCCCGTTCGACCGCATCCAGGACGTCGACATCAGCCAAGGACCGCTTGCCCGCCTGCTCGGTCTGGCACGCGTCAAGTTCGAAACGGGGGCTTCGGCCGGCGACAAGGACGACGACGGCTCGCTTGCTGCAATCGCGTTGGTTCGCGCCGAAGCCCTGCGCGACCAGGTCCGGGCGCGGCGAGTTGCGGCAATCGAACCTGCCGCGACTGCCGAGGCCGAAGCGCCGCCGATCTTCGCGATGGATCTGCGCCGCGTGTTGCTCGCCGGACTGTTCAATTTCTCGCTTGCGATACTTGCCGGCCTGTTCGGTGCGACCCAGACGCTTGGTGATGTTGCCGGCTTCGATTTCTTCAAACGGCGTTTTTGGCGCGAGACGCTCGAGGCCGGCTCCCCGATCGCCGATTTGATCCTCGCCCATCAAGTGGCGGCGGCGGTCGCGGGAAGCGTGATGCTGGTGGCGATCGGCCTCGCCGCCGGAGTCGGACGCACGCTCCTGCGCGACTATCGGTTTCGCCTCGATCGGACCGCAACTGGCCTGCGCCGCCGCCGCGGCCTCCTCACGCTCACCGACGTCACGCTGCCCATCGCGCGCGCGCAGAGCGCGATCATCGGCTCGGGCCCGCTGCGCGACCTCTTTGGTTGGGGCGATCTCAAACTGCAAAGCCTGGCCAAGGACGAAGGCAGCAAGGGCGACCATGTGGTTGCGCCGCTTGCCCGCGATGAGGAGATCGGCGCGATCCTGACAAACATCCAATGGCGCCCGGTCGATGCGTCGGTCGAGTGGCACAAGATTTCACCCGCTTACGCCTGGGTGTTCACCTTCTTCCTCTCGTTGCTGTTAGTCCCGGCGTTTCTTCAGTGGCTCGTTATGCCATGGGTGGGGGCTGTAGGTCTGATCGTCATTGCCACGGCGATTGCGACCCGATGGCTGGGTTGGCGGCGCTTTCGTTATGCGCTCGACGGCGATCGTTTGCTCGTCCGTTCAGGGTGGTGGAAACGCCGACTGATCATCCTGCCCCTGGCGAGCCTTCAAAGCGTGGATTTTACCGAGAGCATTATCAGCCGCCGCCTGGGCTCGGCTGATCTCACCTTCGGGGTCGCCAGCGGGCGCGGCTTCTCGTCCCACGGCATCCCCGCTGTGCCACGCGAGGCGGCGCACATGCTTCGTCAGCAATTGCTCGCCCCGTTCGCCGGAACAAATTGAACGAGAACAGCTGGGCCGCTTCCCTTTTTCCCCACCTTGGCTAGACCGGTGCAATGGGTTCCATTTACGCCTCGTTCCAGCCGTTCAGCGGCCAACCGTGGCGCGCGCGCCGCGAGTGTGACGACAGCCTCGATCACGACCTGGTCGATCAATTGCTGCTGGCACGCGGCGTCGAGCACGCCGATCTGGCGCGCCATCGCGCTCCGACGATGCGCCATTTCCTTCCCGACCCGTCAGTATTCGCCGACATGGACAAGGCCGCGGCGCGAATCGCCGATGCCGTGGAGATCAAGGAATCAATCGCGATCTTCGGCGATTATGACGTGGATGGAGCGACCTCCGCGGCGCTGCTGACAATCTTGCTGCGTCGGCTCGGGGTCGATCCGATGGTCTATATCCCGGACCGGTTGATGGAAGGTTATGGCCCGAGCGGGACAGCACTGGTCGAGCTGAAAAACAGGGGCGCGTCCCTGGCCATTACGGTCGACTGTGGTGCCCAAGCGTTCGAGGCACTGGCGCAAGCCGCTGCTGCGGGGCTCGAGGTGATCGTGTGCGATCATCATCAATGCGCTTCCTCGCTGCCGGAGGCGATCGCGTTGATCAATCCGAACCGGCTTGACGAAAGCGCCGAGGGTGCGACGCACGGCCACTTGGCGGCGGTCGGAATGGCGTTCCTGCTTGGTGTCGCCGTGCTGCGCGAGCTTCGCCGACGCGGTCGCTTTAGCGAGGCGATGCCCGAACCCTCTATCCTCGACCTGCTCGACCTGGTTGCGCTTGGCACCGTGGCCGACGTGGCCAAATTGAAGAGCCTCAATCGCGCTTTTGTCACGCAAGGCCTCAAGGTCATGGCCAATGGCCGCAACATCGGGCTGGTCGCGCTGGCCGGGGCGGCAAGGCTGGTCAAGGCGCCCTCCTGCCGCGACCTGGGCTTCGCGCTTGGTCCGCGCATCAATGCTGGCGGCCGTGTCGGCAAGTCCGATCTTGGCGTTCGACTTTTGACCTGCACCGATCCCGAGGAAGCGCGCTCAATTGCAGCCGAACTCGACCGCCTCAACGAAGAACGTCGCGCAATCGAGACCATCGTGTCAGAGCAGGCAAGCGAGCAAGCGGTAGCGCAGGCGAATGATCCGCTGATCATCGTTTCAGGGACCGGCTGGCACGCCGGGGTCGTCGGGATCGTCGCGAGCCGGCTCAAGGAACGCTTCGGTCGGCCGGCGTTGGTCGTCGCGCTCGATGCGGAGGGAGTCGGCAAGGGGTCCGGGCGTTCGATCAGCGGGGTCGACCTTGGCGCCGCGGTCCTGGCCGCCAAGGATCACGGACTGCTCGTTGCTGGCGGCGGCCATGCGATGGCGGCCGGGGTTACGGTCGCCCCGGGCGGAATCGAGCCGCTGCGCAATTTTCTTCATGACCGACTGTCGAATATGATCGAGGCCGCGCGCGATGGGCGGAGCCTGCTGCTCGATGCGCTGGTGGCGCCGGGCGGGGTCGCGGCAAGCCTGTGCGACGCACTCGATGCCGGGGGGCCCTATGGCGCCGGCTGGCCCGCCCCGCGCGTCGCAGCGGGTCCCGCGCGGCTGCTGAAGGCGTCGATCGTCGGTAACGGCCATGTTCGGGCGATTGCTTCCGGGGACGATGGCAAGTCGTTCAAGCTGATCGCCTTTCGAGCCGCCGATACGGCGCTCGGGCAGGCCTTGTTGTCAGCGACCCCGAACCAGCGCTTTTGGCTGGCGGGGACAATCAAGCGGGACGAGTGGACGGGAGGCAACGCCGCCGAGATGCATCTCGACGACGCCGCCTTCGCTTGACCGCACCCCGGCGTTCGCCTAACCGCCCACCCTTCGCTTAAGGCCCCTTCGTCTAGCGGTTAGGACGCGGCCCTCTCACGGCTGAAGCACGGGTTCGATTCCCGTAGGGGTCACCATCGGCGGTAAAAATCTCGCACATCCGCAGTTTCCTGTCTTCGGGAAGTGTTAAGCTTACACTTGTAGGTTACACACATGGCCAAGAA
>JALYRC010000121.1 GCA_030855555.1 Pseudomonadota bacterium
GCCGTGACGCCGGGCGCGGAAGCCGCTCTCGAGAATCAGGCCGATGCGCTTGAAGCCGAAGGCGCTCGCAAGGAAGAAGCGATCGACGACGCTAACGTCAATGCCGCCACTGCCAATTCGGCAGCCGTCAACGCGATGTAAGCTGCTTCCCTGCGCCTTCGGGCTCAGGGAAAAGGAAGGGCTGGAATCCTCAACGGGGATTCCAGCCCTTTTCCTTTGGTAATGGCATCGTAAGTAGACGTCATGGAACTCGACCCCCCGATCCCTGCCGCGACCCTCATCGTGTTCCGAGCATCTGCGGCCGGTCCGCCCGACATACTGATCGTCGAGCGAGCAGCCGCGATGGCGTTCGCGGGAGGCGCGATTGTCTTCCCCGGCGGGCGAGTCGACTCCGATGATGTCGCGCTGGCAACCGCGCTCGGTCACCCTGCCGACGCTGCCCGAATTACCGCGATTCGCGAAACCGTCGAAGAAAGCGCGGTGCTGGTCGGCCTACGTTCGACATCGGGCGCGATCGAGTCCGAGCTTGGCCTCATGTTTCAAGATGGGTTGCTAAGTGGCGCACAATTTGGAGATTTGCTGGCTCGGCACGATCTCACGCTCGATCTTGACGCGCTGACAGCCTTCGCTCGCTGGATGCCGGCGTTCAAGCAAGCGCGGCGCTTCGACACCATGTTCTTCATCGCAAGTGCGCTTCCGGGGTCTTGGCTGCCGCGTCCCCAACCCGGCGAGTGCCAGTCGGCGCGATGGGCAACCGCCTGTGACCTGCTCGATCGCATCGAAGCGGGCGACGATCACGCAATCTTCCCGACCAAGCGCAACCTGGAGCGCATCGCGCGCTTCGCCACGATCGAGGAAGCGCGCGCTGATACAGCGCTCTATCCGCTCGATACGATCATTCCCTGGGTCGAGCAGCGCGATGGTGCCCCACACGTTTGCCTGCCCGAGGACCGCGGCTATCCGGTGACTAGCGAACCGCTCGAAACAGCATTCCGTGCCTGACCGCGGCAGGATTGGCTGTTGGCTCTTTCTCGCGCTGTTTGGGATCGCCGCTTTTTCAGGCTGGCGCGAATATCAGCGGATCGTCCGCGAAGAGCCTGAGCGCTTGCCGTGGACCCAGCTAAGTCTGTCGGACCCGATCGGCGAATTTACCGGGCGCAAACTGTCCGCGCTTGGCACGAAACCGGACCAGTGCGAGGATCTGCTCGATGTCATCGGATCGGGCGATCGCGTCGTCGGCCCGCGGCGTGGGAGCAATGCGGCCTGTGGCTACGATGTCGGAATCGAACTTCGCCCTGCCAACCGTTCCGCCCTGCGCTTCGCCCCTGCCCCGCTGGTCACCGCCTGTCCGGTCGCTGCCGCGCTCGTCCTGTGGGAGCGCGAGGTGGTCGAGCCCGCCGCGTTACGGCTGCTCGGGGAGCGGGTCGTGAGCATTGACCATTTCGGAAGCTACGCATGCCGCCGCCTCTATGGCCGTGCCGAGGGGCCGTTCAGCGAACATGCCACCGCCAACGCGCTCGACATCGCCGGCTTCCGCCTCGCCAGCGGACGACGCATCAGCGTGCTTCGCGACTGGTCGGACGGAGGCAAGGATGCCGCCTTCCTGCGCAAAGTCCGCGACGGGGCATGCGGTCTGTTCGCGACCGTGCTTTCGCCCGATTATAACGCTGCCCACGCCGATCATCTGCATTTCGACCAAGCGGCGCGCGGCGCAATGGGCTGGCGCGGGTGCAGGTGAGGGCGAGTCGCGCCACGCGACCGCTACAAAAAAGGGCCCCGGATTGCGCCGGAGCCCCTTCGTTATCGATTCTAGCCGAAGCCTATTTAAGGTGCTTCGAGAGATGCTTGTTCATTTCGAACATGGTGCACTTGTCGACGCCGAAGACCTTCTTCAATTTGTCGTCGGCAAGAATTTCCCGCTTGTTTTCGGGATTTTGCAGATTGTTCGTGCGGATGTGGTCCCACACTTTCGAGACGACTGCGCTGCGCGGCAACGGGTCGTTGCCGACAATCGCGCCAAGTTCAGCCGAAGGCTGGACCGGTCGAGCAAGGCCCCCGCCTGCTTTACGCGGTGTAGCCGATGCTTCTTTTGCCATGTTGCTCTCCTGTTGAATGCCGGCAAGGTAGAGCGCGAATTTCCCCTCTACGCAAGAGGGCGGCGCAATCGCTGTTTTCCATCGCGACCAAGGCGGAACGGCACGACCCGATTTCCCGCGTCATGTCCGATGTCGGCGTTTCCGCCGAAGACGATCCCGGATCGTTCGCACCAGTCCCGAACTATGGATGCCGCATCTCTCCCGAACCCGGGGTCATTGTCGGGTATTTCGCTCATCCGCCCCATCCGGATCGACCGGCAACGCCGCACCGCCGCGCTCCCTGTAATGTGAAACATCATGCGGTCGATCCGATACTCATGCTCGGCAATTTCTTCGATGATCAGCTCGGCATCCGAAAAATCGGGTTCCAGCGCCGTCCCGAGCAAGTTCGACAAGACCGTCAAGTTAAAGGCCATCGCGCGCGATCTTGGCTTGAGCCCGGGTTCCAGTGCGCTCGTCGTGCGGCGGGTGAGCCAATCCAGCGCCCGGTCGATCGCCGCCTCGCCGCCGTCGCGCAGCACGTCTTGGACCATTGGCCCGTGAGCGACGCTTAATCCGGCCTTATCGAACGCAGCGAGCAGGAAGCCCGCGTCCGAATAGCCGAGATAGGTCTTGCTCGCCGCCGCAGGCGGCAAATCGCGTGCGGCGGCCTCGGCAATGCGATTCGATCCATAGCCGCCGCGCGCGAACCACACCGCATCCACATTTGGGTCAGCCATCACCCCTCGCAGTGCCGCTAGTCGCTCCTGGTCGGTGCCGGCAAAATGGCCCGCCGCGGCGAAGCACTGTGGGTGAATTGCGATCTCCGCATCGCCGCGTGAGGAGGCAATCACGTTTACGGCGTCCGCGGCTTTGTGGTGGAGCGAACAACTTGGAGCGACCACTGCGATTTTCATGGCCACAAGATTTGCACAAGCCACGACCGCCGCATAGGGCAAGCGCGTATGAACGAACCACGCAATTTCCATTTCTGCGGCATTGGCGGAAGCGGCATGCTTCCGCTCGCCGCAATCGTCCGCGCCACTGGCGCGCGTGTCACCGGATCAGACCGGGCACTTGACGCCGGGCGCCTGGCCGCAAAATTCGATTATCTACGTAGCCTGGGAATCCGACTGTTTGCGCAGGATGGAAGCGGGCTGAGTGGTGGCGCCACCCTCGTCACTTCGGCTGCCGTAGAGTCGACGATCCCTGACGTCGTGCGCGCGCGTGAGCTTGGCCTCCCCCATGTCACCCGGCCTCAGCTGCTTGCCCAGCTCCTCAATGCCGCAAGCACGAGCGTCGCTGTTGGAGGGACGAGCGGAAAGTCGACGGTCACCGGCATGATCGGTTGGATGCTCCACGCAATGCACCGGCAGCCGACCGTGATGAACGGCGCGGTGATGAAGAATTTCGTCTCCCCAGAAACGCCCTTTGCCTCGGCGCTCGTCGGCGACTCGGAACTGTTCATTGGTGAAGTCGACGAGAGCGATGGTTCGATTGCCCTCTTCCACCCCACGGTTGCAGTGCTTGGCAACATCAGCCTTGACCATAAGTCGATGGACGAGCTGCGCGGTCTGTTCGGCAATTTCCTGACCACTGCGCGCAAGGCAGTCGTAAATCTGGATGATCCCGAATCACGCGCGATCGCCGATCAGGTCGACCCTTCCATATTGATCGGCTTCGGGTTCGATTCGCCAGGAGCGGCGCTTTCGGCGAGCGCGCTCGAATTTACGGCGGACGGGTCGCATTTCTCCCTCGACGTCGATGGCCAGCGTTACTCGGTCACGCTGGCGGTGCCCGGGCGGCACAATGCGATGAATGCACTTGCCGCCTTGGGCGCAGTTCATGCGCTTCGGCTGCCGCTAGCCGAGGCGATCGACGCCCTCGCGCGCTTCGCTGGCCTCAAGCGGCGGCTCGAAACGGTCGGCACGGCTGGGAGCGTTACCGTAATCGACGACTTCGGCCACAACCCGGACAAGATCGCTGCCACGCTTGCGACACTCACGACGCAACCCGGCCGCCTACTGATCATGTTCCAGCCGCACGGCTATGGTCCCCTTGCCAAAATGGGTGACGAGCTTGCACGGACCTTTGCCGAAGGATTGCGTGACGGGGATCAGCTCTTTTTCCCCGACCCGGTCTACCAGGGCGGCACGGTCGACCAGTCGCGAGGGTCGGACTGGCTTGCCAATGCTGTGCGCGGCGCGGGCGGGCTCGCGACGCACCTGCCAAAGCGCAGTGCGATTGGGACTGCCTTGCTCGCCGAAGCGCGCCGCGGCGACCGCATCGCAATCCTCGGCGCGCGCGATGACACGCTAAGCGAGTTCGCCGCCGAAATTCTCGCCGAACTCGCCGCCAATCCGCCGACGGCGTCCTGACATGGCAAAACCGGGCTCGGTCATTGGCTGGATTTTGGACGAAGGCGAACGAAGCAAGCTGCTCGAGCGTTATCCGCCCCGCTATGCCACGACGGTCGCACATCATGTCACGCTTGCCACGCAGGCGGAGCGCCGCGCGCTCCCGAATCCCGTCAGCGCCGCGATCGTCGGACATACGGACGATTGTCTCGGCGTGGAGGCGATGGTTGTGACGATAGACGGCGACACCGCTCGTCCGGACGGATCGACATTCCACATCACCTGGTCGCTCGGGGACGGGCGCCGTGCGCGCGAAAGCAATGATGTGCTTAGAGACTTGGGGTGGACCAAACTGGACCAGCCGATCCCGGTCACCCTTACTCCGGCGCGGATGTAAGCCGTGGCCAGGCTATTTCTCGACTGCGACGGAGTGCTTGCCGATTTCGACGCGGGAGTTCGTGACGTGCTTGGCGGAATGACCCCGGCCCAATTTGAGGCGCGACATTCCAAGCGCGAATTCTGGCGGCGGCTGGCAAGCGCTCCCGACTTCTACAATAGCCTGCCACTCATGCCCGACGCGCAAATCCTGTTCGATGCGGTGGCGCACCTTCAGCCGACGATCCTGACCGGTTTGCCGCTCGGCAACTGGGCCGCACCGCAAAAGGTCGCTTGGGCTGCTCGCCATTTCCCCGGCACTCCGATTATCACCTGCATGGCGCGCGACAAGGTGAGGTATATGCAGCCAGGCGACGTGCTGGTCGACGATCGCGAGGACCATCGCGCCAAGTGGGAGGACGCGGGCGGCATCTTCATCACGCACAAAAATGCGGAGCGCAGCCTTGCCGCGCTCCGCAATATTTTTCCGTCGATCGAGAGCTGAGTTACGCCGCCGCGGCGACGTCGACCTTTTCCACCCACTCGGGCCAGAACACCGGCTCGCGGCTCGACCAGCCCGGCGCGGTTGCGGCGCTTTCGCTGATCGACTGAAGCAAACCGCGACGCTTTTCGGGGTGGAGATGCGGCAAGGCCGAAGCCGCGCAAAACGCCGCTGGCAGCCATGGCCGCACGCCAGCACCAAGCAAGCGCTCATAGAGAAAGCGGAAAGCCGCGAAATTGGGGATGCGATCTTGGCCAAGGTCGAATGCGGAGAGGGTAACGAGCATGCCCAGAAATGGTTCGATCATGTCGAGGCCGCTATCGTCGGGGATTTGCAGCCGCAGGTGGTCAAGCTGCTTGTAGAAGCGCGCCTGAGCCGAAATCGCAGCGGATTCGATATCGTCGCGGGCCCAAGTCCCGATCGGGTCCGAACGCGAGAAAGCTACGTCGAGCGAGCGACGGATGTAGCGCTGCGTCGACTTCGGGAAACCCGCAAATTCCTTCATTTCGCTAAGCAGCAGCGCGCCCCCGGCTGGCTGACTCGTTTTCGTCGTCATGATCGACTCCTTTCGCCCGGGAGGATCATGCGGTGCGTTTGGTTTCCAAACGCTTAACCATGGACCCACCCCCCATTCAGTAATGAATCAGAGCATGGTCACGGGGGCAACACAAAAACGAAACAAAGACGACATGTCTTGTTCGCTGTGTGTTTTTAGGCACAATTATTATGCGGCTTTGTGCACTCGTCCTATATCTCTTCGGGAAAACCAGAAGAGGGCGCGGGTTCTCCGCCGCCAGGGGAAGCCGCGGCGACGGGATCTGACGCATCCATCGATTCGTCGCTTCCGACGTCGACCTTGGCGTCATCGTTGCCCGGATTCTTCTTCAGCTTGAGCTCAAGCTCGCGTTCGGGAGCCCGCTGGTGCGTTACTGCGAGTGGGCCGCCCGGTTCGCCCCTGTCCCCATCGCGCTGGTCTTTGTCGGTCATATGTCCTCCCTTTTGCACTCGCCTTGCAACGAGCGCGTCTTAGGCTTCGTTCCGGGTGCCGCTGGAACAATCTGTTCGACCGGCGGGGGTCGTCGCTCTGCCAAAGGCGAAGCAGCGGATTGCGCGCAATGCAAGCCTAGCGCACAGTTCGCTCGTAATGAAGCATGTCCAACTGACCTCGAACGAGCGTTCGCCCGACTCGCGTGCGCGCTTCTCCGACTGGCCACTGGCCTTGCGGTCCATCGCTGCCTTCTGGACATTTTACCTCGCGACGGTCGTGCTGCGCGCCTTGCTCGGCCCCGAAGCGGTGTCGGCGCTGACCGTTCGCGCAATCAATGCATTGGTCGGGGTCGGACTGACGGCTCTGATCTATCTCGCGCTGGCCTTATTCGCGCGGGGGGGCTCGGTTCGGCGAATGACCATCGTCGCCGCCATCGCGGCCTTACCCTGTGCGATTTCCCTATCGGCAGTATCGTTACGCGCCGCCGCTGCCGACTTCACCAGCCGGCCGCAGTCGAGCATTACTACGCAGGAAGGCGGCGCGATCGTTCAGGAGGGCAGAAAGGTCCGGATCGTGCAGGGCAATGGCACTGCTCTCGAGGTCAACCTTCCACCGATCGAGCAAATCATGGCCAAGGAGATGCCGCGGCTGATCGCTGACGGGACCGTAACCTGGTATTTCCTGTTTGCTACATGGAGCGCGATCTTCATTTCCATGACCCAGCAGCAACGCGCCCGGCTCACCGAACGGCGCCTGGCGGAGGCCGAAACGGCGGCTCATGCGGCTCAGGTCCGCGCACTTCGCTACCAGGTCAATCCGCATTTCCTGTTCAATACGCTTAACAGCATCAGCGCCTTGGTCATGAGCGGCCGCGGCAACCGCGCCGAAGAAATGCTGATGGCATTATCGACCTTTTTCCGAACCAGCCTTTCGCTCGACCCTTCGGCCAATGTCACGTTGGCCGAGGAGATCGACCTGCAGCGGCTCTATCTCGACATTGAGAAGATCCGTTTCCCAGACCGGCTTCGGGTCGAGATCGACGTTCCCGATGATCTCGCGACAATCACGGTGCCCGCGCTCATCCTCCAGCCTCTGGTCGAAAATGCGATCAAATATGGCGTGTCGGGCACGCGTGATCCGATGTTGCTGACGATCGTGGCACAGCGGCTCGATGACGGGCGTGCGCAGATCGACGTCACCAACCGGCTGGTTGAATCAGGCACCCGGACCCGGGCGCCGCGGGCTGCGCACGAAGGCACCGGGCTTGGCCTCAGCAACGTCTGCGACCGACTGCAAGCGCATTATGGCGGGCGCGCGGAGTGCCGATTCGGGCCGATCGCCGGCGGTTATCAGGTCTCGATCATCCTTCCGATTGTTGACGATAATGACTGAGCCGCTCCGTGTTCTCGTGGCCGACGACGAAATACTCGCCAGCGACCGTCTTCGTCTGCTGCTTGCCCGGGTGCCGGGGGTGGATCTGGTCGGCACCGCGATCGAGGGCACGGAGGCCATCGCACTTGCCGAGGAGCAGCACCCGGATGTCGTGATGCTCGATATCGCAATGCCCGGCCTCGACGGGATCGAAGTTGCGCGCGCCTTGTCCCGGTTGGCCAACTCCCCGGCAGTGATTTTCGTCACTGCTTACGATCAGTTCGCCGTGGCCGCATTCGAAGTTGCAGCAGTCGATTATTTGATGAAGCCGGTTGATTCGACGCGGCTCAATCGTGCGCTCGATCGGGCGCGAACCTTCCTGGTCCAACGCGGGCCGTCACCGGCGCCGCCTCATTACGACACGCCACGGTTTCTCGAGGAGTTTTGGGCGTCCGACCTGAGCGGACTGGTCAGGATTGCCGCGCGCGACATCGATCGAGTCTCCGCCGAACGCGACTATATGCGGCTTCACGTCGGCAGTCGCAGCTGGCTGATCCATCACTCCATGGCAGCGCTGGAAGAAGGGCTCGACCCGGCTTTGTTCGTCCGCCTCCACCGCTCGGCAATCGTGCGCCGTGACACGATCACGGGTTTTGCCCGCAATCCTTCCGGCAGGTGGATCGCGCGCCTTGCCGACGGCAGCGAACAACCAGTCGGACGCTTTTACGCCGACCAGGTCAGGCAGATTGCGGGACGCTGACTTCGGCTTCTTCGACATTCGTGCGGCGTGCCACGGCCCCTGTCACGGCCACATCCATTGTCACATTGCTGAGCGTGCGGAAAATATCGGGGATGACTTCAACCGCGATCAGCAGAGCCAGCGGCTCGATTGGCAGGCCCATCACCAGCGCGATTGGCGCGATTGACGTGACGAACGACAAGGCTCCGGGCAGGCTGACCGCCCAATAGCTCGCTATTGATGCCACGGCGATGCCGGCAGCGAGGTTCCACCAGGTCAATTCGATCTGGAGCCAATAAGCGACATAGACTGCGACCGCGATGTTGACCGCCGGTCCCGAAGCCCGGAACAATGCGACGGCCAGCGGAAGGGTTACGTCGCGATTACTTTCGGGGACGCCAAGGTCCTTGGCTGCGGTCAACATTGCGGGCAGGCTGGCAAGGCTCGACTGGGTCGAAAACGCCACCGTCAGCGAAGGGATCATCGCTCGCAGGAAGCGCGCCGGCGACCAGCCCGCGGCAAGCCAGGCGATGCCAATCCCCGCAATCATCACCAGGATTCCAATCGTCGAGGCGAGCAAGACATAATGGAGTACCGCCCCGAAGGCGGCACCGCCCGCTCCCGCGCCGACCGAGAAAGCGAGCCCGAACACCCCGTAAGGCGCGAGCCACAGCACCCAGCCGATCAGCACAAGCATGGCCTTTTCGATCGCCTGGAAGAAGCTTGAGATCGTGCGCTGGTGCGCGTGGTCGATCCGAGTCACCGCGAAGCCGAACAAAGCGGTGAACACCACCATCGGCAGAATCTTATCGTTGGCGGCGGCGGCGATCGGGTTGGTCGGGATGACACCCTTGATGAAGTCTTCTAGCGTCGGGACCGATGCGCTCGCGGCGTTAGCATCGACCCCTGCCAGCCCGGCGCGAAGTGCGGCCGACGCCTCCGCAGGAAGCGGAAACAAGTTGAGCAGGGCGATCATCATCACTGCTCCGAAGATCGCCGACGCAGTCAGGACCGTGACGAACCAGGCGATTGACCGCCCCGCCACCCCGCCCGCGCGCGCCGCATCAGCACCGCTGACGATCCCGGTGATTAGCAAAGCGATGATGAGCGGAACGACCGTCATCTTGAGCGCATCAAGCCACAGTCCACCGACAGTTGAAGCTACGCGCACTGCCGGATCTCGCCAGCTCGCATCCCCCCCGGCGCAAAGCGCGCCAAGCAGCAAGCCGACAAACAATGCTGCGAGCACATGGAACGAACGGTTGCGCTGACGCGGTGGGCTTGCCTCGGTCACGACAAAAGCATTCCGAGCGTTGCCGCCTGGGCCCGATATTGCCTTGTCTCGACCATCGTCATCTCCTGATTTCTCCTCACGCTAGCGGTGGCTGATCGGCGAAGCCAGCAAGAAGGGCGCTGGCGCCGGCCGGACTGAAGCTGTTGCGGTGACGCAACGGTCGGACGATGGCCACCCTTCGGCTCAAAACGAGCGCAGGCGAACCTTAAGCGGACGCTCGCGCGTTGGGGCGACATTCCTTTCTATCACTTCGGAGTGAAGCCATGACCGACACCAGTCACGATATCAGTACCCTTAACGGGCTTATCGCCACCACCATCGACAGCGTCGACGGCTATCGAACCTCCGCACAGGATGTTGAAAACCCGCGCTTTGCCGAACTGTTCACGGCGCGCGCCAGCGAGCGCTCGTCGGTTGCCGAACAACTTCGCGCCGAAGTGAAAAAGCTTGGCGGCAATCCCGAGGACGACGGCACGATTCTCGCCGCCGCCCACCGCGGCTTCGTCAATTTGAAGGCCGCCGTGACCAACCGCGACGACCAGGCGATCGTCAATGAAGTCGAGCGAGGCGAGGATCACATCAAGGCAAAATATGAAGCAGCGCTCAAGGACGACAATCTCTCGCCGCAGAGCCGCAGCCTCGTCGAAACCGCATATAGCTCGGTCAAGAGCGGCCACGACCAGATGCGCGACCTTAAGCACAACTTCGACGCGTAAAGGGAGTATTTAGAATGAGCATTTTCGGCAAGATCAAGGACGCCATCTTCGGCCACAAGAGCGCTAGCTCCGACCCCGCGTCCCGTCCGCAAATTCCTGCTGGGATGGCAGGCGGTCCACCGGCAGGAAGCCAGCCGGCTCCTGGCACGATCGGCGGGTCGGCCTCCGGCGGCCAGATCGATGTTGCGCAGACGCTCGACAGCATTGCGGCTGAAGGCGGTCACAGCAACCTGAACTACAAATCATCGATCGTCGATCTGATGAAGGTGTTGGGCATGGATTCGAGCCTCGATAACCGCAAGGAACTTGCGACCGAGCTTGGCTACACCGGCGCCAAAGACGGCAGCGCGGAAATGAATATCTGGTTGCATAAGGAAGTCATGCGCCAGCTTGCCGCGAATGGCGGCAAGGTTCCCGCGAACTTGACGGACTGATTACTTAGGCGGCGCTCTCAGGGGCGCCGCCTTTTTTCTTCAAGCGCCTCTTCAATGACTGCGAGATAATGTAGCTCGGCGCGGCCGTCGTCCTGATACGGCTGGGCGAGCGCGCGAATTGCAGCCAGGTCCCGGCCTTTCGCCAGCACGTCGATGATCGATTCCGCCATTGCGTCGTGGTCGCGCATCGGCACGAGGACCCCGCCGGTCGAACAGGCGAGCAATTCGACCGACCCGCCGGGGCACGCGGTCGCCACGACGGGCGTGCCCGCTTCAAACGCTTCAATGATCGCGCCCGGTGATCCTTCCCACAGCGATGACGACACGAGTAGGGTTGCGCGCGAGAGCCAACCGCCCACGCCATCGACATGACCCATCAAGTGGACGCGTCCCGATAGCCCGAGCTTCTCCACCAGCCGTTCGATCTCATTGCGCCTCTTGCCCTCGCCAAGCAGGATCAGCTTTACCGGCATCGACCGGTTAACGACACATACGGCTTTCACCAGCGTCTCGAAGTCCTTTTGCGGGCTTAGTCGGCCGACCCCTAAAATGACCGGATCGCCTCCGGCATCAGCCTCGTCCAACCAGTCATGCTGCGCGCGCGCAGCTAGCGACTCTCGAAAGCGGGACGTGATCGTTGGGTTGGGAATGGTCACGACTTTGGCGGGGTTGGCAACAAGCCCGGCAATGGCCGCGGCGCTCTCCTGGCTTACGGCAATGATCAGGTCGGCCCGCCCCATTGCCCAACGCTCAATCGGGCGCAGGGCATATTCGCGCAGCCGCTTCCAGGGCCTAGACCAGGGCAGATTGCGCAAGGGGTGCCGCGCGGCGCGCAGGACCAGCAATGGCGGGTCAGCCATTTTGGCACAGGCCCTTGCAGCAATGATATGCACCCGGTTCGAGCCTGCCAACAATACGGCCGGCCGCTCGCGTTCAAGATAGGTTTTCAGCGCAACTCGCGCCGCGGCCCGCCGGCTCCGTCCCGGCTCAGCGGAATGCACGATTAACTGGCGCACCTCACGCAGTGCGAGACGCCCGACGCTGCCGGCGCCATCCAATGCAACCAGATCGACCGAGTGCCCACGGGCGACGAAACCATTGGCAAGTGACACCACGCGCTTTTGCGCGCCGCCCTCGTTCATCGAATGGAGCAGCATCGCGATATGCGGCTTGCCCGGGGAAAGTGCTGACGACATTGCGGCGTCCTACCGCTGCAATGCGCTCGATCGCAACCGCGCCATAACGCGAAATGGGGGCCGGCATTGCTGCCAGCCCCCATCTGCGCCGAGCGAAGGATCCGCCGGTGTTCGTCAGCTTTGATGACCCGAAGGTCTCCTGCTCCTCGATCCTGGCTCACCAGCTCAGGCGTCGCTTCCGGTCGTAGATCCCAATCCGAAGACGGGTTCCATTTCCTTCTGCGGCCCTTCTTGGACCAATCCCCTTTCGCGTCGCCTGCGTCCCGAGGGACACCGCGTTCGCGCAAGAAAAACTGGCTCTTCCGGCGCCTCTTCCGACTGGTCCAATTCGAAGCCGAAGCTTCTCCTCATCGCCTGCCGGTGGAGATCGGACCTTCCGTCCCTTCCTCATCCTTCCTGTCGTTGCCGACGATCCGGGGAGGCTGGGACTTTCGTCCCGATCACCCATTTCTTATGAACCTCGCCCCGAGTCGCGCAAAGGGGAATCTGCAGCGTGAAGCCTGGGGATAATGGGGATATCGCGCATAAGTGCGTGATTCGAGCATGTCCCTGCCGATATTTCCGATCGAAACTGGTGCCCGCGCCTATCGCCCCTTCGTTTGTCGATCGTCGCTGTCGCTCGCCGAATAGGCTTTTTTCCTCGCCGTGCCCGGTCTAGTTCATCCGCATGTTTGGTCATGGGGGCCGGGGAGTAAGATTATGGCGTCGTTGGGATTCATGCATCGGAATCGGTTTACGCTCGGATCCGGATTGGCCGCCCTCGCCGTCGCCACTCAAGCGCTCGGTTCGCCCGCGAGCGCGCGGCAGGAAGTTGCGACTAGCGCTTCTGCTTCTGCTTCCGCTGTCTCGCCATGGGGCGTCGCGGTTACCGACGTCCCGTCGGACCCTGCGATTCGCTTCGGTCGCCTTGCCAATGGCATGCGCTATGCGATTCGGCGGAATGCCACGCCCAAAGGCACCGCGTCGGTCCGGCTGCACTTCGATTTTGGTTCGATTGCCGAAGCCGAGGATGAGCGCGGGCTCGCCCACTTCATCGAGCATATGG
>JALYRC010000133.1 GCA_030855555.1 Pseudomonadota bacterium
CTCCCGCCCTACAGCCCCGACTTCAATCCGATCGAGAAGGCCTTCTCCAAGCTCAAGGCCATGCTGCGAAATGACTACAAAGGGCGGTCTCTGGCCTGTGGGACCTGATCGGACGACTGGTCGATCTCTTCCAGCCCCGCGAATGCGCCAATTAATTCAGTTCGTGCGGTTATGAGCCAGACTGAACGGAATCCGCTCTAAGATCAGTTTCTGTCAGAATTAGTCGGAAGCGGACGGTCGACTAGCGGCCAGATGCACCCTTGTTGGCACGTTGATCCACTGGCCGCTGTGGCCAATGGAGACAGATGATGGGAATGTCAGAATATGATCCCGGCGCGAGCGATCGCCAAGCTTGGAACGCGGGCCGGAAGGTGGGCGCTAAAAGAGCCCTCAAGCCAAGGCAGGTCTGGGCGATCCGCTTCTTCCTCGATCAGCATGGCCGTGTCCGAGATCGAGCGCTGTTCGACTTGGCGGTCGATAGCAAGCTGCGCGGCTGCGACGTCGTCAAAGTGAAGATCGGCGAGATCGTCGCCGGTGGCGAGATACGAAATCGAGCCATTGTCGTTCAGCGCAAGACCGGCAAGCCGGTGCAATTCGAACTGATGCAGGACGCCCGAGCGAGTCTGTTGGCATGGCTGGAACGGCGTGAAGGCTCATTGGACGATTACGTGTTTCCGAGCCGGATTGATCACGCCAACCATATCAGCGCTCGTCAATACGCCCGATTGGTCGATGAGTGGGTTGTCGGCACGGGACTAAGACGTGAGGACTATGGAACGCATTCACTCCGTCGCACGAAGGCAGCAATCATTTATAAGGCGACCGGTAATCTGCGTGCCGTGCAGATACTACTCGGCCACACCAAGATCGAGACGACCGTGCGCTATCTGGGAGTAGACGTCGAAGATGCGCTCACGTTGGCTGAAGGCACCGAAGTGTGATCGCCCGCCGGCTTCTTGTGGTCTCAACCCCACGAGGAGCCGGACTTCTTGGCGCCAACCCACGCCATCCAACAGATAAAATGCGATCTCAATTGCTGCCGCCCGTTCATCGCACGACGGCAGTCCGGGCCTTAGGCGTTGTCACGCCTTCGGCCACTTCCCAAGCTTGATCCACGCCCCGGCCTCGGCCCAGCTCTTGCAAATAGTCGGCGGCAAAACCAATGCCCTTAATTTAAAGCGCATCCATTCAATCGAAAGTGTTCACGGTGAGTCGTGCTGCCCGCCATGATCCCCGCATAGCAGCAGGAGAATCCCATGCCGTGCCAGCCTAAGGCCTGCCAACAATGTAGCGCTCGCCAACCATGATCTCGGGACAGCAATCGAGGCACTTGCAAGCAATCTTGCGCAACCTGGGTATGGCCAACGCGTCTGCGTGGGTCGATGAAAAGCCAATCCGTGAAGAGTTGTTCAGTGCCGAGCGTCTCGAGGAACATGCCCGAAGCCTTGCCGGCGCGCAGCCGGTCGCCACCAAACGGATGCGCAGCCAGCCTTTGTCATCGCGGCTGGACGAGAACGAGTCGGCGTTGCGGCGCGCCTTCCGCAGCACGGTCAGCGCGGCAGAAGCGGGAATCGCGATAACGCCAGCCGCCGAGTGGCTGTCGGAAAATTATCATATCGTCGAGAGCCAGATCCGCGAAGTCCGGGCCGACCTGCCGCCGGGCTATTATCGCCAGCTTCCAAAGCTGGTCTCGGGCCCGTTTGCTGGCCAGCCTCGCGTCCTCGGGTTGGCTTGGGCTTATGTCGCCCACACGGACAGCAACTTCGACGCTGAGCTGCTTCGCCGCTACGTCCGTGCATATCAGGAGGTCCAGCCCCTTACTATCGGCGAGCTCTGGGCGGTGGCAATCACCTTGCGCTTCGTGCTGATTGAAAATTTGCGTCGCCTCGCCGTCAGGATCGAGCGGAGCCTGGAATCGAGGCTCCGGGCGGACGCGTTGGCCGAACGCCTGCTAGGGGTGGGCATCAAGGCCCCGGAAGCCGCCAAGCATGTGCTGGAAGACGCCCCCGACGGCCCCATTCCGGATGCGTTCGCCGTGGAGTTCGTACACATGCTGCGCGATCAGCACATCGGTGTCGTGCCCGCACTGGCTTGGCTCGACGATCGGCTGTCGGAACGCGGAACGAACACCGAAATGGCTATTGCGTACGAACAGGAGCGCCAGGTCAGGGCCACCGTCACCGTCCGCAATATCATCACCAGCATGCGCATGATCTCGGAAATCGATTGGATGGCCCTGTTCGAACGGGTTAGCCCGGTGGACGACGTCCTTGCCGGCAATGGTGTCTACAGCGAAATGGATTTTGCGAGCCGCAATCTCTATCGAAACGCCATTGAGGAGTTGGCGAGAAGCTCGCCTCTCTCGGAGACCGAGATCGCCCAGCAGGCGGTCGATGCCAGCCAAGATCCGCATGTTTCCGGCGACCCGCGGCGATCCGATGTCGGCTATTATCTGTTGTACTCGGGACGTGCCGATTTCGAATCCCGAATCGGATATCGGATTCCGATCCGCGCTTGGCCTCAACGCATCACCACCGCGCTCGGCATCGGCGGATATGCCGCTGGCATAGTCTGTGTCGGTGCGCTTATTCTACTTGTTCCACTGCTTGCTCTGTCGGCGACAGGGTTGGGCACTGGCTGGCTCATCGCGCTCAGCTTGCTCGGCGCAATCCCCGCGCTCGATGCGGCCGTTGGACTGGTCAATGCCAGCGTAACACGCGCCATCAGCAGCACCCTGTTGCCCGCGCTCGAGCTTAAGAGTGGAGTTCCTGCCAACGTGCGGACGATCGTGGCCGTGCCGACCTTGCTAACTTCGCGCGCAAACGTCGAAAGACATATTGAGGAACTAGAAGTCCACCATCTAGCCAGTCTTGAAGGAGACGTGCACTTCGCGCTGCTATCGGACTGGGCGGATGCGGCCGAGGAGCAGGTCAAAGGCGACGACGAACTGCTGGCCGCTGCCAAAGCGGGCATCGCGCGCCTCAATGCCAGCCATTCCAAGGCGCCCGGCGGAGACCGGTTCCTGCTGCTGCACCGACGTCGCGTGTGGAACGAGAGCGAAAGACGGTGGATCGGATGGGAGCGCAAGCGGGGCAAGCTGCACGAGCTGAACCGCCTTTTGCGGGGCGCCAAGGATACCAATTTTATTACCACCGACGGGCAACCACCGTTCGTGCCGGCCGATGTGCAGTTCGTCATTACTCTCGATGCGGATACCAAATTGCCTCGCGACACGGTACGCCGATTGATCGGTAAATTGGCGCATCCACTCAACCGACCCCGGTTCGATTCAAAGTCCGGACGCGTGGTTGAGGGCCACGGGGTCTTGCAACCGCGTATTACCATTTCACTGCCGTCGGAACAGGAAGGATCTCTGTTCCAGCGCATCTTCGCAAATGCGAGCGGAATCGATCCTTACGCCGCTGCCGTTTCGGACGTTTACCAAGATTTATTCGGCGAAGGATCTTACGCAGGCAAGGGCATTTATGATGTCGACGCCTTCGAGGCCGCACTCGCCGGTAGGGTGCCCGATTCCACTCTGCTGAGCCACGATTTATTCGAGGGCATATTCGCGCGCGCTGGGCTGGCGTCGGACGTCGAAGTGATAGAAGATTTTCCTGCGCGGCACGACGTCTCGGTACGCCGTAATCATCGCTGGGCACGCGGCGACTGGCAGTTGCTGCCTTGGGTGTTTGCTTTCGGCGAAAAGGGGAAATCGCTCCCAATTGTGGGACGCGCCAAGATGGTCGACAATCTGCGCCGCAGCCTGACGGCGCCGTCCTGCGTGCTGGGCTTGGTCGCGGGCTGGGCGCTCAACTGGGATATAGCGCTGATCTGGTCCAGCTTCCTGGTCGTCGCGCTGGCGGCGCCTGCCTTAATCCCCTTCTTCGACGGCTTGTTCCGCCGGGAGCCTGGAACTACGCTGAAAAGCCGTCTCCGCGCCCTCGGTACCGATTTGAAAATGGCGCTCGCCCGGTGGATCCTGCTTGTCGCTTTCCTTGCCGAACAAGGCTGGACCATGGGTGACGCGATCGTTCGAACGCTGGCGCGGATCGTGGTGACCCGTCGCCACCTGTTGCAATGGGT
>JALYRC010000142.1 GCA_030855555.1 Pseudomonadota bacterium
GCCGTCGGCCCATTGCCCTCGACTCCGGGATCGGCCGCGACCGAAAGTGCGATTAGCCAGCAGCGTCGTGCGACCGAGACGCTGGCCTTGTCCGAACGATGCGGCTGCGCGCTTGGCGCGACCACCGCACTGGTTGCCGACTGGAAGATCATTCGCGGCGTCCTCGACCGCGCCGCGGATCGCATGGGCGTCGATGTGCCGTCATGCTCTTTGCCCGACGAAGAGGCGACGCTCGCCGCGCTGGCCGCAGCGATGGATGGAACCTCCGCCGAGCGCGCGGTTGCGTTCGGAAGCCAGCAATTATTGCTCCAGAACCGCGGCCTGTTCGACCTGCTCGAAGCCCGCGCCAGCGCCCGCGGCGACAGCTAAATCAAAAACCGTTCGTCCTGAGCTTGTCGAAGGGCGGCCTTTCCTTTTAGGGCGTGGCGATGCGCTTCGAAGGAACCCCCGATTACGTCGCGACCGATGACCTGAAGGTCGCGGTCAATGCCGCCGTCACGCTTCGCCGTCCCCTTCTGGTCAAGGGCGAGCCTGGCACTGGCAAGACCGTCCTCGCCCACGAAATCGCCGGTGCGCTTGGCGCCCCCTTGATCGAATGGCACGTCAAATCCACCACCCGAGCACACCAAGGACTCTACGAATATGATGCGGTGGCGCGGCTGCGCGATGGGCAATTGGGCGATCCGCGCGTGCATGAAATCGCCAATTACATTCGCCGCGGCAAATTGTGGGAAGCGTTTACCGCGCCCAATCTCCCCGTCCTTCTGATCGACGAGATCGACAAGGCGGACATCGAATTTCCCAACGATCTGCTCCAGGAGCTCGATCGGATGGAATTTCACGTCTACGAGACCGGCGAAACCGTCCGCGCGCTCGAACGCCCCGTCGTGATCATTACTTCGAACAATGAAAAGGAATTGCCCGACGCCTTCCTGCGGCGTTGCTTCTTCCACTACATCCGCTTCCCCAACCGCGAAACCATGACCCAGATTGTGGAAGTGCATTTTCCGGGGATCCAGAAGCTGCTCGTCAGCCGCGCGCTCGACCTGTTTTTCGAAGTGCGCGACGTGCCGGGGATCAAGAAGAAGCCATCAACCAGTGAGTTGCTCGACTGGCTGAAACTGATCCTGCACGAGGACATGCCGCTCGAAGTGCTCCAGGACCGCGATCCCACCAAGGCGATCCCGCCGTTGCACGGTGCACTGCTCAAGAATGAGCAGGACGTGATGCTGTTCGAACGGCTTGCATTCATGGCGCGGCGAAAGGGCTAGGCGCCCTCCCCAAGCTAGCTTTCAGGGATTACTCGTCGCGGTAGGCGAGTTCGAAATTGCCCCAGCGGCGACCCTTGAAGTACATCGGCACGAACACGTTCTTGACCGCAATGTGACGGTCGCCAAGCTCCATCCGATAGGTCATCAGCATCGCCGGGCGCTCGCTTTCGATCGCAAGCCTGGTCTGTTCGTCCATGAAGATGCGCTTATTACGGCAATGTTCGTCATTCCACACCGGATCGCGTCCAGGTGTCTGGCTGCGCTCGGTCAAGTGGGTCGGAAGATAACCGTCGATATTGGTGATCGCGGATCCGATGACGCGCGGTTCGCGGGCACGATAAGAGTCGAGGAGCGGGCGAACGTGGGCGTGCGCGAATTCGGCAAAGCCATTTTCATATTGCGGCGGGTTGCTGCCTTCGATGAGCGCATAATTCCGGTCCATCGCGTCATCGAGAGAAAGTTCGCCGCGGTCGATGCCCTTTTCCACCGCCGAAACAATGGCGCGCATTGCTTCCTGGGCGAGCATGATCATCGGCGTGTCGTCGATGTCGGCGCCCGAGTTGGCGAGCGTGTCGAGCATGACGTTCGACATCATCTCGAGGTGAGACAAGCGCTTCTGTGCCTTGATCAGCTGCCCGCCATTGTCGCGGGCGTCACCGGCGAAGTCGCTAAGGCCCGCCTTGACGCGGTCGACACTGGTCTGAATCAGGCTGGTCGAATGGGCGATGCCTTCGGTCTGGCGATCGACCATTGAAACGATTTCGGTAACCTCGGCGACGGTCTCGCTGATCTGGCCAAAGCCGGCCTGGGCCGCACGACTGCGTTCGACCCCGGTCTTGATTTCAGACGTGACGGCACCCGCTTCGCGCGTCAGTTCGCCGATCGTCAGGGCGATCTGGCTGGTAGCAGCGCGTGTATCGTGAGCGAGTTTCTTGACTTCGGCGGCAACGACCGCGAAGCTCCGCCCTGCATCGCCAGCGCGTGCGGCCTCGATGGTCGCATTCAAGGCCAGCATGTTGGTCTTGCGGGCAATCGTTTCGATGGTTGATGATACGCTCTGTACCTGGTGCATGGCAGTGGCAAAGCCCGCCATCCGCTCGCCGAGCTGGACGACCAGTTCGGTCAGCCCCTTGAAGCCGGTGATGGTGTCGTCGATCGCTGCCTTGCCAGCGTCAAGCTTGGTCTTGGCCTGTTCGCTTAGCAGTCGCGCTTCGTCGGTCGAATCACTCACCCGTGCCTGGTCGGTCAGCAAGCGCGTCATGACGTCCTCGAGCCCGTCGAGCATCTTGGTGTGCTCGGCGATCCGGTTGGACACGTCCTCGACGTAGCCCGCGACATCGCTGCACTCGATCGACAGCGAACCGCAGTCGCGCGCCACCGTCCGGATTGCGTCTTCGGTGATTCGTTCAATGCCGTGCGTAGCCATGTGACAACTATCCCCAAATCCTGTGCTGCCACCTGCCTAGCGTGGAAGGTGCTAAAGGGGAGTTAACCACAGACCAGCCCTTGCCTTCTCCAGATCCTTACGTCCGGGTCGACTTCCTCCGCTTCGATGGCCAAAGGAGGCACATGTTCATCGGCTTTGTCGAAGCGCTGCGGCGCGGTGGGATCCCGGCCAGTTTGAAGGAGCATCTCCTGCTCCTCGAGGCGCTCGACGCCGAGGTCATCGCCCCGGAGCCCGAGCAGTTCTATTATCTGAGCCGCGCCACCTTCGTTCACGACGAAAGCCAGCTCGACCGCTTCGACCAGATCTTCGGGGCCGTCTTCAAGGGACTGGTGTCCCCACCAGGCGAAGACCTCACGACCCGCATTCCCGAAGAATGGCTCAAGCTGGTTGCCGAAAAATATCTCACGCCCGAGGAGATGGCGCAAATAAATGCGCTTGGCTCATGGGACGAGATCATGGCGGCCTTGAAGGAGCGCCTCGCCGAGCAGGAAAGCCGGCACCAGGGCGGCAACAAGTGGATCGGCACCGGCGGCACTTCGCCCTTCGGCCATGGCGGCTACAACCCCGAAGGCGTGCGGATTGGTGGGCCGGGACGCCACGGCCGCGCGATCAAGGTGTGGGAGCAACGCGAATTTCGCGACCTCGACGGGGAGCGCGAGCTTGGCACGCGCAACATCAAGATCGCGCTTCGCCGCCTGCGCCGCTTCGCCCGCGAAGGCGCCGCCGACGAACTCGACATGGACGCCACGATCGAAGGCACCGCGCGCCAGGGCTGGCTCGACGTCCGCATGCGCCCCGAACGCCACAATGCGGTCAAGCTGTTGCTGTTCCTCGACATCGGCGGGTCGATGGACGGCCATGTCAAAGTCGCCGAGGAGCTGTTTTCCGCCTGCCGCACCGAATTCAAGCATCTCGAACATTATTACTTCCACAACTGCATTTACGAAGGCGTGTGGAAGGACAATCGCCGCCGCCATGTCGAGCGCACCGCGACCTTCGACATCCTCCACAAATATGGCCGCGACCATAAGCTGGTGATCGTCGGCGACGCCGCCATGTCCCCCTATGAAGTGACCCACGCCGGGGGCTCGATCGAGCATATGAACGAGGAAGCCGGCGCGACCTGGCTCAAGCGCCTGACCGACACCTACCCCTCTGCCGCATGGATCAACCCCACTCCCGAGCCCTATTGGGGCCACTCCGCCTCGACCGCGATCGTCAAGCGGTTGATGAACGAACGGATGTATTCGCTGACCTTGGACGGCCTCGACGAGGCGATGCGCGATCTAAGCCGCAAACGCTGACCCGTGAACCCGTCATGCTGAACTCGTTTCAGCATCCATCACGAAGACCGCGCTTCCTCTAGCGGAGTGTTGCGGAAGCAGTCGGCGAACTTCCGCTATGGGTGGCGGACATTCCGAGCGGGGCGATCAGTCTTGCCGTCAGGGGACGTGGACGGAGTTGATCTCCAAGCGGAGATCGTCCGCCTCGTGTAGCTTTGCATGGAGGGTCAAATCGCTTACCGGCTCAGCTACTGTGGAGAGATCAACCAGCATCAGCCAATGACCGTCGATCCATCTGTAAACTGACTGCTTCCACGTTGCGTCGCTCAATGGAGCGAGTCCACCGCCGTATGCTGCAATTTTATCGGCAATGTGCTGTGCGGTCGATGGATCGACAGGTTCAACACCGGCAATCCGGTGGTGTCGGAGTGCAAAGTCTCCAGCGGCGAAGGCATCAGCAATCTGCCGAAAGATAGTCCGCCAAGGCTCCGGAATCGAATGCTCCGTTTCGTCCTTTTGCAACATCAACTGCGCCTCCAGCGAAGACGTAAACACGGTGTCCCTAATGTCCGCAATGGGTGGCGGACGCCACGCTTCCGCCCTTAATAGATCAGGTGCTCCACCACCTCGGCCCGCCATGCCGCCTCGTCTGGCTCGGCCAGCGCGTCGAGATCGCCCGGCTCGGCCTGCGCATCGTCGACCCATTCCCTTAGCGCGGGCCCGCCGTTGATGACGTCGATCGGCAATTTGCCGAACGCATATTCATAGGGGAAATCGCGCCACAAATCATAATCGGGGAACAGCGCGCGGATCGCCTTGAAGGCCAGCGCCTGGACCCGCCACGGCCTGAACGCTTCATGGTCATAGGCGTCGCCCTCGGCGTGGATGTGGACCCCGCTGCACAATTGCCCGGCATGCTTGTGAAAGGTCGGCTCGAAGCTGATGTCGCGCAGGGTGCAGCCGGTCAGCCACTGCGGGGCGAGGTCTTGCATGATGCCGATGATCGCGCGGCCGTCGATGTCGGGCGCCCCGAACAGCTCCAGCGGCCGCGTCGTCCCCCGCCCCTCGCTCAACGTCGCGCCCTCGAGCATCACCGTCCCGGCATAGCAGCGCGCCATGTTGACGTTGGGGGCGTTGGGCGACGGGTTGATCCACAGCCGATCGGCGGGCCAGCCGAAGCCAGGCGCGGCGTCGGGTTGATACCCCTCCATTTCGATCACGCGATAGTCGACGTCGATCTTGAAGTGATCGATAAACCAGCGGCCAAGCTCGCCAAGCGTCAGCCCGTGGCGCATCGGGATCGGCCCCGCCCCGACGAAGCTTTCCCAGCCGGGCAACAGCGTCGTCCCTTCGACCGGGCGGCCGGCGGGATTGGGCCGGTCAAGTACCCAAACGGCTTTCTTATGCTCGGCGGCAGCTTCGAGGATGTAGAGCAGGGTCGTGATGAAGGTGTAGATGCGGCAGCCCACATCCTGGAGATCGATCAATATGACGTCCGCCGCGGTCATCATCTGCCCGCTCGGCCGACGGACTTCGCCGTAGAGGCTGAACACCGGTATCTCGTGGACCGGATCGATATAATCCTCGGTCTCGATCATATTGTCCTGCTTGTCGCCGCGCAGCCCGTGCTGAGGGCCGAAAGCGGCGGTGAGGTTGATGTCGCCAAGCTGGGCAAGCGCATCGAGGCTGTGGGTAAGGTCGCGAGTCACCGACGCGGGATGCGCCAGCAAGGCGACGCGCTTGCCGACGAGGGGAGCACGCAAAGCGGGGTCGGCGAGCAGCCGTTCGATACCAAATTTCATGCTCGCCTCGCTGCTGGAAACTCGGCCACAAAGCAATCCGGATGATGGAAATCAGGTTTGTCGCCTGGGGGATGGGCCAGCGCCCAATAGGACAAGGTCCCGTCTCGCTCTTCAATGACTGCCGAAAAATTTGCGAGCTTCCGGACGTTTGGGATGTCCGACAGATCGAGGTCGACACTGAGTTCGAGCGGCCGATCAGGATCGAATTCGACTTGCGGCTCGACTGCCATATCGAGGTCGCGCATTCCTCGTCTATATCCGTCGAAGGCATACGCAGCCCAAAGGCAGGAGGGCGCGAAGTTAAATTCGAAGTATGCCTCTCCTCGCGGATCTCGGAGAAACACTTCGAAGCAGGTACTTTTCCACAAACCGTCCACACGCTTGGCCGTTTGCCACTCGCCGACGACAACATCTCCTCCTTGGATCCGGAAATCGAGCAACACGTCTTCCCAATCGGTAGCCGTCAGCTCGACTTCGATAGACCTCACCGAAGAAGGGGGAAAAGCTGGATGGGGGCAAAGCTTCATGTCTCGACCTAAGCTCCGTCCTTGCGGCCGCGCAAGTAGACTGTTCCAATGTAGGATAATGTCACACGGTAAAGACGGTGACGAATTTCAGACTTTGTCACCGCCCCCTTCGCCCCGCGCCAATCCCCACCTCGCGCGCATGCGTATTGAGTGCGACGTTCAGTGATATTCGAGCGCAACGGCCCGGGGTTTCGTCGATGCGGCGCGGCGGCTAAGTGGATCGCCATGAGCCAATTCAACTCCTCACTCCTACGTGTCCTCGACGAGCGCGGCTATATTCACCAAGTGACCGATGCCGCCGCGCTCGACGCGCTTGCGGCGAAGCAGATCGTGCCTGGCTACATCGGGTTCGATGCCACGGCGCCGAGCCTTCATGTCGGAAGCCTTGTCCAGATCATGATGCTTCGCCGCTTGCAGCAGGCTGGGCATAAGCCGATCGTGCTGATGGGCGGCGGGACGACCAAGGTCGGGGATCCGTCGGGCAAGGACGAGAGCCGCAAGATGCTCGGGCCAGACGTGATCACGGCCAACATCGCCTCGATTCGCCGCGTGTTCGAGCATTTCCTGGTTTTCGGGGACGGACCGAGCGACGCCGTCCTGGTTGATAATGACGACTGGCTTAGCCCGCTGGGCTATCTCCAGTTGCTGCGCGACGTCGGGCCGCATTTCACCATCAATCGAATGATGACATTCGAATCGGTCAAGTTGCGGCTCGAGCGCGAGCAGCCGCTCACCTTCCTCGAATTCAACTATATGATCCTTCAGGCCTATGATTTCCGCGAACTGGCGCTGCGTTCTGATTGCCGGCTTCAGCTCGGCGGTTCGGACCAGTGGGGCAATATCATCAACGGCATCGAGCTTGGGCGGCGCATGGACGGGGCGGAACTGTTCGGCCTGACCACCCCCCTGATTACGACCGCGGACGGCGCCAAGATGGGCAAGACAGCGAACGGTGCAGTCTGGCTTAACGCCGATCAGCTTTCCGCTTATGATTATTGGCAATTCTGGCGCAATACCGCCGATGCCGACGTTGACCGCTTCCTCAAATTGTTCACTGACCTTCCGCTCGAGCGGATCGCCGAGCTGGCATTGCTTGAAGGCGCCGCGATCAATGATGCCAAGGTCGTGCTCGCCAATGAAGCCACCGCAATGCTCCACGGGCGGAAAGCGGCGGCGAGCGCCGAAGCAACCGCGCGCGAAACCTTCAGTGGAGGCGGCTCGGGCGACGATCTGCCAATGCTGCAGGTGGTGGGTTCCATCGGCATTGTCGCGGCCCTTACGGGGCTGGGCTTCGCTACATCGAAGGGCGAAGCCCGCCGCAAGATTGGAGAAGGCGCGGTCCGCCTCGCCGGAGCGGTGGTTAGTGACCCCGCGCTAGTCGTGACGGTAACAGGTGAGCCAGTGAAAATAAGCCTCGGCAAAAAGAAGCACGGCCTGCTGACGGCCTGACTAGCCGCTTCGAAGCAAGCCGACCGCCGAATCGCGTTCGAACAGATATAGGCACAGCCTGGCCGCCTGCCCGCGCTCGCTCGCAAGCCCGCCGTCGCGGTCGAGTAGCAGCCGCGCATCGTCGCGGGCCAGCGGAACCAGCTCTGCGACGTCTTCCGGGGTCGCGACCTTGAAGCCCTGCTCACCCGACTGGCGCGTGCCCAATATCTCGCCCGGCCCGCGAAGCCGCAGATCCTCCTCGGCGATACGGAAGCCATCATTGGTCTCTCGCATCAGCGCCAGCCTCGCCCTGCCCGTCTCGCTTAGCGCAGTGCCGCGCAGCAGCAGGCAACGGCTCGCCCCCGTCCCGCGACCGACACGGCCACGCAGCTGGTGCAATTGCGCAAGACCGAAACGCTCAGCGCCCTCGAGAATGATCAGCGTCGCATTGGGCACGTCGACGCCAACCTCGATCACGGTAGTGGCAACAAGCACACTGATGTCGCCATTTGCGAATGACGTCATGACGGCATCTTTGTCAGGACCTTTCATCCGGCCGTGGACCAGCCCAATCGTGCCGGCCCCGAACCGCTGACGAAGCAGGGCAGCGCGATCCTCCGCGGCGGCGGCATCGACCCGCTCGCTTTCCTCGACGAGCGGACAAACCCAATAAGCCTGCCCTCCCGCGTCGATATGCCGACCAAGGCCTTCGATTACATCGGCCAGTTTCTGGTCGCTGATCACCAGTGTCTCGATCGGCGTGCGTCCCGGCGGCATCTCGTCGATCCGGCTGACGTCCATCTCGCCATAGACGGTCAGGGTCAAAGTGCGGGGAATCGGGGTCGCCGTCATTGCCAGCAAATGCGGGGGTCGCTCGGCCTTCTCGGACAGGAGCAGCCGCTGCGAGACCCCAAAGCGATGCTGTTCGTCGATCACGATCAGTCCAAGCCGCTGATAGACGACAGGCGCCTGGAAAATCGCGTGAGTGCCAAGCAAAATATCGATGCTTCCGTCGGCAAGCCCCATCAGCACCGCCTCTCTCGCGCGCCCTTTCTCGCGACCGGTGAGAATGGCAACACGTACTCCGATCGCCTCGCATTGGCGTTGTAGCGTGGCATGATGCTGGCGAGCGAGGATTTCTGTGGGCGCAAGCATTGCCGCCTGGGCGCCGGCTTCGACCGCCTCGAGCATCGCAAACAAAGCGACCAGCGTCTTGCCCGAACCGACATCACCCTGAAGCAAGCGCAGCATTGGCCGCTCTTGTCCCAAGTCGCCGCGGATTTCCTCGATCACTCGAGTCTGGGCCCCGGTCAGTCGGTATGGCAGGTCTAGCTTCGACGTAATCCGGCCATCGCCCTTGAGCGGCACGCCGCGCTTGCGCCGGGAAACCTGGCGAAGCAGCAGTAGAGCAAGTTGGTTTGCGAAAACTTCGTCATATGCCAGGCGCTTGCGGGCGATATCTGCGGCTGGATCCGAATGAATTTCGGCAAGGGCGGAGCGCCACGCCGGCCAGTGCCGCTCGCCTAGCAAGGACGGCTCAATCCACTCGGCAAGCTCCGGCGCCCGCTCAAGTCCTGTCAGCGCTAGTTCGCGCATTCGCTTGTTGGATATACCTTCGGTCAGTGGGTAGACCGGCTCGCGGATGGGCAAATCGCTCGCCACCCCGGCCTCCATCACGTCCGGATGGACGATCTGCCACTCATCCCCCCATGCGTCGAGCCGCCCGCTGACGACGCGAGCTTCGCCCATCGGGAGCTGTTTCCGCGCCCACCCGGGGTTGTTGAAAAAGGTCAGCGTAATGGTGTTGCCGTCTGCATCGGCAGCGAAGATCCTGGTCGGACCGCGCCCTGCTCCTGTTCGCACTTCGAACGGCGTTACGGACATAATGACAATGCGGCCGAGCAATGCGCTTGAGGCGGCGGCTGCATGGACGCGCTCGATCGTGCCCGTGGGAAGGTGATAGGCAAGATCGATGGCGCGCCTCAGGTCAAGGCGCGCCAGGGACTTGGCAATCCCGGGGCCGACTCCCTTCAACGCTTCGACTTCGGCGAACAGGGGATTTAGGATTTCCGGACGCATTGAACACGACCCTAGCGCGGGCTTGCGCGACTGCCTACATGGCGCTCACCACCCGCGGCGAATCTCGCCGGCGGGCTATTCGCGCGTGGAGACGGCGGTATGGATGAGGTTTTGCGAGCGCTCAAATATCGCGCCGAGCACCGCGGCACGCGCGAAGCAGACATGATGGTCGGTGGGTTTTTTCGGGCGCACCATATGAACTGGGACGCGCATGAGCGCGCTCTGTTCGCTGCGCTCCTGATGGAAACCGACGTCGACATCATGGCATGGGCAATCGGAACACAGGAGCCTCCGCAGCGCTATCAGGGGCCAATAATGGACGCGCTGCGCAAACTCGACTTCATCAAGGTGGCCAAGTGAGCGACGCGTTTCCAAATATCCTTAGGGCCGGTGCGCCACTGACGCTTGCAAGTGTTCCGACGGGTTTCCTGCCCTGGTTCGCAGCCGATCTGGCGCGGACGGTGCATGGGACCGGAAAAGGCGGGCGTGCAATCATCGTCGCAGCAGACGAAACCGCGATGCGAGCCATCGCCGACACCGTCCCGGTGTTCGCTCCTGAAGTGAAGGTCCTCACCCTGCCGGCGTGGGATTGCCTGCCGTACGACCGAGCAAGTCCGGCGTTGCGGGTGATGGCCGAGCGCCTGGCGACGCTGCAGGCACTGCAGGTGCACCGCAAGACGCCGCAATTGCTTGTCGTGACGGCTAATGCGCTGACCCAGCGCGTGCTCACCCCTTTTCGCATTCGCGCGCTCACCCGGCGGCTTGCAGAAGGTGAACGCGTCGAGAGGGATACGCTCATCAATCTCTTATCGGCCAACGGCTATCAGCGCACGGATGCCGTCCATGATGCTGGCGAGTTCGCGGTGCGCGGGTCGATCGTCGATCTTTATCCCGCCGGCGAGTCCACCGCGTTGCGGCTCGACTTCTTCGGCGATGAGATCGAGACGATGCGGCGCTTCGACCCCGCGGACCAACGATCGACCGGAGCGACCGGAGCGTTCACCCTCATGCCAGCCTCGGAAGCACTGCTCGACGAGGAGAGCATCAAGCGCTTTCGCGCCCGGTATCGAGAGATGTTCGGGGCGAATGCGACTGGCGATCCGCTCTATCAAGCGGTCAGCGAAGGGCGACGGCTTGCGGGGATGGAGCATTGGCTTCCACTGTTCGAGGAAAAGCTTTCAACCCTATTCGAACACTTTGGCGAATATGACGTGATCGTGCGGGATTCGGGTTCCGACGGAGCGCTTGAGAGCCGGGCCGAGGCGATCCAAGATTATTATTCAAACCGGAGTCAGGCAATGGTCTCCGAGCCCGGAAGCTATCGGCCACTTGCTCCCTCGGCACTTTACCTAAGCCGCAAGGAGATTCAGGGGACAATCACCGATCGCCCGATCCATCTCGCAACCACTTTTCCCGAACCTGCCAGCGACAAGGTCATCGACTTTGGCGTCGAGGGACCGCGCGACTTCGCGCCCGAGCGTGGGCAAAATGCGAACGTCTACGAAGCGGTAGTCAAGCACATCGCGAAGCTGCGGAAAGACAAGAAGAAAATTGTTCTCGCCAGCTATTCGATTGGTGCCCGCGAACGGCTCGGTGGGTTGCTTGAAGAGCATGGCCTGAGCAGCCTTGCGTTGGTCGATAACTGGCAGGCCGCACTTGGCGCGAAGGCCGATGCCGCGCTGATCGTACTTCCCCTCGACCACGGCTTCACCGCGCCGCAGGTTGCGGTACTAACCGAGCAGGACATGCTTGGTGATCGGCTGGTTCGGCGAAAGAAGCGTCGCAAGAGCGCGGACGCATTCCTCGCCGAGCTTGCGGCACTGACACCCGGCGACCTGGTCGTCCACGCCGACCATGGAATTGCTCGCTATGAAGGTCTCACGTCGATCATGGTCGGCAAGGCGCCGCATGATTGCGTGGCATTGTCCTATGCCGGGGGCGACAAATTATATGTCCCGGTCGAGAACATCGATGTCCTGACACGCTATGGAAGTGACAGCGAGCGCGCGACGCTCGACCGGCTGGGCGGCGAGGCGTGGCAGCGCCGCAAGGCCCGGATGAAGGACCGGATCCGCGAAATTGCCGGCGAATTGATCAAGACGGCCGCAATCCGTGCCACCCGCCCCGGCCAAGTCGCCGAACCCGATTCCAGCTATCCCTCGTTCGTCGACCGCTTCCCTTATGAGGAAACCGACGACCAGGACCGCGCGATCGGCGAAGTGCTGGACGATTTGGCTTCGGGCAAGCCGATGGACCGCCTGGTGTGCGGCGACGTCGGTTTCGGCAAGACCGAGGTGGCGTTGCGTGCTGCTTTCGTCGCGGCGATGGCCGGCTTCCAGGTTGCAGTGATCGGGCCGACCACCCTGCTGGCGCGGCAGCATTATTCCAACTTCGCTGCCCGCCTCCAGGGATTTCCGATCGAGGTCGGGCGCCTGTCGCGACTCGTGCCTGCAGCCGAAGCCAAGGCAACCAAGGAAAAGCTTGAAAAGGGTTTGGTCGACATCGTCATCGGCACCCACGCCCTTTTATCAAAGTCGCTCAAATTCAAGAAGTTGGGGCTCGTCATTGTCGACGAAGAGCAGCATTTCGGAGTGACACACAAGGAACAGTTGAAGACGCTGCGCGAGGATGTTCACGTCCTTACGCTCACTGCGACCCCCATCCCGCGCACCCTGCAGATGGCGATGTCGGGACTGCGCGAACTGTCGGTCATCCAGACCCCGCCTGTCGATCGACTCGCGATCCGAACCTATGTCGCGCCATGGGACCCTGTCGTGGTGCGCGAGGCATTGCTGCGCGAACATTATCGCGGCGGGCAAAGCTTTGTCGTCGCGCCGCGTATCGCCGACCTTGCCGCGCTTGAGGAATTCCTGCGCGATGAGGTGCCCGAAGTGAAAGCGGTCACCGCCCATGGGCAGATGAGCGCGGGCCAGGTCGAGGATCGCATGAGCGCGTTCTACGACAAGAAATATGATGTCCTATTGTCGACCACGATTGTCGAAAGCGGGCTAGATATCCCAAGCGCCAATACGTTGATCGTCCATCGCGCCGACCGCTTTGGGCTGGCGCAATTGTACCAGCTTCGCGGACGGGTCGGGCGCTCGAAGACCCGCGCCTACGCTTACCTTACCACCACGCCCGACCGCAGTGTGACGGAAGGCGCCGACAAGCGACTGACGGTGCTCGCCAATCTCGACAGCCTTGGCGCCGGCTTCCAGCTTGCAAGCCATGACCTGGACATCCGTGGCGCCGGCAATTTGCTTGGCGACGAGCAGTCGGGGCACATCAAGGAAGTCGGTTTCGAACTGTATCAGTCGATGCTCGAGGAAGCGATATTGGATCGCAAGTCGGGCGGCGACGAGCGGCGCGACGAGTTTACTCCGCAGATCAGCGTCGAAGCGCCGATCCTCATTCCAGAGACCTATGTGCCGGACCTTGACCTTCGCATGGGCCTGTACCGCCGATTGGGCGATCTCGACGATCGCGAGGGCGTGGATGCCTTCGCGGCGGAGATGATCGATCGCTTCGGAAAGCTACCGCAAGAGACGAGCAATCTGCTGCAAATCGTTGAAACCAAGATCAATTGTCGCAAAGCCTGTGTCGCCAAGCTCGATGTCGGAGCCAAGGGCGCAGTGGTAACCTTTGCCCCGTCTGGCTTCCCGGATCTGGCCGGTCTCCTCGCTTATGTTGAACGATTGAAGGGACAGGCCAAGCTTCGGCCTGACAGTAAGATGGTCGTCAGCCGCGACTGGCCAACGGGCGAAGCGCGGCTTAACGGCGCGCTTCAGATTTCGCGCGGCCTGATGCGGGTGGTTGCGGCGGGGGAAGCGGCGCCGACGCGTTGAATTCGGCTAAGCGGCGTCAACCATGACGTTGCTGGTTGCGACGAAACGCTGAAGTTCGGCGACGTTGAGTGCGCCGGCGCCAAGGAAACCCTGGTAGAGATCAACCCCCCACCCTGCGATAAGGTCGAGCTGGCCAACGTTTTCAACTCCCTCGACGACGATTTTGAGGCCGAGTTCCCGCGCCATTGCAATCATCGCCTTGACCACGATCCGGTCACGCTCGCGTCCAAGGAGCTCGGCGACCATGGCCCGGTCGATCTTAATCGCGTCGAGCGGCAATGACGTGAGGTAAAGGAGGTTGGCATAGCCAGTGCCGAAATCGTCGACGGCGATCTCCACGCCCTGCGCGCGCAGCGATGCGAGCCGGCCTGCCACCGCGGGGCGATCGAGAAGCAAGGCGCTTTCAATAATCTCGACAGTGACGCGGCGAGGCGCGAGCCCTGCGAGTCCGATCTCAGCGAGCAGCCATGAGTCATATCCAAACCGATCAAGGTCTTGCGGAAGGACATTGAGGGACAGGCGAAGATCGCCAAGCACCCCGCCCCACTGGCCAACTGTCCGCAGCGCCTTGCGCTGGATCATGCGCGACAAGCGTTCGGCAAGCCCCGCCTTCAGCGCCCGCGCGAACAGTGCCTGGGGGTTGGGGACATCGGGCCAACGGGCAAGAGCCTCGACCCCCACCACCCTTTTATTGAGAGGGTCTATCTGGGGCTGGAAATGAATGTCGATTT
>JALYRC010000164.1 GCA_030855555.1 Pseudomonadota bacterium
CCTCGCTCAGGCTCAGCTGTTCGCCGCCATGGCCGAAAAAGGTCCGGCTTGCGGCATCGATGCCATAAGCGCCGCCGCCAAAATAGACCCGGTTGAGGTAAAGTTCGAGGATCTGGTCCTTGGAGAACTTCCCTTCGAGCGCGAGGGCGAGAACCGCTTCCCTGATCTTGCGCCCGAACGTTCGGCTGTTTGTCAGGAAGATATTGCGCGCAAGCTGCTGGGTGATGGTCGATCCACCCTGTTTCCAGCGGCCGCTCTGAAACCGCACCTTGAAGGATCGCGCCACGCCGATCGGGTCGACCCCTGGATGGCTGCGGAAACGGCGATCCTCGACCGCGATCATCGCGGATCGCATCGTGCCCGGAATTTCCTCATAATCCAGCCAGCGCCCAAGGCTCGGCCCAAGCGACACCAGCATGGTGCCGTCGGCGGCGCGGACGCGGATCATCTGGCCAAGGTCGCTGCGCCGGCTCAAGGTCGAATATTCGGGAAGCGAGGCCATTGCGATGCCAACCGCGATGGCAAGCGCAAGCTATGCCACACCCGCAAGCGCAAGCCCCCAGCGGACGATGGAGCCGAACATGCCGCGCGACCGGCTTTGCGGGGGGGAGGCTACCATTCGGTCACCATCCCTATTGGCTCCCCCGCCCGACGACAAGAGTCGTTGGTGCAGCCGACGGGCCGGTGCGGCGCTTCAACAATCAGACTTATGCGCCGTCGTCCGATAGCCCAGCGTCCTTGTCGTTCGCGCCTTCGGGTTCGAAGTCCAACGACGCCGAATTAATGCAATAACGCATGCCCTCGGGCCCGGGACCATCGGGGAAAACATGGCCCAAATGCCCCTCGCATGCCTTGCAGCGCACTTCGGTGCGTTCCATGCCGTGGCTGCGATCGGTGATTTGATCGACCGCCGTGCCTTCGACCGGGGCGGTGAAGCTCGGCCAGCCCGATCCGCTGTCATATTTGGTATCGCTGCCGAACAAGGGTGTCCCGCAGCCAGCGCAGGTGTAGGTCCCGCTGGCCTTGTTGTGGAGCAATGCGCCACTGCCGGGCGGCTCGGTTCCGCCCTCTCGAAGCACGCGATATTGCTCTTCGCTCAGGGTCTTGGTGCTGCGTTCGGTCATGATCTGTCCTTTGTTTCCGTTAACTCCGGCGAAACTCCTGGCCGCTAGGGTTGGCACCATGTTGGGCGCTTGCCGTTACGTTTGCATGTTTGCGGTGCTTGTCGCCGCAGGCCTGCTCGCGCCCGCGCCGGGACGCGCTCAGGAAGTATCGATCGCGCCGTGCCAATTGTGCAGCACCAACTCTTCTGAAATCCTCAACGCGCCGCCCGCCGCTCCGCTCCGCCTTCAGGTGGAATCGCGGCTCGATTTCGACAAGGTCGTGTTCGAAGGGACTGGCAGCGCCATGCTGGTGCTTTCGCCCAACGGTGCAGTGCGGCTATCGGGAGCGACCGCCGCGGGTGCCCGCGCCATGCCGGGAAGCGTAATTATCCGCGGCGAGCCCGGGCGCGCCGTGCGAATCGACCTGCCCGGACGGGTTTTGCTGTTCGGCGATGGCAATGGTTCGATCAGCATCGATTCGCTGACGACCGATTTGCCGTCTTTCCCCCGAATCGGCCCCGACGGAACGCTTTCATTCCGATTCGGAGGCGATCTGCGGCTAGGAGGCGAAAGTGACGGCGCCTTTCGCGGCTCGATCGATATCGTCGTCGATTACCTCTGATTTCAAGCAGATGGCTCCGTATTGGAGCGAAGGTAAACGTGATTTTTACCTTGGTCCTGAGCAAAGCGGTAATCGGTTGGGGTTAATGAGAAGGACACGGACGGTCGGCGCGTTGGCCGGTCTCATTTTCAGAAATTCCATTTGGGGACATATTTTATGACCAAATTTTTGACCAAGTCGGTCCTCGCCGCGACCGTCGCTCTTCTCGCCACTCCGGCGCTGGCCGCTCCTGCCGGTACGTCGACTTTCGACTCGAAAGCCAAGATCGTGAAGCCGGTGACCATGACCAAAGTAACCGACCTGGACTTCGGCACCACCACAATGAACCCGGCGCTCGTCAGCGCCACGGTTACCGTTGGCGATGCAGATGGCTCTGTTGCGGTTTGTAGCTCGGCGCAGCTAACTTGCTCTGGCGGGTTTCCAGCGTCCTTCACCCTGAGCTCAGGTGTGCAGGGTCAAACGGTCCAAATCAGCTTCGACAATCCGCCGGCAAAGCTTGATCACACTTCGCTAGCGGGCAAGTCCGTTCCCTTCAGCCTTGACGCCGTGGAAGACGTTCTTCTCGATTCGGCCGGTGCAGGCGAATTCAATATCGGCGGCGAGATCACTGTCGTTTCTGCCACGGCGGACGGCGAATATAAGGCTACCGTAAACATCGTCGCTAATTACCTTTAGACGGTCGTCTAGACCTGTACTGCATGGGGTCGCTGGCAACGGCGGCCCCTTTTGCTTGGTCGGGAATCGCGTCCACTTCGACGTAACTCTTAACGGCCCGCTAACCATTTCCGTGAGCGCGGCGCCAACCTTCACTGGTTAATCCAGTCCTTACCGAATCGAAGGTAACTCCAATGCGCCACGCGCGTCTCGTCCTCTTCGCTGCCATTTTCGCGAACGTCCTGTCCACGCCGGCAGGCGCTGCACAAACGACCGCGGTAACTACCGTCAATGTGGTCAGGCCGGTGTCCATATCGAAGCTTCAGGACATGGACTTCGGCACGCTGACCTTCGCAGGCTTCACGGGCACACGAACGATCACGCTTAGCCGCGCCGGTGCAATGACCTGCGCCACCGATATCGTGTGCAGCGGCGTACCCAAGCAGGCGCGCTTCAACGTTCAGGGCACCAACAAAATGGTCGTCCTGTTGACCTATAGCGGGGGGACGCTTTCCAACGGAGTCGATTCGATTCCTTTTACCGCCGACGGCCCGGCCTCCATAACCATGATCAACTCCGGCGCCCCCGGGCTTAGCTTCGACGTCGGCGGCGTGCTGACGGTGAGCCCGACACTGGTCGGCGGGGTCTATAGCGGGACGATGACGGTCACTGCCGACTATCAATAACACCATCCAGCTCTGAAAAAGACGGCCGTCTCACTCGCGGCCGTTTTTTCATGCCCGGACGGAAAAAATAGGCGCAATTAAAGGCCCCGGGTTAGCGTTAAAGTAACCATTTTGGACCAAACATTCTCCTCCAACTCGGAGGAATTTGTCCATGTCCGCTCGTTCGCGCTTTCTAATCGCTATCGCCGCAGCACCGCTGGCGGTTGTTGCTGCGCCGCTTCAGGCCGGGGTGGGCGACCTTCTCGTCGCGCCGACTCGGATCATTCTCGACGGCCGCCGCGGCACCGAGATCATTCTCAACAATATCGGCGACGACGTCGCCACCTACCGCGTGTCGGTCGAGCTCAAGCGCATGCTCCCCAACGGCACGCTTGAAACCGTCACTGCGCCGAGCGCCCGCGAAAGCGCCGCCGAAGCAATGATCCTGTACGCACCGCGCAAGGTGACGCTGCCGCCGAACCAGCCGCAGTCGATCCGCATCAACGCGCGCGCTCCGGAAGGTCTCGCGGACGGCGAATATCGCGTCCATCTGCTGTTCCGCGCCATCCCCGAAGCCCGCGCCGTGACCGCGCCGGTCTCAACCCAGGGCGTGTCGTTCAAGCTGACCCCGATTTACGGCGTCACCATCCCGGTGATCGTCCGCCTTGGCAATCTGTCGGCCACGGCGGGCATCGCCAACGTCGCCAAGAGCGTGGATGGCGGCAAGCCGATCGTCGCGCTCGACCTCAGCCGTCTTGGCGATCGCTCGACGTTCGGCGAAGTCCGCGTGATGAAGGCCGGCGTCAAGGAGCCGATCGCAGTCGCTGGCGGAATCGCGCTCTACACCGAAATCAGCAAGCGCCGCGTCAACGTCCCGATCGACGCGCGCTTCGCGGCGCAGGCAACCGGGCCGGTGACAGTTGAATATGTCGAAAAGACCCCGACCGGAATGGTGACCCTGGCCTCGACTAGCGCCGTCCTGCGGTAAGTCGGCAAGACGGGGAAAAGGCGGGGGTGCCCGGCAAGCGCAAGTTTGGCATTGCGGCGCTCCTGGCGTTCGCAGTGGCCGGCGCGGCCGTGTCTTCCGCCGATAGTCCCAAGCCGTTCGTAATCGACTCCGATTCGCAATATCTGCTTGACGTCAACATCCGCCAGTTGCGCCTCGGCGAAGGCGTACGTGGCTATCCCACCCCCGAAGGATCCTGCCTCCTGCTTGGCGATATGGTCACCGTTCTCGACCTGCCGCTGAAGGTCGACCTCGCTGCGCGCAAAGCAAGCGGCTGGGCGTTTCGCGAAAATTATCGCCTCGACATCGATGCCGGCGCGCGCACGGTGCGCTACGGTGCCAAGCAGGAAACGCTTGACCCCGGCGCAGTTCGCGAAAGCCCCGAAGGCTGGTGCGTCCAGAGCGAAGCGCTCGCCCGCTGGCTTGCAATCGACATCAAGGTCAGCCCTTATTCCTCGACCGTGAGCCTGACGTCAGAAGCCAAGCTGCCGGTCGAGCTTCTCCATGAGCGCGAAGCACGCGCCAAGCACTTCAAGAAAGCCGCGGCGTTCCCGCTCGAGGGCCTGCCCCAGGTCAAGCTGCCCTATCGCATGTGGCGCGCGCCGGCCCTGGACTTCATTGTCAGCGCCGGCGTGACCTATAATGCCGACACTGGCACCCGGGTCGACCGGCGCGCCTCGATCCGCGCTGCCGGCGAGGTTGCGCAGCTTTCCTATGACGCCACAATCACCAACGGCGCGTCAGGCCTGATGCCGAACGTTCGCTTCAAGGCCTATCGTTCGGATCCCGATGGTGGCCTGCTTGGGCCCCTCAACGCCACCCATTTCGCAGTCGGCGACGTCTCCGGCCCGGCCAATCGCCTGATTGCCGGCGGCGGCGGGCGCGGCGCCGAAGTCACTAACCGGCCCTTATTCAATCCGGTGTCGTTCGATCGCACGCGCTTCGATGGCGACCTTCCGACCGGTTGGGACGCCGAACTTTATCGCAATGGCCAACTGGTCGCCTTCGCGAAGAGCCAAGGGTCGCAGCGTTACGCGTTCGAGGATGTCGAGCTTGGCTATGGCGACAATCGCTTCGAAATCATCACTTATGGACCGCAGGGCCAGCAGCGCTCGCGGGTCGAGACCATCAATGTCGGTGCCGAGCACGTCCCGCCGGGCAAGACTTTCTATCATGTTGGCGTCAATCAGCCAGGACGGGACCTGTTGGGCTTCGCCGGCGATCGCAAGGTAGTCGATCGCATCTTGGGCGACGACGGCTCGGCCGTGCCAAAACTGCAGGCCTCGGCGACGATCGAGCATGGCCTGAACAAACGCACGTCGGTCGCAATGATGGCGGCGATGATGGTCGTCGATGACGAGAAATTGACGTTCGTCGAAGGCTCGGTGCGACGATCGATCGGGCCTGCCCTGGTCGAGGCCGCCATTGCCAAGCAGGCGGGAGGAGGCCTGGCGCTGCGCGGATCCGCGATTGCGCGCGTCGGCAAGGTCAGTGTGGCCGCCGAAGGTCTCGCCGTGCAGGACTTCTTCCTCGACGGACGGCAGGAGAAACGCATGCGCGATGCCCGCCTCACCGTCAGTGCGCCGCTGGCATCTGGCAAGGTGCCGCTGCAACTTAATGGCGCCGCGCGCTACGTCGATCGGGACGGACGCCGGGCGACGCAGCTTGGCGCAAAGCTCCAGGGCAACGTCAGAAGGATCAATTTTGCGGCCGGGCTCGAATATGAGCGTCAGCGCGGGATCGCCGGCAACGATAGCGACACCTTCAACCTCACGTCGCTGGTGTCGGGGCGAATTGGCCCGGTGCGGGTTCGCGGCAGCGGGCGCTGGGAAGTTTCGCCCAAGGCTCGACTTCAGGACGCCGAAGTTTCGGCCTATTGGTCCGCCTCCGAAAATGCGGATTTCGAACTCGGCCTCGGCTATGAAGCGGAGGCCAAGCGTGCGCGCGGGCGATTGTCGGTCATTCGCCGGTTTAACGCCCTCGCGGCCGCGGCGAGCGTCGAAGCGGCCAGCGATGGCTCGGTTGCCGTCGGGCTTAACGTGAATTTCTCGCTCGACGGGTCGCGCGGCGGCTTTCGACCAGTGCGCAACTCGCTTGCATCGGTCGGCCAGGTCGAGGCGCGTGTCTTTCGCGACGACAATATGAATGGCCGCCGCGACGAAGGCGAAGTGGTCGAAGCCGGCGCCATGCTTACGGCAAGCACCGCCTTGGCGCTTCAGCCCAGCGGCAAGAACGGCATTGCTTCCGCTAACGGGCTAAGCGCTTTCCGGCCGGTTGCGGTCGGGATTGACGCCAGTTCGCTCAGCGATCCCTCGCTGACCCCGCGCAATGCCCTGCAAGTCGTCGTTCCACGCCCCGGAGTCACGACGCGGATCGAAATCCCGCTTGTCGGCGCAGGCGATATAGAAGGCGCGCTGGTCAATAATGGCGGCAGCGGCATCGAAGGGCTCGATCTGGAGCTGATCGATGCGCAAGGTCGTACGGCCGGGGTAGCGCGATCGGACTTTGACGGCTTCTTCATGTTCGAACGCGTCGCTTATGGCAGCTACAGTTTTCGCCTGACGCCGCCCTCGGCCACTGCCGCCCGCCTTTCGCCAATGATCGAGGCTTCGGCGACCATCACGCCGGGCAAGTCGGTTGCAAGGCTCGGGGCAATCAGGATGCGTTCGGATTCGAACAGCATCGCGGCTAATGACGGGCAGTCGTCTGGCACGACTTTGCATCGCCCGACATCCGGGCTGACCCCAACTCGCCAAAAATAGCTGTTCCCTGCTGCGGGAAGATTTGGTGCGGTCGAGAAGACTCGAACTTCCACGGGCTTTCGCCCACAACGACCTCAACGTTGCGCGTCTACCAGTTCCGCCACGACCGCACGTGAATCAGACCGGAAACGAAGCCCCGACTGCTGGTGAGGCGCCGCCCCTAGCAAAGGCGCATGCGGCGCGCAACGGGGGAGAGTTTGTCCAATATCGGGACAAAGGTTAAAAACATCCTTACCATATTCTACAGCAATGCGTTATTTGGCGGGGATGGCGACGCGCATTTTCATTGTTGCGGCACTGATCGCGGTTTCGGCTTCCGCCGCAACGGCCGCCGAGCGCACGGTGAGCACTGACACTGCAGTGCGTTTCGACACGCGCGTATCCGTTCAGGCGACGGCCCGCGGACGGATCATTAGCGATTATGCGCGTGTCGGCGCGGATCTCTCACCTCCCGCGGCGAACATGACCCCGCGGCCTACGACGGTCAGCGCGGCGGACGGCAGCCTTGTCCCGGCGCTGGTCTACGATTTCGAATAATCAGCTGGCGAAGCGGAGCGAAAGCAGGTCAGCGCCTGCAGGAACGTTCACCTCGGCGCTATTGAAGCTTGCCGCGGCCCCCGGGGCCAACGATCGCGCGGGTGGGGGAATGGTCCACTGATAGACCAGCTTGTCCGATACTTCGTCGCGCAGCTCGGCCTGGATTGGCGGAATTGCCTGCAGGCGGTCGGTATTGTTGATCACGCGCCCACTGATCGCGACTAGTTCATTGCCGCTGGCAAGGCGCTGCCGGTCGCGCGTCGTGACAATCACTTCAAGCGGGCTTTCGCCCACCTCGGTAATGCCCGCTCGCGCCTTCAACTCGGGCGGCGCCAAGAAATAGAAGGCAGCCGCGGCGGCAACCACGATCAGGATCAGGCCGATGATCCAGCCAAGCCTGCTCTTGCGCTCCGGTTCATCCTCGTAACGCATCGCCGGAATTGCGGCAAAGCTGTCGTCGTGGGGTGGAAATTGCTCGCTTGGCGCCGACCATTGTTCGGCTGGCGCTGCGGGATCGGCAGCATCCACCGGCGCGTCGACCTGTGGCGGCACTTCAGGCATGGGGTTATCGGCGAACATCTGTTCGCGCGCCTCGGCCTCTGGAACGGCGGCGACGACTTCCTCGACATGCTCCGGGTCGGGCGGCGGAGGGCCGATCCCGGTTCCGTCGGCGAGGTGGGTTGTCGCGGGGCCGTTGCTCGGCGGCCAGTGACCGACCGCGCCTTCGTCCCCCGATGCCGGCTCCGCTGCGGCGACTGCACCATCCTCGTGCCACTTATGCTTGCACGCGGCGCAGCGCACCTGGCGGCCCTCGGGCGGGATCGCATCGTCCTTAAGCCGATATTGAGTGGCGCAGGCGGGACAGGTCAGGATCATGATCAGGAAGAGCCTCTCCGGAGCGGTTAACGGTGGTAAACAATATAGGGCGCTGCTTGGCAAGGCGGCGCGCGCTGTGCGACACAGGGTCAGCAACGGCAAAGGAGCGTCTCGCTGACCACGATCGTCGAATTTGACCGCATTGGGCTGCGTTACGGGACTGGCGGCGAAGTGCTGCGCGACCTCGACTTCCGGCTCGGTGCGGGGCAATTTTATTTCCTCACCGGGCCGTCCGGTGCGGGCAAGACGTCATTGCTCAAATTGCTTTATCTTGCGCAGCGGCCGACGCGCGGGCGGATCAGCCTGTTCGGGACAGAACTGACCGACGCCCCGCGCGACCAATTGCCCGACTTTCGCCGGCGGATCGGGGTCGTGTTCCAGGATTTTCGCCTCGTCCGGCATTTGTCGGCCTTCGACAATGTCGCGCTTCCGCTACGCGTTGCCGACCATGCCGAAGCCGATGTCGAAGGCCCGGTGCGCGAAATGCTTGCTTGGGTCGGCCTTGCCGATCGCGCCAGCGCCAAACCACCGACGCTGTCAGGCGGAGAACAGCAGCGCGTCGCCATCGCCCGCGCCGTGATCGCCCGTCCCGAATTGCTCGTCGCTGACGAACCCACCGGCAATGTCGACGCGGCCATGGCGAAGCGAATCCTTCATTTGCTGACCGCCCTCAACCGCCTCGGCACCACGGTGGTCGTCGCAACGCATGACCTAGGACTGATCGCGGCCACGCCCGGCAGCCAGCTCATCCGGCTCGAAAATGGCAATCTGGTCGACCCGACTGGAGCGCTGCGCAATCCACCCGCATCAATGGTGCGGGCATGATGCTCGATTGGCTGTTCGCCTCGCCCGCCGACCGGCGCCTGCTTCCGGGCGGACGCTTTGCCGGCGCGACCCCCTGGCTGATCGGGATCATGATGTTCGTCATGATGGTCGTCGCCGCAACCGGGCTCGCGCTTGCCGGCGGCGCGCGGCTAGTACGCGAAGGGGTCGCCCACCGTTACTCGATCCAGATCGCCGATGGCCGCTCGAGCGAGGCGCGCGCCGTTGCAGCGGCACGCTCCGTGCCCGGCGTCACGCGCGCGGTTGCAGTGCCCGAGGCCGAGCTCCGCGAAACGCTCGAGCAATGGCTTGGCCCGGTGGCGGCCGGCGAAGGCGCGAATCTGCCCTTGCCGGCGCTGATCGACGTCGAGCTTGCCCTCGGCGCCAATCCGGACGCCGTGGCTTCGGCGGTGAAGCGCGTAGTTCCCTCGGCGCAGTTCATCGCCGATCAGGCGCGGCTTGCGCCAATGCTTGGCACGCTTAACGCACTGACTGCCATCGCCGCGCTGATCGTGCTTCTGATCGCGCTCGCGACGGCTGCAGCGGTCGTGCTTGCCACGCGTGGCGCACTCGACACGCATCGCGGCACGATCGACGTGCTTCACGGCATTGGCGCGACCGACCTCCAGGTGACCCGGCTGTTTCAGCGCAAGATTGCGCTCGACGCACTGATCGGTGGAACGTCAGGCGCGCTTGTCGCGGCGATCGTCCTGTTGCTCGTCGCTGGCGGTAGCCTTGGGGCAGTCGGCGACTGGACCCAGGGCAGCCTGTTGCGCTGGAGCGATCTCCTATTGCTCGCCGCACTGCCCTTGCTTGCAGCCATCCTTGCAACGGTGGTTGCGCGAAGCACCGTCCTTGCCGCATTGCGCGCGCAATTATGATCGCCCGCTTCGCTTCTTTCCTGCTCATTGCCTGGGCGCTTGGCTTCGCCTTGTTCTGCGTCACGCTGGGCGAGCCCGCGCCGGCCACCGTAAAGCCGACCCAGGCAATCGTCGTCCTGACCGGCGGCAAGTTTCGCATCGAACATGCCGCCAAGCTGCTTGGCCAAGGCAAGGCCAAACGTCTCCTCATCTCGGGCGCCGACCCGTCGGTGCGCAAGGAAGACCTCATTCAGCGTCTTGGCGGCAAGCGAAGTCTTGCTGCCTGCTGCATCGACCTGGGGTCGGAATCGGTTGATACACGCTCCAATGCCGATGAAGCCAAGCGCTGGCTTGATCGGCGCGAATTCACCAGCCTGCGCCTCGTCACCAGCGATTGGCACATGCGCCGCGCCCGCTACGAATTCGGCCAGACGCTTGGAAGCAAATATCGGGTGGTCCCCGACGCGGTGCGGACCGAACCAGGGCTGATGACCCTGTTTGCCGAATATAATAAATATGTCCTGCGGCGCATGAGCGTGTGGCTCGACCTGTGATTGCGGTGCTTCGTTCCACCTTCTTCGCGCTGATCTTCTATCCCGCCACAATGTTGTTCGTGCTGGCGATCCTGGTCTCGGTCCCGTTGGGCGCGCGAGCAGTGCAAGTTCCGGTCCATGCATGGGCCCGCTTCCACCATTGGCTGGTGCGAAATGTCCTTGCCATTCGCTTCGCCTGGGACGGAGCCATTCCCGAAGGCCGCTATCTGATTGCGGTGAAGCATCAGGCGATGGTCGAGGCGGTCGATACGCTGCGCTTCGCTTACATGCCCGTCGTCGTGATGAAGCGCGAGCTCAGCCATATGCCATTATTTGGCATTGCGGCACGCGCTTACGGCGTGATCGGGGTCGATCGCGACGCGGGTGCGACTGCCCTGCGCGAAATGATGGTTGAGGCGAAAAAGGTCGCCGCCAGTGGCCGTCCGGTGCTGATCTTTCCGGAGGGCACGCGGGTCGCCGTCGGCGAGGCGCCGCCACTTCGTCCGGGGTTTGCTGGCCTCTACCGAGTGCTTGGACTTCCCGTCGTGCCGGTCGCGCTCGACAGCGGGCGCTTGTGGACGCGGCGCTTCGTCAAGCAAGCGGGCACGATCCACTTCAAGGTCGGAGAGGTCATTCCCCCCGGGCTTAAGCGCGACGAAATCGAAGCGCGAGTCCACGCTGCAATCAACGCCCTGAACTAGCCGCGCAACTTCGCCCCAAGCTTCGCTGCCGCGGCAACCACCTTGTCACTGACGGCAGTGATTTCGGCCTCGGTGAAACTCTTTTCGATCGGCTGAAGTGTGACTTCGACCGCAAGGCTCAGCCCCTGCTCGCCTTCGTAGCGGTCGAAAAGGCGGGCGCTGGTGATCAGCGACTTGTCCGCCGCGCGCACCGCACGCAACAGCGTGTCCGCAGCAAGATCGGCGGGGACGATAAAGGCAAAGTCGCGAGTCACTGCCTGGAGTGCCGGCGGGGCGAACGCAGCCCGCGCCCGCTCGATGCTGCGTGGGGCAGGAATGGCGTCGAGGTAGATCTCCGCCGCGACCGTTCCGGCAGGTGCTTCAAGCGCCTTGGCAACGCGCGGATGAAGCTCGCCAAACGCTGCGAGCACCATCTTCGGACCAAGACCAAGCTTGGCCGATCGCCCCGGATGCCAAGTTTCGCCAACGTCCATGAATAATTGCAAATTCGCAACCGGTGCGCCTGCCGCCTCGAGCATCGCAAGCACTTCGGCCTTGGCGTCATAACCATCGAAGCCTGCCGCCTTGCCGGACTGCCAGCCGCGCACAATCTTGTCGCCAGTCATCAACAGGCCAAGCGTCGCGTGTTCGCCGTCCGCAAGGTAGCGCCGCCCGATCTCGAACAAGCGCACCGCGGTCGACCCGCGATCGATGTTGCGCCGCGCCGCAGCCGCAAGGCCGGGAATGAGCGAGGGGCGCATATATTTCATTTCCTCGCTGATCGGATTGGCAACGACCTCCGCTGCCCCGCCGAACAGCATTGCGTCTCTCTCGCCGATGAAACTCCAGTTGATGGCTTCGTCGAGGCCGCGCGAAGCCGCTGCCCGGCGCATTTTGCGCTCGATCATCTGGGCGCGGGTTGCGGTCGGCCGTGCAACCCCATCGGCGCGCGGCAGCGGGGTCGAGGGGATGGCATCGAAGCCAACCATGCGGCTAATTTCCTCGACCAGGTCAGCCGGCCCATCGACGTCACGACGCCAACTCGGCACGACCACGGTCCCGCCATCAACGACAAAGCCAAGCGAGGTGAGGATCTCGGCCTGCCGCTCGGCCGGGACATCCAGCCCGCCGAGCGCCCGCGTCAGTGCCGGGTCGAACGCGATCTGTTTCGCTTCGACAGAGACTTCACCGGCGCGCGTGACGCGGCTTGCTTCACCGCCGCAAATGTCGAGGATCAGGCCGGTAAGCACCGCCAACCCATCGTCCAGGAACGCAGGATCGACCCCGCGCTCGAAGCGGCTGCGCGCGTCGCTGGTCAACGCCAGCGCCTGGCCCGTCCTGGCAATCCGCTCGGGCCGGAAAAATGCCACTTCCAGAAGCACGTCAGTGGTCGTGTCGGCAACCCCGCTATGCTCGCCGCCCATGATCCCGCCAATGTCGTGCGCGCCATTATCGTCGGCAATCACGGTCATGTCGGGCGTCAGCCGATATTCTTTCTCGTTCAGCGCGACGACGGTTTCCCCATCTCTGGCCTTGCGCGCCACGACCGCGCCGCTGAGCGAGGCAAGGTCGTATGCGTGGCTTGGCCGGCCAAGGTCGAGCATGACATAGTTGGTGATGTCGACCAGCGCCGAGATCGGGCGCTGCCCCGCCGCCATGAGGCGGCGCTGCATCCACTCGGGCGATGTGCCGTTGCTTACGCCGCGCACTGTGCGTCCAAAAAACGCCGGGCAGCCCTCTGCATCCTCGATGCGAATCTCGACGGGATTATCGAAGGTTCCGTCGATGACCGGCACCTCAAGCGGCCTCAACGCGCCAAGCCCGGCCGCAGCAAGGTCGCGCGCAATCCCACGCACCCCCATGCAATCCTGCCGGTTGGGCGTAATCGCAACGTCGAACACGGCGTCGTCAAGCCCGGCATATTCGGCAAAGCTCGATCCGACCGGCGCATCGCCGGGCAGTTCGATGATCCCGTCATGATCGTCGCCAAGCTCGAGTTCACGCGACGAACACATCATGCCGTTCGATTCGACCCCGCGGATCGTCGCCTGCTTAAGCGTCATCGCGCTCCCCGGCACATAAGCCCCCGAACCGCCGAACACTCCCAGCATTCCCGCTCGCGCATTGGGCGCGCCGCACACCACCTGCATCGGGCCATGGCCCGCATCGACGCTTAGCACCTGCAACTTGTCCGCCTGCGGATGACGCTCCGCGCTCAGCACCCGCGCCACCCGGAATGGGGCCAGCGCTTCGGCCGGATTGGAGACGTCCTCGACCTCAAGCCCGATCCGCGTCAGCGTCTCCGCGACGGTGATGGCGTCGGCTTCGGTATCGAGATGCTGCTTGAGCCAGCTCAGCGAAAATTTCATGCGCCCACTCCCCCGGACAGCGTCGGCACGTCCAGGAAGCCGAACCCATAGTGTCGCAGCCAGCGCAGGTCGCCGTCGAAGAAGGCGCGCAAATCGTCCATGCCATATTTGAGCATTGCCAGCCGATCGACGCCGGTGCCAAAGGCGAACCCCTGCCATTCGGCCGGATCGAGCCCGCAATTGGCAATCACGCGCGGGTGAACCATCCCGCTGCCAAGCACTTCCATCCAGCCTTCGCACCCGCCAACGACGCGGCGGCCCTTCTCGATCGACCAGCCAACGTCGACCTCCGCCGATGGCTCGGTGAATGGGAAGTAGGACGGCCGCAGCCGAAGCACGATGTCGTCGCGCTCGAAAAATGCCTTCAGGAAGGTCTCCAGCGTCCACTTGAGGTGTCCCATGTGGATGCCCTTGTCGATCACCAGTCCCTCGATCTGGTGGAACAGCGGCGTGTGCGTGGCGTCGCTGTCGCTGCGGTACACGCGGCCTGGGGCAATGATCCTGATCGGCGGCTTCTGGCTCATCATCGTGCGGATCTGGACCGGGGATGTATGGGTGCGCAGCACGCGCGGCGCGCCCTCTCCCTCGACGTAGAAGGTATCGTGCATCGCCCGCGCCGGGTGCGTTTCGGGAATGTTGAGCGCAGTGAAATTGTGCCAGTCATCCTCGATCTCGGGCCCTTCGGCGACGGCAAAGCCCAGATCGGCGAAGATCTCGGTCAATTCGTCCATCACCTGGCTGACCGGGTGGACCGAACCCCTGGGGGCCTCGCGTGCCGGAAGCGAAAGATCGATGCGCTCGGTCGCAAGCCGTCGGTCAAGCTCCTCATCCTCGAGCGCAGCCTTGCGCGCCGCAATGGCCGACGCCACGGCTTCACGAAGCGCATTGATCCGCGGCCCCTCTGTGGCACGCTCCTCGGGCGTCATCCCGCCCAATGTCTTGAGCAAGGCCGTCACGCTGCCCGATTTCCCTAGCGCCGCCACGCGATGCTGCTCGAGTTCGCGAAGGTCGCTCGCCGCCGCGATCTGGCGGATGAGGTCGTCATTGCTGGTCATAAAGCACAGCCCATAAGCAAAAGGGCGCGGAAGCCAAGCTTCCGCGCCCTTTCGGCAATCGATGTCGAAGCGCTTAGGCTGCTTCGGCCACGAACGACCGGTCGCCGTCGTTGGGCAGCGCTGCCTTGGCCTGGGCGATCAGCACGCTGAACGTCTCGGCTTCGTGCATCGCAATGTCGGCCAGAACCTTGCGGTCGAGGTCGATATTGGCGAGCTTGAGCGCGTGAATGAACTGTCCGTAGGTCAGTCCCTCGGCGCGAACCGCCGCGTTGATGCGCTGGATCCACAAGGCGCGGAAGCTGCGCTTTTTGACCTTGCGATCGCGATAGGCATATTGGCCGGCCTTTTCGACGGCCTGGCGGGCGATGCGGATGGTGTTCTTGCGACGGCCATAATAGCCCTTCGCTTGCTCCAAAATCCGCTTGTGCTTGGCGCGCGTAGTAACGCCGCGTTTGACTCTTGCCAT
>JALYRC010000143.1 GCA_030855555.1 Pseudomonadota bacterium
TCGCGCTTCCTCGATAGCCTCGCCGAGCGGTTGCCAAGCATTGGCCTCGACGTCCGCCAGATCTGGCGCAACGACCGCTTCGGACGCGGCGGTGACCACACCGAATTTTTGAACGCCGGCTTCCCCGCAATCCGTTTCTCGGTCGCGGTCGAAGATTATGACCACCAGCACCAGGATTTGCGCACCGAAAAGGGCGTGAAGTTCAGCGACACCGTCGACGAAATGGATTTTCCTTATCTCGCGAAAGTGACGCGGCTTAACGTCGCAGCGCTTGCAGCTTTGGCTAGCACGCCCCCGCCCCCGGAGCCGATGGTCGAGGGCGCAGTGTCGACAGGTACAACTATAAAATTTGCGCCAGTCGCTGGCGCCGACAACTATGTAATCCGCTGGCGCCGGACAGACGCTAATCAGTGGCAACAGGCGCGCAGAGTCAAGCCTAAGGGATGCGCAACGGACATCCGGGTCTATGCCGACACTCCAATTCCACGTGGCGAGCATATTGCTACTTTGTTATGCAAGCTCGATCATATCCGCGTCGACGACTGGCTGTTCGGAGTCTCGTCGGTCAGCAAGGACGGCTACGAAAGCCCCGTCGCAAGCGCGGTGCCTGGCGGTGCGTTCAAGCCGTTCGTTGCGCCGCCAGCGCGGCCATGATGCCACATCGGGACATGATTACAGAACGATGAACGATTTCGATTGACGGCCAAGATTTTCCCGCGACAACTTGCCGCACAAATTGTCAGGGGTATCGAAATGCGTTTGATTATCATGCTGTTATCCGCGACCGCTGCAGTCGCGACCGCAAGCTCCGCGCAAGCCGCGCCGCGCTTCATTCTCAATGAATTCATTTGCAGCTTCGACAATACGGTGGTGCGTGGCAGCGCCCGGGCGGAGGCCCAGCGCGCTGCGGCCCCCGGCGGCGGCGTGTTGCTCCACGTTTACAGCAACTCGATCCGCGGTTTTGCCGTGCGCATGCCAGCCGAACCCGACCCGCGCAGCCAGGTTGCCAAATTGCGCGGTGCGAATTCCAAGATCACGCGCTGCGAGCGCGACCAGATCATGCAGATTTCTCCCCAGGGCAAGCCGGGCGGCGGCGGCGGTAGCGCCGCGCAGGTGACCGACTGGGGCGTGGCCCGCGTCGGTGGCCCCGGCCCGCTGGTCTCCGGGCGAACCGCGTGGGTCATCGACACCGGAATCGACCTCGATCATCCCGACCTGAACGTCGATGTCGCGCGCAGCAAGAGCTTTATCCGCGATCTCTCACCCGACGACGGCAACGGCCATGGCTCGCACGTCGCGGGGACGATCGCCGCGCGCAACAATGCTATTGGCGTGGTCGGGGTCGCGCCTGGCGCGACATTGGTCGCGGTGCGCGTGCTCGACCGGCGTGGCAGCGGCACCAACTCGGGGGTCATCGCTGGGGTCGATTATGTCGCCGACGTCGGCGCAGCGGGTGATGTCGCCAACATGAGCCTGGGTGGCGGCGTGTCGGCGTTGCTCGATGAGGCGGTCGTGCGTGCCGCGTCGACCGGAATTCGCTTCGTCCTCGCCGCCGGCAACGAAAGCGACAATGCCAATAATCACAGCCCGGCGCGCGCCGAGGGCGCCAATGTCTACACCGTGTCGTCGTTCGCGAAGGGTGACCTGTGGTCGTCGTTCTCCAACTTCGGCAATCCGCCGGTCGATTACGCCGAACCGGGCTCGAGCATTTATTCGACTTATATGAACGGTGGCTATGCCACGCTCTCGGGGACCTCGATGGCGGCGCCGCACCTTGCGGGTATCCTCATGACCGGTCCCGTGCAAATCAATCTCTACGTCAAGGGTGACCCCGACAATAACCCCGATCCAATCGGGACTCGCTAACCTACGTCCGACCATATGTTGCGGGCGAGGCTTCGCTTCGCTCGCAATGATGGTTAAAGACGAATGATGCGCAAAACTTCGGCTTCGGGCCTTCCCACCTCCAAACAAATCCTCGACTTCATCGCTCAATCCGGCAGCCCGGCAGGCAAGCGCGAGATTGCCCGCGCATTCGGATTGAACGGCCACGACAAGATATTGTTGAAGGCGCTGCTCAAGGACATGGCCGACGAGGGGCTGATCGACTCGGCCCCGGGACGCGCGTTTCACAAGGCGGGCGGCGTGCCCAAGGTGACCGTGTTGCGCGTCATCTCGATCGAAGACGGGCAAGTCCTCGCCACGCCCGAAAACTGGCACGCCGACACCCCCGCGCCGCGGCTGAGGGTGATCGAACGCGGGCGGCGTTCGGCGCTCGCGCTTAATGACCGCATCCTCGCGCGCACCGAGGAAGCCGGCAATGGCCATGTCGCGCACGTCATGAAGAAACTCGAGCGTTCGGCCGACCTTATCCTGGGCGTGGTGAAAGCGGTCGGCGATCGCTTGTTCCTTTCCCCGGTCGACAAGCGCGAGCGGCGCGAGTTCGCAATCACCGACCTCAAGGATGCCCAGCCGGGCGACCTCGTCCTTGCCGAACCCGCCGGCAAGCCGCCGCGCTTCACGGCCCGGGTCGATGCCGTCCTCGGCGATCCGTTCGCACCGCGCAGCTTCTCGATGATTGCGATCCACAAGCATGGACTGCGCGACGAATTTCGCGATGCCGCGATCGCCGAGGCCAAGGAGGTCGCGATGATCGACCTGGGCGCGCGCGAGGATTTGACCCATTTGCCGATCGTCGCCATCGATCCAGTCGATGCGCGCGACCATGACGATGCAATCTGGGCGCAGGCGCGTGACGGCGGCGGATGGGACGCGATCGTCGCCATTGCCGACGTCAGCTTTTACGTCCGCCCCGGCTCCGAATTGGACCGCGAGGCCCGCGCGCGCGGCAATAGCGTCTATTTCCCTGATCGCGTCGTGCCGATGCTGCCTCATGAACTGTCGTCGGACATTTGCTCGCTCAAGGAAGGCAAGGTCCGCGCCGCGCTGGCTTGCCACCTGGTGATCGACGCCAATGGCACACTTAAGGAATGGCGATTCACGCGCGCCAAGATTTGCGTCGCTGCAAACATTGCATATGAGAACGCACAGCTGAGTTACGATGAGATGTTCCCCGGCGAAGGCCGGGGCCCAGGCGCGTCAGTGAATAACGGCTCCGACGGCCTGGACCCCGGCCTGCGCCGGGGAACGGTTGAGCCCGAACTCGTCCGGACCGCGCTCAAGCCCTTGTGGGATTGCTGGGCCGCGCTGCTGGGTGCACGCAACCGGCGCGAACCGCTTGAACTCGATCTTCCCGAACGCCGCGTCGTGCTCGACGAGAAAGGCCGCATCATGTCGGTCGCGCCGCGCGAGCGGCTCGATGCGCACCGGCTGGTCGAGGACTACATGATCGCCGCCAATGTCGCCGCGGCCAAGGCGCTCGAAAAGAAGAAGGCGCCCGTCATGTACCGCATCCACGAGGCGCCGGGCCGCGACAAATTGACCGCGCTCAAGGATTATCTCGCCACCTTCGGGGTCGAATTCGCGCTTGGCCAGGTAATCAAGCCCGCCACGTTCAACCACGTCCTTGCCCGCGTCGGCGATCATGATGCACGCCCCGAAATCATGGAGCAGGTCCTGCGCACGCAGATGCAGGCTCGCTATGGGCCCGAGGCGTTGGGTCACTTCGGGCTCGCATTGCCGAGCTACGCCCATTTCACCTCACCGATCCGGCGTTACGCCGATCTCCTCGTGCACCGCGCGCTGGTCAGCGCGTACAAGCTTGGCGAGGGCGGTCTGCCCGGCGCCGACGCCGACAATTTCGCCGCCATTGGCGAAGCGATCTCGATGCTCGAGCGGCGCGCAATGGAGGCCGAGCGCGATACC
>JALYRC010000201.1 GCA_030855555.1 Pseudomonadota bacterium
AAAGCTGAAATGATGGCGGGCATCGAGCCAGCCGTGATTGGCATGGCCAAGCGAAGCAAAGGGGCGAATGTCGATCATGGCCAGCAAGATGGGCAATGCCCATCCCGACATTCAAGAATCAGCGATGTAACCGTAATCCTTGTGCATAATGGGCTGCCTTTTGCGCATAATGCGCCGCAGACAGTGCAAGGCCGGCAATCTCGTCATCGCTAAGCGCGCGGATTGCCCGCGCCGGGGCGCCGACAATCAGCATCCCCGGATCGAATATTTTTCCTTCAGTGACCAGCGCACCAGCGCCGACCAGGCAACGCGCCCCAATCACTGCTCCGTTCAAAATGCGCGCGCCCATTCCAATCAGCGCCTGATCTCCGATCATGCAGCCGTGGAGGATCGCCTGGTGCCCAACAGTGACGCGTGCGCCGATGGTCAGTGGCGCGCCGGGATCGGAATGGCCGACCGCCCCGTCTTGGACGTTGCTCTCCTCGCCGATGAGGATCGGCGTATTGTCGGCGCGGATCACTGCCCCGAACCACACACTAGCGCGGCCCCCCAGCCGGACGTCGCCGATGAGATCGGCCGACGGCGCTGCCCATGCGCCTTCGTCCAGTGTCGGGGCGAGATCGTCGAGGGCGTAAAGTGGCATCGCCGGACAGCCTAACGCGCAGTGCATAGGATCAAAAGGGAAATTCCCCCTGCACAGCTTCCGGCAGTCATCCCATTTGCCGATGCTATTCGGACACAATCTGGATAGGGCGTGTTCGAGAGTAAGGCGGCAATGATGATTTCAGCTTTTTCGACCCAACCGCCGACGTTCGCGAGCGACCGTGAGTTCGACTTGCTGGTCAACTGCTGTCGCTGGCCGGTATCGCCTGCGGCGCATGAGCGAATTCACCGGGAAAGCATCACGATCGATTGGCCGCGATTTGAACGCCTTGCCCTGCGTCATCGCGTCGAGGGCCTGGTGTGGCCGGTTCTGGCTGGCGCCGCGGTCGAAGTGCCTGCGGAGATCGCCCGCCGCTTGAAGGAACGCGCGTTTCAGATTGCCCGGCAGAACCTTCTTGCGGCTGCCGAGTGCAAGCGGCTCCGCGATGCGTTTGCCGGTGCGGGGATTGACCTGCTTTTCATCAAGGGCCTGACGGTCGCCGTCCTGGCCTACGGATCGATCATGCCAAAAGCAGCCTCGGACGTGGACGTCCTGATTGCGCCGGAGGCCTTGCTCCCGGCCTGCGACATCTTTCGCCAGCTTGGCTATCAGCCGCTGCTACCGACCGCCGGCGACGAGATTGCCCTGACCCAGTGGCACGCGGTTTCGAAGGAATCCATCTGGCTTGGAGCGGACGGTTCGATGCTGGAACTGCATACGTCGCTTGCCGATCATCCCGAATTGATCCCGTCGATCGGCGTCGGCTCGGCGCGCCAGTCGGTCGAGGTAGCGAATGACATTCAGCTCGAGACGCTCGCTCGAAACGAACTGTTCGCCTATCTCTGCGTCCACGGCGCCTCGAGCGCCTGGTTCCGCTTGAAATGGCTCGCGGACCTGGCGGCACTGCTTGCAGGCTCCGATCAGACAGAGACGAGCGGACTATATGATCGAGCGGTCGGTCTTGGCGCGGGCGTGCCGGCAGCGGCGGCCCTGATCCTTGCGCACCGGCTGTTTGGGGTCGCTGTCGACCAGGAGCAGCTACGAGATTGGATGCGGCGCCCTGCAGTTCGCTTGCTGGTGCACGCATCAGTGAAGAGCTTGACCGGCGCCCGGGGGGAGGTCGAACTTCAGCAAGTTCCGCTCGGCACCGTCTGGATTCACCTTGCCCAGCTCGGCATGATTCCATCGGCAAAGGGTAAGTTAAGCGAAGCTCGACGCCAGCTTCTGATCAGCAAAATGTCCAGGCAGGATGGAAAGACACTAACCGCAGGCACGAGGACGGCCAGCGCCGTCAGTGCGAGACGGGGGTGGCGAAGGTAGCGACACAGGCGAATTCGGCCGCACTCTCCCCCCCAATTACGAACTCGCCTTCGATCGTGAGCCATACATGCGCGCCGAGCGTCCCTTCTTCGTCCCGCCGAACACCGTAGTGAAGCACCGAAGCGACTCCACGCCGGCGCAGCATCGCCTGAAGAGCCAAAGCCGTTTCGATGCACTTGGTGCGCAGCGGCAGTCGCCGGGCCGCCGCCTGAATTGCCCAGCGCAGACGGTCAATGTCTACCGGACGCGCATCTGCGCTGATAGCGCTGCGCGTGATTGCCGACGTGATGCGCCTGAACGGTATAAATCTCACCTTCAGTGAAGCCGCCGTCAGTTCGACCAAAGCTTCACCGAGCAGCCCAACGCCACCGCCGCGAAGCCGGGCGAGACGCCCGCGTAGATTATTGCTTGTTTTGTACATGATAGGCCGTCGCAAACCTGTGCCGGCCGAGTGGCCGTGTCAACAAAGGCCCGGCCGCCGCGACACGAACGGAAAAATGGTGCTAGGAGAGGACTCGAATTAAGCTATTATCTAATTGAAATCGTTGCTTGTTTTTATGACGCGTTCTCAAAAGGCCCCCAAATAGGCCCCCGCCGCAACGGTCCTGTGTTGCGTATTTATCTGGGTTGGACTTAGCGGCCATCGCCCTGCCC
>JALYRC010000036.1 GCA_030855555.1 Pseudomonadota bacterium
GTGCGCAAGCGGCCCGGAATGTATATCGGCGATACCGACGATGGCTCCGGGCTTCACCACATGGTGTTCGAAGTCAGCGACAATGCGATCGACGAATCCCTTGCTGGCCACTGCGACCGGATCCTGATCCAGCTCAATCCCGACGGTTCGGTCACGGTCGAGGACAATGGCCGCGGCATTCCGACCGGCATTCACACCGAGGAAGGCGTCTCCGCGGCCGAGGTCATCATGACCCAGCTCCACGCCGGCGGTAAGTTCGAAAATACTTCCGACGACAATGCCTATAAGGTCTCCGGCGGGCTCCATGGCGTCGGCGTGTCAGTCGTTAATGCGCTCTCGGAATGGCTCGACCTGACGATCTGGCGCGATGGGCAGGAGCATTATATGCGCTTTGCCTATGGCGATGCGGTTGCGCCGCTGAAGATTGTCGGCCCCGCGCCCGAGGGGAAGAAGGGCACCAAAGTGACCTTTCTGCCAAGCCCGCAGACGTTCAAGATCGTCGAATTCGATTTTGAGAAGCTTGAGCATCGCTATCGCGAACTCGCCTTTCTCAACTCCGGCGTGCGTGTGATCCTTGCCGATGCACGGCATGAGGAACGCGTCGAGCATGAGCTTTATTACGAAGGCGGCATTGCTGCATTCGTCAAATATCTCGACCGCACCAAGACGCCTTTGCTACCCGAGCCGATCGCCATTTCCGCGGTCCGTGACGGCATCGGGATCGACGTCGCCCTCGAATGGAACGACTCATATTATGAGAATGTCCTGCCGTTCACCAACAACATCCCGCAGCGCGATGGTGGCACGCACATGGCCGCGTTCCGCGCCGCGCTGACCCGTACGATCAACGGCTATGCGGAAAAATCCGGCGTGCTGAAAAAGGAAAAGATCACCCTTACCGGCGACGACATGCGTGAGGGGCTGACGGCAATCGTCTCGGTCAAGCTGGCGGATCCCAAATTCTCATCGCAGACCAAGGACAAGCTCGTCAGCTCCGAGGTGCGCCAGCCGCTCGAGAGCCTGATGAGTGACAAGATGACCGAGTGGCTCGAGGAAAATCCGGCCAATGCGCGACAGATCATCGGCAAGATCATCGACGCCGCGGCAGCGCGCGAGGCGGCCCGCCGGGCGCGCGAACTGACCCGGCGCAAGGGCGTGATGGATATTGCCTCGCTGCCCGGCAAGCTTGCCGATTGCCAGGAGCGCGATCCCGCCAAGTGCGAACTGTTCCTGGTCGAGGGCGACAGCGCCGGCGGATCGGCCAAGCAGGGCCGCGACCGCAATATCCAGGCCATCCTTCCGCTCAAGGGCAAGATCCTCAACGTCGAGCGCGCTCGCTTCGACCGGATGCTCGGGTCAAAAGAAATCGGGACGATGATCCAGGCGCTCGGCACCTCGATCGGCCGCGAGGAATTCAACCTCGAAAAATTGCGCTATCACAAGATCGTGATCATGACCGACGCCGACGTCGACGGCGCCCATATCCGCACGCTGCTTCTGACATTCTTCTATCGCCAGATGCCCGAATTGATCGCGGCGGGGCACCTCTACATTGCCCAGCCGCCGCTCTACAAGGTCGCGCGCGGGCGGTCCGAGGTGTATTTGAAGGACGATCCCGCGCTTGATGAATATCTGGTCGGCGCGGGGCTCGAGGGTCTGGTGCTCGAAACCGCCGACGGGCCGCGATCGGGGGCCGATCTGCGCCATCTGGTCGAGCATGCGCGGCGCGTCCGCACGCTCATGGCCTATGCGCCTAAGAAGTATAATTATGCACTGCTCGAAGCGCTTGCGCTGTCGGGTGCGCTCGCCCCCGATCTCCCCGCCGAGCAGCGCCGTGCGGCGATCGAAAAAGTCAGCGGTTGGCTCGGACGCGGCGATGAGGAAGCACGCTGGACCGGCGAGCTTGCTGCCGAAGGCGGCTATTTGCTCAAGCGGCTGTGGCGCGGCGTGACCGACGCACATATCATCGAACCGACGTTCCTTGCCTCCGCCGAGGCGCGCAAACTCCACACCCTCGCTGCCGAGCAGTCGGACACCTATGCCAAGCCCGCCGTGCTCAAGACGATGCGCAAGGGGGCAAGTGAAACCCCAACCCCGCTCGTCCCGAGCGAAGTCGAGGGAGGTAATCAAGAGGCGGAGCGTGTCTCGACTACGCTCGACACGAACGGTCAGGGGGAGGTCGAAGAAACAGACACCAAAGGCAAGACGATCCCGGTCACGCGCCCGTCCGAATTGCTCGACGCAGTGCTCGCCGCGGGCCGCAAGGGGCTGTCGATCCAGCGCTACAAGGGGCTTGGCGAAATGAATGCCGAGCAATTGTGGGAAACCACCCTCGACCCCGCCAACCGCCTGCTGCTGCGCGTGGAAGTCCCGCAAGCCGACATCGCCGACGAAATCTTCACCCGCCTGATGGGCGACGTCGTCGAACCGCGCCGCGAATTCATCCAGGAAAATGCGCTGAGCGTGGCGAATCTGGACGTTTAGGAGGTCTCGTGTCGCATCTGAATCGTGCGGAAATCCAGTGCCGTGCTCTGAACTTACTTGAAGAAAGCCCTGGCGGATTAAGGTGGAGCACAATCCTAGATCGGGTTCACAGCGAACACCCGGAAACGCCGCGAAACTCAATTCACGGAGCAGTGCACAAGCTACTCAGTACCAGCGAAATTATTACAAAAGTAGCGCGCGGCACTTACCAGCTTACGCGTTTTCTCGAGGACAGCCCCGGCAACCTGTCGATCGATCAAAGCCAAAATACAGTAGAAGACTCGCAGCATCCCGGCCGGCGTTTGCGAGAAGAAGATTTTTATGCGTCATTTGCAGAGTGGCTTCTCGAAAATGAGGAAGCCAATGAAGCTACGGCGCTCGGTGGTAGTCTGCTCCGCGGGAAGTGGGGAACTCCTGACATCATTGGCGTGATGCGCGCTCGTGCAAATGATATCCTGAAGTTTCCAACCCAGATCGTGACTGCTGAGGTCAAAATCGATCCATTTCAAACCGTAACTGCCTTAGGGCAGGCGCTGGCATATCGCCTTTTTTCTCACCGAACATTCGTCGTGTTGCCTAATTCTGTTTCAGAAGATGACAGGGCGCGCCTCAAGGCTCTGTGTAGCCTACATGGGATAGGGCTCGTGTTGTTCGAGTTGAACGTGGACGCTCCCAACTTCACACTCATGATCCCGCCTGCACTAGCCGAACCCGACATGTTCTACACAAATCAGATGGCGCGGCGGCTGTCTGAAATTGCTCCCGATCATTTCAATAGATTTTTCAGCTGACGCCGCCGGAACTCGCTGCGGAAGGGCGGGTTAGCAACGCAATGACCTCCCCCACCATTACCGTCGCCTCCTACAACATGCGCAAGGCGGTCGGTACCGACCGGCGGCGCAGGCCCGATCGCGTGCTGCACGTCTTGCAGGAGATCGACGCCGACATTGTCGCTCTTCAAGAGGCGGACAAAAGGTTCGGGACGCGGGCGTCGGCGGTGCCGCATGGGCTGATCGACAGTCACGGCCTGTATAAGCCGGTCGAATTCGGGGTCAGCCATTCGCGGCTGGCTCATGCCTTGCCGTGGGGCGAACAGGTCGAGACAATGCTGCGGCTCGATACGCGCAACCTTGGATGGCACGGCAATGCGATCCTCGTGAAGCGCGAAATCGAGGTGACCGGGTTCGAGGCGCTGCACTTGCCGACGCTTGAGCCGCGCGGCGCGGTGCTCGCGGAACTCGTCGTGCGCGGGCAGGAATTGCGGATCATCGGGATGCACCTCGACTTGAGCGGGCTGTGGCGGCGCCGCCAGGTGCGCAGCATCATCGAGCATATCGACAAGCGTCACCGGCCGATGCCGACGGTGTTGATGGGCGACACCAACGAATGGCGCGTCGCGGGCGGCTGCCTGAGCGAGTTTGGCGATGGCTATCGCGTCGCGCCGACCGGCAACAGCTTTCACGCCCGCCGCCCGGTTGCCGCGCTTGACCGGATCCTGGTCGCTAACGCGCTGCGCATCGAAGC
>JALYRC010000102.1 GCA_030855555.1 Pseudomonadota bacterium
CGCCCAAGCCGAGCCCTGCGCCCGCCAAGGCCGCGGTGCCCGCACCTGCGCCGGCACCCGAGCCGCGCTCGGCGAGGCCCGTCAAAGAAGCTGCCAGCGACGACGCGATGCCAGTGGCGCCTATCCACCGCCCATCGGGAATAGCGGCCAAGGAAGGCAATACCATCCAGTATCGCTCGGTCGGTCCCGGTGGCTTTATCCGCCAGGGCCCAGGGGACACGCAGGCGCCGATCCCGCCCGCGCCGCCCCGCCGTCTGGTCCCTGCGAAGGCGTCGCTCGAGATTAAGGACAAGACCGGCCTGCTCGATCTCAACGACCGCATCTGCCGTTGGCCGATGGGCCATCCCGGCGAGTCGGACTTTCATTTCTGCGGTCGCGAAGCCAATCCGGGCTATCCTTATTGCGTCGACCATTGCGGCGTCGCCTATCAGGCCCAGCTTCCCCGCCGCGACCGCCGCCCGCCGCCCCCTCTGCCGTTCGGTGGCCCGCGCGTCCGCTAGGCAGTCAAGGTGCGCGGCGTGGGCCGCCGCGCCACTTCGCGGCAAGCGGCAGGAAGAACATGCACAACCCACTGATCATCAGCAGCGCCAGCGGAGCGAGCGGCAGGTAATAGGCCCACGCCGCAGGCTCGTGGCCCGCTCCCAGGGTTGCAAAGATTGCCACGACGAGCGTCGTGAAGATGATCGATAGCCAACGGTGGCAGTGACGAATTGCATGTTTCCATTCCATGTCGAACCTCCCGTTGATGTTCACCCCTGACAATCTCAACCGATGCGCGTCAGAAGCTGGTCGAGCTTGCCGAAGAAGTTTTGCCAGCCGAACCTTGCGCCACCGGACGCCTGCTTCTGCTCGGGCCGGAAACCGGTCTGCTCCATGCGCAAGCGGGTTCCACTCGCCAGCGGCTCCAGCGTGAACGTCACCACGCTGCGCAAATCAAAGGCAGGATCCGAATGGATTAAGTTCCAGGTGTAGGAGAGCATTTCGTTCGGCTCGACCTCCAATACTTGGCAGTCCAGCACTCCGCCCCAATCGCCGCTCATATTGAAACGATGACCGACCGCAGGAACGAAGTCGTTTTTCATCAACCACTCCTCGATGAGGTGTGGCTGAGTTAACGCACGCCAGATCCGCTCTGGAGGGTGCGCGAACTCGCGCTCGACAATGACTGTCTGCGCCTCGGGACGATGTTCGCTCACTGGTCGATCCTTTTCAGCAAGTCATCAAGGTCGGCAAAGCGCGCTTCCCAGAAATTCGCCATGCGCCCGGTCCAGTCGATCAACGGAGCAAGAGCCCCGGGCTGCGCGCAATAATGTGTCTGTCGCCCCTGATGCCGGTCGCGCACCAAACCCGCTTTCTTGAGGACGGCGAGGTGCTTTGAAACTGCAGGCTGCGACACTTTGCCTTGCGACGTCAGCGCCCCGACCGTCTGTTCTCCGGCGACACACAGACGCTCGAAGATCGCCCGCCGCGTCGGGTCGGCAAGGGTCCGAAAAATTAGGTCGGTAGGGGGCGAATTCACTGTCCGGACACTCCAAATTAGACCCAACCCATAACCCTAGGGTTATGGGTTGGTCAAGCTCAGATTTCGAATTGTCCAGTACGCGGTCGCGCGCAGCAATCGGCGAGGCCCTGAAACACCGGGTCTTGGTGCGATAGCCAGCGAGTTTGCGGACCCGCGACCACGAACCGAACGACTTGTTAACCCCCTTCGGCGTAAAGTTACGCGCTGCTTGAGGCCCGACGGCTAGGGCTTTGCGGGGGGATGTTCGTTAGTGCCAGCTGATTTCGATCCCGGGACGCTGGCGGCGCCAACGGTCCCATTCGATCCGCACGTGCCGGAGCCGGAGCCTTGCGCCAAGCCGGTGCGTGAACCGAGGCGGCCTGTTCATCTGCCCGCTGCGGCACTGATGGAGGACCGGTCGACCTTTACCGTGACGGTCGTCAACCTGTCCTACGACGGCTGCAGAATCAAATGCCCTGCGAAGCTTGCTCCTGGAGTGACCTTGACGATTTCCGTTCTCGGGCTCGGCAAGATGCCGGCGAATGTCCGCTGGTATTCCGACGGCTTTGCCGGATTGTCGTTCAATCCCGATCCAATCGAGCCACCGCCCCAGACGCCGCGCCAGGACCGCCGGGTTTCGCTCAACGCCGAGTTCCTGCTCAGGCGGAGCGGAAAGAAGAATTATTATGTTTGCACGACCGACGTATCCCCGTCCGGCTGCAGCGTGGAATTCGTCGATCGTCCCGCCGTGGGCGAGCGGCATTGGGTGAAATTCGACGGGCTCGACGGGCTTGAAGCCGAGGTCCGCTGGGTTTCCGGTTTCAAGGCCGGGCTCCAGTTCGTCCGCCCAATCTATCCAGCCGTTTTCGAATTGCTGCTTGCCAGGCTTCGCTGATCGGTCAGCGTCGTCGCTTGCTCGAACGACGTTTGGTTTCCATCGCTAACGGCCTAGACCTTGGCGAAATCCACTGACGGGGCAGGCGATGAGAAATATTGAGCGATTGCTGATGCTGTCGGGTAATGTCCGCCAGGCCGACTTCGGTTTGCTGTTGCTAAGGCTGTGTACCGGGGCGTTCCTTATCTATCAAAGCCACGACAATGTGTTCAGCGCGGCGCGAATGGACGAGTTCGTCAAATTTCTTGTCCAGTTCAACTTCCCGATGCCCGAACTCATGGCGCGGATTTCGGTCTACGCGCAGTTCGTCGCGGGGATCGGCTTCGTGCTCGGCCTTTTTACGCGTTGGCTCGGTCTGATCACCATGGTCAACTTCATCGTGGCTTGCTGGATGGTTCACTGGGCTCAGGATTTTGCGGGCTGGTGGCCGGCGCTGATCCTTGTCGCCCTGGGGCTTTATTTCGGACTTCGCGGTGGCGGTCGCTACGCGATCGATGCCGCGATCGAGCACCGCAGCGCCGCACGGTTCCGGCCCAATTGACCATTTAGCAACGGCCGACTGAAATCGTTGGGCGCCGCTTGGCAGGTCGCTTTTTCGCGCCGTATAGCGTTCCTACATGTCCGACCTTTTCGCTTCCGGCGTCACCGCCACCCCCGACAGCTACGATGCCTCGTCGATCGAAGTCCTCGAAGGTCTGGAGCCGGTCCGCCGCCGCCCCGGAATGTATATCGGCGGAACCGACGAGCGGGCGCTCCACCACCTCGCCGCCGAGGTGATCGACAACAGCATGGACGAAGCGGTCGCGGGCCACGCCAGCCGCATCGAAGTCACGCTTGAACCCGGCAACCGCCTGATCGTCAGCGACAATGGCCGCGGCATTCCGGTCGACGCGCACCCCAAATATCCCGGCAAGTCGGCGCTGGAAGTAATCCTCACCACGCTCCACTCCGGCGGAAAGTTCGAGGGCAAAGCCTATTCGACGTCGGGCGGGCTCCACGGCGTCGGGGTCAGCGTCGTCAACGCGCTGTCGACCGAGACGATCGTCGAAGTCGCTCGCGACAAGAAGCTCTACCGCCAGTCCTTTTCGCGCGGCGTTGCAACCACGCCGCTGGCCGAAGTCGGCGCTGCCCCGAACCGCCGCGGGACCACGGTCAGCTTCGTCCCCGACCCGGATATTTTCGGTGCCGGCGCCGCGTTCGTCCCGGATCGGCTCTACAAGCTCGCACGCTCCAAGGCCTATCTCTTTGCCGGGGTCGAGATCCGCTGGCGCTGCCATCCGAGCCTTGCCACTGCCGAGGTCCCGGAAACCGCGACGTTCCAGTTCCCCGGCGGGCTCGCCGACCATTTGCGCGAGCAGCTCGAGGGGCGCGAATGCGTCACGGCCCCGGCGTTCGCGGGGCGGCAGGAATTTGCCGATGCCCAGGGCGCAGCCGAATGGGCGGTGGCATGGCCGCTGTGGAGCGAGGGCAGCAGCGAATCATACTATTGCAACACCATCCCGACGCCGGATGGCGGGACCCACGAGGCCGGACTGCGCGCTGCGCTGACCAAGGGCATTCGTGCCTTCGGCGAGCTGATCGGCCAGAAGAAAGCGAAGGACGTCACCGCCGACGACGTCTTCAATGGGGTCGAGCTGATGCTGTCGGTGTTCATCCGCAATCCGCACTTCCAAAGCCAGACCAAGGACCGGCTGACCAGCCTTGAAGCGGCGCGCTTCGTCGAGGCGGCGGTGCGCGATCATTTCGACCATTATCTGGCCGACAATATGGACCGCGGCCGGGCGCTTCTCGGCGCGATCCTGGAGCGGATGGACGAGCGGCTCAAGCGCCGCGCCGAGCGTGAGGTCAAGCGCAAGACGGCGACGTCGGCGCGCAAACTTCGCCTTCCGGGCAAGCTCACCGACTGTGCCAATGACGACGCTGCAGGGACCGAACTGTTCATTGTCGAGGGTGACAGCGCCGGTGGCTCGGCGAAGCAGGCGCGCAACCGCAAGACCCAGGCGATCCTGCCAATCCGCGGCAAGATCCTCAACGTCGCCTCGGCCACCGCCGACAAGATCCGCGCGAATAATGAAATCGGCGATCTCCAGCTCGCGCTCGGTTGCGGGATTCGCGACAAATGGATCGAGGATTCGCTTCGCTACGAGCGGATCATCATCATGACCGACGCGGACGTCGATGGCGCGCACATCGCGACCTTGCTGATGACCTTTTTCTTCCAGGAAATGCCCGAGCTCGTCCGGCGCGGTCATTTGTTCCTGGCGCAGCCACCGCTTTACCGGCTGACGAGCGGCAGCAAATCCGCTTACGCCCGCGACGACGCCCATCGCGCCGAGCTCGAACGAACCGAGTTCAAGGGCAAGAAAGTCGACGTGTCGCGCTTCAAGGGGCTCGGGGAAATGAACCCCGACCAGCTCAAGGAAACGACGATGGATCCGGCGTCGCGTTCGCTGATCCGCATCACCCTGCCGGCCGAATATCAGGACCGCCAGCCGGTCAAGGACCTGGTCGAGCGGCTGATGGGCAAGAACCCGGAACATCGCTTCAACTTCATCCAGGCCAATGCGGCCAACCTTTCCGAGGACGAAATCGACGCTTAGATTCGCTCAGTCGCGTCTATGCCTCGTCTCGCCGCAACGATCCTCCGACACCGCTTCCGTAAAGGTTTCGTTTACCCTTTGCCTGACATTCGGTTTGTGGCTTGGCGTAAGGGACGATGATGCGGCTTTTCTTGATCCTGTTTGTTCTACTCGGGTTTTCAGTCCCCGCCGCGGCCGACACCCCGTCTCACTTGCGCTCGCTCGAACAGCAATTGCGCTATATCGAAGCTGCTAACCCGGGCAATGTCGGCATTGCCGCACTCGACCTCAGCAGCGGCGAAATGGTCAGCGTCCAGGGCGACGAGCCCTTCCCGATGGCAAGCGTGGTCAAGATCGCGATCGCGGCGCAATATCTCGCCCAAGTGGAATATGGCCGCCGCACGCTCGACCAGACGATCGGTGGAAAGCCGGCGCGGCGCCACCTTGAGGCCATGATCATCAAGAGCGACAATCTTTCCACCGACATCATTCTTCGCGACCTGGGCGGGCCGAAGAAGGTCCAGGAGTGGCTTGCCGACAATCACGTCAAGGGCGTGCGCGTCGACCGCACCATCGCGCGGCTGCTGAGCGACCGCCGCGACCTGAGCGATCGCCGAGACAGCGCGACGCCCAAGGCCATGGTCAGCCTGCTCCAGCGCCTCGACAGCAGCACTTTGCTGCGCCCAGCGAGCCGTGCCTATCTCCTGGGATTGATGGCGCGCTGCCAGACCGGCAAGAACCGCATGCGCGGCCTGCTCCCCTACGGGACCCCCGTCGAGCACAAGACCGGGACGCTTAACGGCCTCACCACCGACGTCGGCTACATCACCTTGCCCGATGGCCGGCGCCTGGCGATCGCCTTGTTCGCGCGTCACGGCACCAACCGCCCGAGCATCCTCGCGTCGGCGGCCCGCAAAATCTACGACGGCTTCGTCAACGTCTTCGCCCTGCCCTTCGGCACGCGGACGCCAGTCGTCCTGCGCTAAGCACGGGGCCGCGAATGGTCCCAATGTTCGCACTGATGAGCAGGTTTTGCGCGCGCCCTTTTTTTGGACGGAGGCGAGACACAACCAGCAATGAGAAATAGCCGTTACGGTCATCTCACGCGTCAGGGGCTGTAGGACAGCGTTTTCTGGAATGCCCGCTAAGGTTGGAAGCGGAAAGTGCAGGACCGGGACACCTGACTTAGCCGGCCCGTCTGCCTACCCCGATCTAGTCCTACGCGGGGTCAGGGATGAACTCCTCCTTCGACCAGCCCCAGGGCAACAACCGCCATCCACACGGCCATTGCGATCATCATCAGGTTTTCCGTGAGCGAGACGAAGCCGAGCGGAACGTTGCTCGATCCGCCGACGCAGGCGCATTTCAGCTCCCGCTTGTCGATGTAGACAGCCTTGAAGACCGAGATTGCTCCGATCGTCCCGATGAAAAGGGCGATTGGGATGGAAAGCCAGCTAAGCACTCCGGCGATCATGAGAACGCCAGCCAAACCTTCCGCGAACGGGTATATATAGCTGTAGGGCACCCACCGCTTCGCCAGCAGGTCGTAATTCAAGAACATGGTTGCGAAGCTCTCGACATTCTGGAGCTTCAGGAGCGCCAGCACCACCATCGAGAAACCTATGAACCACTCAGCGGCGCGGATTGTGAGAACGCTGCCCGTGACAGCATAGCTTGATGCGACTGCCATCAGCCCCGTCATGGCGAACAGGACAAGGACGGGTGTATAGCTAATCGCTTTCGGGTCCACGACGCGCTTCCCCAGGAAACGGCGCAGGTCGTCATACCCACCGATGCGCTTGCCGCCGATGAAGGTCTGAGGCGTCGTGGCAACCCCGTGTGTCGCCTTGAACGCGTCGGTTTCCTCACGCGTGGTGAGGTGGTGGTCTTCCACCTCATACCCCGAGCGTTTCAGAAGATCGACCGCCTTGAGGCCGTATGGACAGGTGTGAGACGGCATGACCATCCTGTGGATCACCGCTCTCTTCGCCGCCGCCGAATATATCGTCAGGTCCGACATTTCATATCTCCTTGAAATTATGTCGGAGCCTATATAGTCTCCGTACTATGGTACAGAGTCAAGGGGTGATTTCCCTAACGATCGGCAAGCTCGCGATCGCTGGTGGCATCGGGGTGGAGACCATCCGTTTCTACCAGCGGAAAGGGTTGCTGGCGCAGCCAACGCGGGAGAGCGGGATTAGACGCTATGGGTCCGAGGACCTGCGCCGCCTGAGGTTCATCAGGCACGCCCAGGCCGCGGGCTTCACCCTTGACGAGATTAAGGACCTCCTGATGCTGGACGCCGGGGAGGATCGCACCCGCGCACGAACCTTTGCTGCAAGTCGCATCAAGGCACTGGATGCGAAGATCGCCGAACTGAGAACTGCTCGAAACGCCCTTAAAAGGCTCGCCACGGAATGTAGCGAGGGATCGAAAGGACCTTGCCCCATTCTATCCTCGTTCGGCGTCTGAGGTAACGCCCCAAAATGTCTGCTTCGAGTCGAACGCGGACATTGGCGAACTCTGGTCCAAGGTGGTCATCGCCTCCTGGTCCACTAATTATCGCGACCGCCAGCCTGAACAAAGAATCGCTGTCCTACACGTCGCCGACCTGTCATCCTTCGCTTTGGCGCCCCATGCGCCGCAGGCTCTTTGCGATTGTCGATTTACCGATCTCACGACCGTTGCTTTCGCGCTCACCCTCAAAAATGGTAGGCCTCCCGGAGACTTTAGCGAACTTAAGAACGTAAGCGCGCGGCCGGTTGAGAGCAGCGGGCACGGCACGCGCCACGCCATTGCACCGCAAACGCGTTGAATCATGCCCGTTTCGCCGCTAAGTGCCGCCAAACCCCGTTCCGAAAGCGCGTCTCATGTTCACCTTCCTGCTCATCCTCCAGACGCTCGTCGCATTCAGCCTCGTGGTGATCATCCTGATGCAACGGTCGGAGGGCGGTGGGCTTGGCGTCGGCGGGTCGTCGTCGGGGTTCATGACCGCGCGCGGCGCGGCCGACTTCCTTACGCGTGCTACCGCCTGGCTCGGCGGGGCCTTTATCATTTTGTCGATCTTCCTCGCCGCAATCGCTGGCGGAACCGGGGATGCTCCGGCGATCGACACCTCGCTTGCCCGCCCGATCTCGCAAACCGCGCCGGCACCTGCGCCCACGCCAGCCGCCCCCGAGCAAGCCCCAGGCGTCCCACTCGCCCAATAAGCATCACGTGCAGGCGATCCGGGGGAGTGGCGCGCGCAGCCTGTCCCCCAGACAGGCGAGCACGCCACTCGAGCATGATGCTTGCGCTATTTTGCACCGTTTTCGATTCGCGCGCTTGCCAGCAGGGCCGCGCACTCCTTAAGCCTCGTCTCCCATGGCGCGGTATATTTTCATCACCGGCGGCGTGGTCTCTTCGCTTGGCAAGGGCTTGCTCGCTGCATCCTTAGGTGCGTTGCTTCAGGCGCGCGGATTTTCGGTCCGCATCCGCAAGTTCGATCCCTATCTCAACGTCGATCCCGGAACGATGTCGCCCTATCAGCATGGCGAGGTCTACGTCACCGACGATGGCGCCGAGACCGATCTCGATCTTGGCCATTATGAACGCTACACCGGGGTTTCGGCCAAGCAGTCGGACAACATCACCTCGGGCCGCATCTATCAGGGGATCATCGCGCGCGAGCGGCGCGGCGATTATCTCGGCGCCACGGTCCAGGTCATCCCCCACGTCACCAACGCGATCAAGGAATTCGCGCTCGCCGACACCGCCGGGCTCGACTTCGTCATCTGCGAGATTGGCGGCACCGTTGGCGACATCGAAAGCCTGCCGTTCGTCGAGGCGATCCGCCAATTGAAGAACGACCTTGGCCGCGGCCAGTCGGTGTTCGTCCACACCACGCTTGTGCCCTACCTCGCCGCCGCGGGCGAGCTGAAGACCAAGCCGACCCAGCACAGCGTCCGCGAACTGACCAGCTACGGCATCCAGCCCGACATCCTCCTGTGCCGCGCCGAACGTCCGATCCCAGTCGCAGAACGCGCCAAGATCGCATTGTTCTGCAACGTCCCCGAGAGCGCCGTCATCCAGGCGCTCGACGCCCGATCGATCTATGACGTGCCGTTGCAATATCATAATGAAGGGCTCGATGCCGAAGTCCTCCGGGTGTTCGACATCACCGACGCGCCGGATCCCGAACTGTCGCGCTGGCAGGACATCATGGACCGCGTCGACCATCCCGAAGGCACGGTGACGATTGGCGTGGTCGGCAAATATGTCGGCCTTCAGGATGCTTACAAAAGCCTGCGTGAGGCATTGGTCCACGGCGGGATCGCCAATCGGGTCAAGGTCGAAATTCGCTGGCTCGACGCCGAGCTGTTCGAGAAAGAGGGGGAATCGCTCGCCGCCGAACTCGAGCCGCTCCATGGCGTGCTCGTCCCCGGCGGCTTCGGCGAGCGCGGCAGCGAGGGCAAGATCGCGGCGGTCCGCTTCGCGCGCGAGCGCAATGTTCCGTTCTTTGGTATCTGCCTTGGGATGCAGATGGCGTGCATCGAGGGCGCGCGCAACACCGCCGGGCTCGCCGCGGCATCGACTACCGAATTCGGCCATACCGCCGAACCGGTTGTCGGTCTCATCACCGAATGGATGAGCGAAGCGGGGCTCCAGCAGCGCTCGGCCGAGACC
>JALYRC010000123.1 GCA_030855555.1 Pseudomonadota bacterium
GCCCGCCGTAGCCGCCACCGCCGCCACGGTCACCAAAGCCGCTGCCGCCGCCTGGACCCGCATTATATCCACCACCGAAATTGCTGCCGCCGCCGAAGCTGCTGCTATTGTCGTCGCCGCCAAAACCGTCACGCTTGTCACGTCCGCGACCACCCCGGTCACCCTTGCGCCCTCGATCGAAACCCATGAAATTCAAACTCTCTTGTGCCCCGAAAAATCGACGGACCGACACGCGGGGACGACGCGTGAACAGACGTGCCATACGGAAACGTCCGCGCGCACCGCCCGGCTCATAGCCGAAAAACGAAGCTGCTCAAAGTGATTCGATTGCAAGGGACTGGCAAGGATCGCCCCAAACGGCCTAGAGGAGAGCAAATCACGGGCCGTCAGCGCATGTTCAGCGCGGTGGCCGCACAGCATAGGACGACCATGGCAATCTATTTTCACGAAGAAGACCTTCCCTCGGGAGATATGTTTGCGGCCGATGTTCCGATCGCCGTCGATACCGAGGCGATGGGGCTCATCCCGGGCCGCGACCGGCTGTGCCTCGTCCAGCTCTCGGATGGTCTTGGTGATGAACATCTCGTCCGATTCAGCCCAGATAGCGACTATGCCGCCCCCAATCTGAAAGCGCTGCTTGGCGACCCGGATCGATTGAAGCTGTATCACTTCGCACGCTTCGACATTGCAATCATGCGTGCCTATCTCGGCATCATTGCCGCGCCGCTTTATTGCACGCGCACCGCGTCGAAGCTGATCCGCACCTACACTGATCGGCACGGCCTGAAGGAATTGGTCAAGGAAGTGCTTGGCCAGGACCTGTCCAAGCAGCAGCAGTCGAGCGACTGGGGCGCCCCCGAGATCAACGATGCGCAGCGCGATTATGCTGCCAGCGACGTGCGCTACCTTCATCGCCTGAAGGAAAAGCTCGACCAGCGGCTCGTGCGCGAAGGCCGCGACGAGCTTGCCAAGGCCTGTTTCGATTTCATCCCGACGCGTGCAATGCTCGATCTTGCCGGCTGGGCGGAGCAGGATATCTTCGCGCATGGATGAAGGACCATATCTTGTCCGAAGCCGCTAGACTCGACCTCGCGCGCAAGCGGCATTGGGCCGAACCGGGCAGCCGCCACGACCGGATCGTGCGGACGGCCAAATTCGTCCTGCCTATTCTGATCGTCGCGCTTCTGGTGATCCTTGCAATCGCGCCCTTCGACCGCCGCGACGATGTCAGCTTCATCTTCGACAAGAATAAGGTCGATGCAGCGCAGGAACGGATGCGGGTCGAGGCAGCGCGTTACACCGGCACCGATAATAAGGGTCAGAAATTCTCGATCCATGCCGAGCGGGCCATCCAGCCGACGAGCGACCGGCCGGTGGTAGACATCATGGGCATGCGGGCGCAGCTCGATCTTGAGCGCGGGCCGCTGTCGATCGTCGCGCCAAAGGGGTCATACAATCTTGACGACCATAAGGTCGCGATCAATGGTCCGGTGCGGGTGGCGGGGCCCGACGGGTACCGCCTCGAAACCCGCGACGTTGGAATCGACCTCCGGAATCGCAACCTTGCGAGCCGCGGCCGGGTGGTTGGGGACATTCGGCTAGGACACTTCGAAGCGGGCCGCATGACCGCGGACCTTGGCACCCGCGAAGTGGTGCTCAGCGGCGGCGTTCGCTTGAACATTCGGCAGGGGGCCATCAGATGATCGCAATGAACAAGATTTCGACATTCGCTGCGCTGATAGCCCTTTCTTTAGGTGCTGGCGCGCTGGCGCAGTCGGGTGGACAGGTGTCGGCGCTCAAGGGGCATGACAGTAACGCCCCGGTTGATGTCGACGCCGACCGCATCGAAGTCCAGGAGCGCGCCGATCGCGCGGTGTTCGCCGGCAACGTCAAGGCGCGGCAGGGCAATCTCACCCTTGCCACTGCACGACTGACGCTCGCTTACACTTCGGGCAACGGCATCCAGATCCGCCGTTTGGATGCAAGCGGAGGCGTGGTCGTCACCAGCCCGTCGGAAACCGCGCGAGGCAATTTCGCGGTCTACGACCTCGATCGCAAGCTGATCACGCTGATCGGAAACGTTCGGCTTGCCCGGCAAGGATCGACCATCAACGGCTCGCGGCTGCTGATTGACCTCAACACCGGCCGCGCGGTGATGGACGGTGGCGCGCCGGGGGTAGGCCAGTCGGGCGGGCGGGTGACCGGCCACTTCACCGTGCCACAGAAATCGCGCTGATGAATGAAGCGCAGTCCATCGCGCGCCCGACCGCACATGACAGCAGTCATGTGCGCGGCCTTGAGGTGCGCTCGATCGCCAAAAGTTATATCAAGCGTGCGGTCCTTCACGACGTCTCGTTAAGCGTGGCGCGCGGCGAAGTGGTTGGATTGCTCGGCCCCAATGGCGCAGGCAAGACGACCTGCTTCTATTCGGCGATGGGGCTTGTGAAGCCCGATGCCGGGCGCATTTTTCTCGATGGCCGCGACATTACCAGGCTGCCAATGTACCGCCGTGCGATCCTTGGCCTTGGCTATCTTCCGCAGGAAACGTCGATTTTTCGTGGGCTGACGGTCGAGCAGAACATCATGGCGGTGCTCGAAGTGAGCGAGCCCGACCGCAATGCGCGCGACGAACGGCTCGAGCGATTGCTTGGCGAGTTCGGCCTGCTCCATCTTCGCACGGCGCCGGCAATGGCGCTGTCGGGCGGCGAACGGCGGCGCTGCGAGATCGCGCGCGCGCTTGCAGCGGATCCATCGATCATGCTGCTCGACGAGCCATTTGCGGGAATCGACCCGATCTCGATCAGCGACATTCGCGGCCTGGTCAAGGATTTGAAGCAGCGCGACATCGGTGTACTGATCACCGACCATAATGTCCGCGAAACGCTCGACATCGTCGACCGCGCTTGCATCATCTATGATGGGCAAGTGCTTTTCGAAGGGACGCCCCAGGCGCTCGTCGCTGACGAACAGGTTCGCCGCCTCTACCTCGGCGAAAGCTTCGCGCTGTAGCGTGAAGGGCTAGCGGCCATGGGGCTCGGCCCGCGTCTCGACATTCGCGTTTCGCAGTCGCTGGTGATGAGCCAGCAATTGCAGGCGGCGATCAAGCTTCTGGCGCTGTCCAACCTGGAAATTGAGGCGGTTATCGCCGAGGAGCTTGCTAAGAACCCATTGCTCGAAGCCCGCCCTCAGGACGGTGCGAGCGCAAGTGACGTGGTGATCAGAGAAGACCGCGAATATGGCGATGAAGCGGCAAATCCTACAGGCGCCGATGAGCTGATCGCTAAGCTGGGCGGGACCGAAGACAGCCCGCTCGACCATGACTGGCGCGCGGAAGCGCTTGATAGCGACAGCTTTTCCGATGTCGGCAGCGGCGGTTCGGGAAGCGACGAGGCGTTCGATTTCGACCGCCTGGAGGCAAGCGAGAGTGGGCTGTGCGAACATCTGATGGCGCAACTCCACGGCGCTGGTGGAGTCGTCGGGCGCGTCGCCGAGGCAATCGTCCGCGAGCTCGAGGAGACCGGCTATCTCGAAACCCCGCTAGCAGTCATCGCCGAGGCGACCGGCGCCACTCCCAAGGAAGCCGCGGCCGCGCTGGCTTTGGTCCAGTCGCTCGACCCCGCCGGAATCGCCGCGCGCTCGCTCGAGGAATGTATCGCGCTTCAGGCCCGCGCCGCCGATCGCTACGACCCGGCGATGGCGCGGCTGATTGCCAACCTCGATTTGCTCGCCAAGGGGCGGATGGCGGACCTCAAGCGAATTTGCGGAGTCGATGACGAGGACCTCGCCGACATGGTGCGCGAACTCCGGGCTTATGATCCCAAGCCCGGATGCCGCTTTGTCACCAGCGAGCCCGAAGCCATCGTCCCGGACGTTTTCGTTCGCCGGATCACGGGCGGCTGGTCGGTCGAACTCAACACCGCCGCTTTGCCCCGCGTGCTGCTTAACCGTCGCTATCACGCCGAATTGAAGGTAGGAGCGAAGGACAGGGCGGCCAAAGCGTGGCTTGGCGATTGCGTGGCCAGCGCGCACTGGCTGGTCAAGGCGCTCGACCAGCGCGCGCGGACGATCGTCAAGGTCGCGAGCGAAATCGTCACGCACCAGGAAAGCTTCTTCGAAAAAGGTGTTTCCGCGCTCCGCCCCCTGACACTGGCCAAGGTGGCCGAGGCGATCGAAATGCACGAATCGACTGTCAGTCGCGTAACTTCAAACAAATATCTCGCCTGTGAGCGGGGCCAGTTCGAATTGAAATATTTCTTCGGCTCCGGAGTGGCGAGCGAGGGCGGCGAGGGCGCTGCGGCCGAAGCCGTAAAGGATGCCATTGCCAAGCTGATCGGTGGCGAAACCGAAATATTGAGTGACGACGCATTGGTGGAACTACTCAAGGCACAGGGCTTCGACCTGGCCCGCCGCACCGTCGCCAAATATCGCGAGGCGATCGGCCTTGGCTCATCGATCCAGCGCCGGCGCCAGCGGAAAATGACCGGCGGTTAGAAGCCCAGCCGCGCCCATACCGGCAGATGGTCGCTCGCTTTCCTGGATTCGGCGCTAGAATGGACTCCGGCTGCTTCGATGCGCAGCGCGTTAGCGACCAGGATCCGGTCAAGCGCGGCAACCGGGCGGCGGGCGTGAAAGCTGTTGCCGGTCGGCGCGACGCGATAGCCATCGCCAAACTCGCTCAGGCAGCCGCCCG
>JALYRC010000134.1 GCA_030855555.1 Pseudomonadota bacterium
TGAACCCCGGCGCAATGCAGTTGACGGTGATCCCGCGGCTCGCGACTTCCTGCGCCACCGCCTTTGACATGCCGATCAGCCCGGCCTTCGACGCGACATAATTGGCCTGCCCCGGATTGCCCGTCACGCCCACCACCGAGGTGACCGAGATGATCCGCCCGAAGCGCGCCTTCATCATCGGCTTGCACGCGGCGCGCATCAGCCGGAACGCCGCCTCCAGATTGACCTGGATGACCGACGCAAACTCCTCGTCCTTCATCCGCATGGTGAGATTGTCGCGCGTGATCCCGGCATTATTGACCAATATGTCGAGCTTCCCCAGCGCCTCGACCGCGCGCGGTACCAGCTGGTCGACTTCGGCCGGATTCGACAGGTCGCACACCAAAGCCACATGATCCCCGCCAAGCTCATCGGCGAACGTTTCGAGCTTGGCGGCGTTCGACCCGGACAAGGCCAACCTCGCCCCACGCCCCGCCAACGCTTTGGCAATGGAGCTGCCCAATCCACCCGAAGCTCCGGTCACCAGGGCGGTCATACCCGTCAGGTCGAACATCATGCGATCTCCTTCGCCAGCGCTTCGACATCCGCAATCGACATCACGCTCGTAACCTTTCCGTCCAGGGCAATGCGCTTGACCATCGGGCCGAGCACCTTGCCGCCGACTTCGACAAACTCCTCGACGCCAGCCGCAGTCATGTTGGCGATCGTCTCGCGCCAGCGGACCATGCCCGTCACTTGCTCAACCAGTTGCTCGCGGATCGTTGCGGGATCGAGAACCGGGGCGGCAGTGACATTGGCGTAAAGGGCCACCGTGGGCGCCTTTATGTCGGTATCGCCAAGCGCCTGCGCCATTGCGTCGGCTGCTGGCTGCATCAGGGGGCAGTGGAACGGCGCCGACACGGGCAGCAGGACAGCGCGCTTGGCGCCCATTTCCTTGGCCATGTCGATCGCCCGGTCGATTGCGCCCTTATGCCCCGAAATGACGACTTGAGACGGGTCATTGTCATTAGCAACGCTGCACACCTCGCCCTCCGCCGCGGCGGCGGCGATCCGCGTTGCCAGCTCGATATCCGCCCCAAGCAGCGCGGCCATCGCGCCTTCGCCAACCGGCACCGCCGCCTGCATTGCCCGCCCGCGAAGCTTCAACAGTCTGGCCGTGGTCGCAAGGTCGAACGACTCCGCCGCGCACAATGCCGAATATTCGCCAAGGCTGTGACCGGCAACGAATTGGGCCGACTTATCGAGCGAAACGCCGCCCTCGATGGTTAGCGCGCGGAACACCGCAAGCGCATGCGCCATGATCGCCGGCTGGGCATTTTCGGTAAGTCGTAGCTGGTCGTCGGGCCCGTCGCGCATCAGCTTAAACAGCCCCTGCCCCAGCGCCTCGTCGACCTCGCCGAACACGTCGCGTGCGGCGCGGCTGGCTTCGGCGAGCGCCACGCCCATCCCGACCGCCTGGCTGCCCTGTCCGGGAAACAGAAATGCGCGCATCGATTTTTCCTTCTCTGTTGCGGCGCGACTAGGACGACCCTGCCCAAATGCCAAGCCTGTGCGATTGCCAAGCCATCGCCGGGATGCAAAACGCAGCTGCATGGCCGACACCAGCCTCCCACCCTTGCCCGTCATGCCTCCTTCGAAGCGCCTGGGCGGGGCAATGAGCGCCGCGATGGTGGTCGGGACGATGATTGGCTCGGGCATCTATCTCCTCCCGACCACGCTTGCACCGTTCGGTCCCAACCTGGTCCTTGCCTTCGCGGTCACCATCGCTGGAACGATGTGTCTTGCGATTGCCTTCGCGCGGCTTGCGGCGCGGCTGCCCGGCGGCCCGTTCGTCTATGTCCGTACCGCATTCGGCGACACTGCCGCGTTCGTGACGATGTGGAGCTATATAATCTCGCAGTGGACCGGGGTCGCGGCGGTGGCGGTCGCCGTCGCCGGCGCGATCGGCTTTGTCATCCCCGCCGCCGGATCCGGGATCGGCCTGACGATCGTTGCGCTTGGGACGATCCTCATCCTGACGCTCGTTAATTTGAGCGGAGCCCGCTCGGCGGGTTGGGTCCAGCTCGGCGCGACGTTGATCAAGATCATCCCCTTGTTCGCGGTGGTGCTGCTCGTCGCTGCTCGCTTCGGCACCGGTCAGCCGGTCGAAGCCCTAGCCCCCGTGCCGATCACGCTCGCCGGCATCGCCGCCGCTGCCGCGCTGATGCTATTCTCTCTCACCGGGTTCGAATCCGCGACCGTCGTCGCCAATGTGACCGAGAATTCGACCGATACGGTGCCGCGCGCTACAATCTACGGGACCGGTTTCACGGGCCTCATCTATCTCGCAGCGACCGTTTCCGCCTTGCTCCTGCTGCCCAGCGCGATTGCCGCCAATAGCAGTGCTCCGTTCGCCGATGCGATTGCCCCAATCCTCGGCAATGGTGCCGGTGCAATCGTCGCCATCATCGCCGCGATCAGCGCATTTGGAACCTGCAACGCCTTGCTCCTGCTTAGCGCCGAAGTCGGCCGATCTCTCGCCGCCGCGGGCGATCTGCCGCCCTTGTTCCGCCGCACCAATGCGGCCGGCGCGCCGACCGGCTCGATCCTCGTCGGCGCGGGCGTGGCGACGCTGCTTGTCCTCGCAAGTTCGACCGAAAGTTTCGTCGAAGTCTATAAATTCATCGCGCTCGTCTCGACTGTCGCCGCGCTGATCCTGTACGCAATGTGCGCCGCCGCGGCGCTCAAGCTGAAGACGATGGGCGGCTGGGCGATCGTCGCGCTGCTCGCCTTGCTCTACGCGATCGCGATGTTCTTCGGCGCCGGGCTTGAAGCGACCTTGTGGGGCCTGGGTCTTGCCGTTGTTGGCCTGCCGATCCGCTTCCTGTCGCGGCGCTTCAGTTCGAGCGTGACCAGCCTGCCGGTGGAGCACGCCCCAGCCGCGCCTCCGGAATAAGCCGCCGCAATTTCTGCGCAAAGGACCGCAGGCAGACCTCGCTCGTCCCAAGCGGCCCGGCTACATATGACGGGCTCGCCATTCCCACCTGCACGCGAGTGATAAGCGCACTGTCCTCGTCGTTGACCCGGCGGTTGATCCGCCAGTTCAGATAGCGCGCGGCCTTCATCTCGCGGCGTGTATCGGGCAAGGCGTAACTGACCTCACGGATCACGGTCTCGGTGGCGCTGACCGGCAGGAACTGCATGAAGTCGACCTGGTCGGGGTAAATGTCGAATGCGACGTTCGGAAACAGCTTGTAATAGAGCCACTTCTTGCGGTGCGACACGGGCAGATGCTCGGCTTCGGGAAGGAAATGCTGGTAGCCGCGCTCGCTGGGATTGTCCGATACGTCCGAACGAAGCTCGCCCTCCATCCGGTCGACATGGTCGCGGGCCTCGATTGAATAGCTGCGCCCGAACAGCCGTGTCAGCCCCGGATGCCCCACCGGAATATGCAGCCCATCGGAATAATTGTCGGCAATGGTCTTCCAGTTGAGATCGCGCGGACGAAGCGTCACCCGGCCGATCGCGCGCAACTCCTCGAACCGGTACAGCGCCACCTCATCCTCATAGGGCGCCATCATCTGCGCCACCGATGGCGCGCCCGGCTCAAGCGCAACGAACACAAAGCCATGCCATTGCTCGATCGCGACCGGGACAAGGCCAAGCCGGTCGGGGTCGAGACCGGGATATTCGGCGCGGTGCGGCACTCCGACGAGTCGCCCATCCCTTGAATAGCTCCACGCATGGTATGGGCATGTCAGCACTTTGGCGCAGCCGCCGCTTCCATCGACCAGCCGGGATCCGCGATGGCGGCAGACATTGGTGAAGGCTCGCACGGCCCCGTCGTCGCCGCGAATGACGATCACGCTTTCGCCGAGATAATCGAGGCTGCGCCACTCGCCGGGCAGAGCTATATCGCTGACGTGGCACACCACTTGCGGCGCCGCGCGAAGGAAAGCGCTTCTCTCTGCAGCAAGGAATTCGGCATCGTGATAAAGCCATCCCGGCAGGCTCATCCCGTCGAGCGGGTCGGGCGCCGGAGCGATGCTGTGAAGGTGGCTTGCCATGTCCGGCACTTGCCATTGCGCGCCATCTGCGGCAATAGCCCGCCAGCTTGAGCGTCGAACCGCGGTTCGCGCTCCTGCTTCATACGACGACAGCCGGAGGGGCGTGGCGCATTGGGCGCACGTCAGCGATCGGCCAACATGAAGAGAATCGCATGCCGCTTTACGAGCATGTTTTCCTCGCGCGTCAGGATCTGGCTCAGGCCCAGGTCGACACGATCGCGGAAAACGCAACCAAGGTCATCACCGATAATGGTGGCACCGTGGTCAAGACCGAAACCTGGGGCCTGCGCGGCCTCGCTTACCGCATCGCCAAGAATCGCAAGGCGCATTATGTCATGCTCGACATCGATGCCCCCGCGCCGGCGCTTGCCGAGCTCGAGCGCCAGACTGGCCTCAACGAAGACGTGCTTCGCTTCATGACCATCCGCGTCGACGCGCATGAAGCCGGCCCTTCGGCGATGATGCGCAAGTCCGAGCGCAGCGAACGCGGCGACCGTGGTGATCGGGGCGACCGTGGCCCGCGCCGCGACGATCGCGGCGATCGCGGCGATCGTCCAGAGCGTGCCCCGCGCGCCGAACAGGAGGCTTAACCCATGGCCCGTCCCTTTTTCCGCCGTCGCAAGTCGTGCCCTTTTTCGGGCAAGGAAGCCCCAGTCATCGACTATAAGGACGTCCGCTTGCTCCAGGGCTTCGTGTCCGAGCGTGGCAAGATCGTCCCCAGCCGCATCACCGCGGTGTCGGCCAAGAAGCAGCGCGAACTCGCCCAGGCGATCAAGCGTTCGCGCCATCTCGGC
>JALYRC010000138.1 GCA_030855555.1 Pseudomonadota bacterium
GCGTCGGCGGGAAACTCCTGCCGCGTCGTGGCTCGCGGCGTCACCGAGTCGCCGCCATATTGCGTGACTTTGTCCTCGCTGCCATCGACGTGGCGATGATCGTGCTTGAGCCGAAACCCTGTCGCGGTCCGGCTGATCACCCAGGTGCGCGAATGGTCGTCGCCGACGTGGAACGGAATGCGGATCGTGGTGGGCGAACATTCACGCACGTGCATCACGAGGCGCTTGCCGGCAAAGCTCGCATCGGCAGCGACGGGCGGACTGACGATGCGGCCCTCATAAGCCTTGCCGCATAAGGCGGAGAGACGATCGAACTGGTCACGCGGCTGCGCAGTGGAAGTGGCGCAACTCGCGACGGCGAAGCAAGCAAGTGCGGCAATCCATTTCATCGGCCTAGACTTTCGAGAGCGCGATCTTCGGCGCGGATGCGGATGGTGAGGACAATAAAGTTGAGCAAGGTGAAGAGCAATGCCACCCGCCACAGGCCGAAGACGAGGGGGAGCAGTGCGATCTCGGCGGCGACGACAAGATAATTGGGGTGGCTGACGAACCGGTACGGGCCGCGCGCGACGAGTTGCTCGCCGGGCACAACGATGATCCGCGTCGTCCAGCGGGGCCCAAGCGACTGCAGCACCCAAACGCGGGCGACTTCGACCAAGGCGAACAGAGCGAGGAGCGCCAGGTTGATCGGGCGACCGGGGGCGAGCCACCATAATGCGGCGAGCCATGCCGCGTGGACCAGCACGATCAGCGGATAGTGACCGGGTGCGACTTCATGGGCTCCGGAGGCGAGGAGGCGCCGCGTATTGGTGTTCGCAATCGGAAGCTCGATCAGCCGCTGGGCGGTGACGAAGCCGAGGATCGCGATGTGGGGCCAGATCGCGCTCATCGCTCGAGCACCAGTCCAGCGCAGGTAAAGCCCGGGCCGAACGCAGTCATCATCACTCGCTCGGGCAGGCCGCGTTCGATCAGTGCGGCAAGCACGAACATGACCGTTGGCGCGCTCATATTGCCATGTTCGCGAAGCACTGCGCGTTCGAGGTCGAGGGTCCCGCTGCCAAGCCCAAGCGCCTGCTCGATCGCGTCGACGACCTTGGTCCCGCCGGGATGGCAGCAGAACCAGTCGATGTCGCCGCGGGTCAGATCGAGTTGGCCCAGGATACCGTCGATCGCCGCGGCGAGCTCGCTCGTCACGAACGGGGGGATGGCGCGGTCGAAGATGACGGCAAGTCCCGGATCCTCGACCCGCCAGCCCATGATTCCAAGTGTGTCAGGCCACAATTTCTCGCCTGCACCGACGATCGAGGCAAGGCCCTTGCCTGCGGTCGAGACCACCGCTGCTGCCGCACCGTCGCCGAACAAGGCGGTCGCGACGATTGCCGCGGCATCGTCGCTGTCGAGCTGGATCGAGATCGAGCAGGTCTCGATACAGACGAACAGCCAGTTGGTGCCCGGCTCTGCAAGCGCAAGCCGCGCTGCGGTCGCAAGGCCGGTCACGCCGCCGGCGCAGCCCAACCCGAAGACGGGGACGCGGCGAACGTCGGGGCGCAGGCGGAGCCGGGGGGCGACCCGGGCGTCGATGCTTGGGGTCGAGATACCCGTGGTCGAAACGAAGACCAGTCCGTCGATCTGATCGGGGCGCAAGCCGGCAGCAGCCATGGCCTTGGTCGCAACTTCCACGAACATCGCTTCGCTCGCCGAGACATAAAGCGCAGTGCGTTCGGCCCAGCCATGCGGCTCGCGATACCATTCGATCGGCGCGACCGTCTGGCGCTGGTCGATCCGTGCATTGTCGAACACGCTCGACAGCCGGTCGAACAATGCGGCGCGACCGCGGAAAATTGCCCTGGCCGCAGACTTGGCGTCTGACTGAATGATATTAAAAGGCGGAAGCGCAGTCGCGACCGATAGGAGACGAGCAGATGGCAAACCGACAAATCCTGCAACAAGGAACGAAGCGTGGGCCGCGACGCTTGATGTGGCAAGCCGGGCTGCTGCTGTGCACCGCGACCGCTGCTTGCGGACAAGCAGCGACCAAGGCTCCATCAACGTCGGCGCTGCCGTTCACGGTCCATGAAGTGGCGAAATTCTCAACGCCCTGGGCGATGGCGTTCCTTCCGGGGAGCGGAGTCCGGCTGACCGGGGCGGCGCTGCTGACCGAGAAGGAAGGCAAATTGTGGCTGATCGACTCGGCAACGGGCAAGCGGCAGGCCGTCGCCGGAGTGCCAGAAGTCCATGTCGCGGGGCAGGGAGGACTTGGCGACGTTGTTGTCCATCCGGACTTCGCCGGCAATCGCCGTGTCTACCTGAGCTTCGTGGAAAAAGGCGCGGGCGGAAGCGGGGCGGCGCTCGGCTATGGCACGCTGCAATTGGGCGCGGGCTCCCCACGGCTGACCGGGTTCAGGACGATCTGGCGCCAGTCACCCAAGGTTTCGGGCAATGGCCATTTCTCGCACCGCATCGCGTTCGGCCCCGATGGCATGCTCTACTTGAGCTCGGGTGAGCGCGAGAAATTCGAGCCCGCGCAGGCAGTCGATGGCAATCTCGGCAAGGTCCTTCGCCTGACCCCGGAAGGTGCTCCAGCGCGGGGCAATCCGTGGGCGGCGAAGGGCGGGATCGCGGCGACCTTCTGGACAATGGGGCATCGCAACATTCTAGGTCTCGCTTTTGCCCCTGACGGGCGCTTGTGGGCCAGCGAGATGGGCCCGAAGCACGGTGACGAGCTCAACCTGGTCCTTGCTGGCCGCAATTATGGCTGGCCGCGTGCGTCCAACGGCAACCATTATGATGGGCGAGACATTCCCGACCATCGGGCGGGGGACGGATTCGAGCCGCCGAAGGCCTATTGGGACCCGGCAATATCACCCGGTGGCCTGATCATATATTCGGGCAATCGCTTTCCCGGCTGGCGCGGTGACGCACTTATCCCGGCCTTGTCGGGCAAATCGCTTGTTCGGGTCGACATCGACGGTTCACGCGCAACCAAGGCAGACGAATGGGCGATGGGGGCGCGGATCAGGGCAGTTGATGAAGGCCCCGACGGAAGCGTCTTCCTGCTCGAGGATGGGCGGGGTGGCAGTGGCGGCCGGCTGGTCAGGCTCGACCCACGCAAATCTCAGCGCCGGCGGTAGCGGAATTGGTGCGGGGTGCGTCCTTCGCGACGTGCCTTGGCGGCGTAGCGAGTCTCGATCCAGCCGCCAGGATAGGTCAGCCAGTCGCTCGGCCCTTCGACCAGCCAGTCAAACTGGTGGCGGTGGCGCCGCATGACCATCAGCGCATGGTTGAGGTAAACCGGATGATCGGTCGCCATGCGGAACTCGGCGCCTGGCCTGAGCTTGGCCGCGATGAGGTCTAGCGGCCCGTCATTCATCATCCGTCGCTTGGCGTGCCGCACCTTGGGCCATGGGTCAGGGTGAAGCAGATAGAGGAAGCTCAGGCTGGCATCGGGCAGCCGGCGAAGCACGTCGAGCGCATCGCCCGTATCGAGACGGATATTTGCAAGCGCCTGGTCTCGGATATGCGTCAGTGCAGTCGCAACGCCGTTGATGAACGGTTCGCAGCCAATGAAGCCGTGGTTGGGAAGAAGGTCGGCGCGAAACGCCAGATGCTCGCCCGACCCGAAGCCGATTTCGAGGTGGAGCGGGCGATCGTCGCCGAACAGGCGCTGTGCATTGATCTCGCCTTCGACCGGAAGCGCGAGCTTCGGCAGAAGCGTTTCGACGAGCGCGGCCTGGCTTGCACGCAACTTGTGGCCGGTCGATCGGCCGTAGAGGCGGTTGATCGTGCTTGGGTCAGGTGCGGGCTTGGTCATCGGCGGGGCGACTAGTCCGCCACGCCGACCTGTGCAATCCTCCGCGGCGCAGCGCGGCTCAGTGGCTGTTCAGGAAAAAAGGCTAAGTAAGTGGCGATGAAGAATGGTCTTTCCGTTGTCGCCGCGCTTGCCAGCTTGGGTTTTGCAGCGCCCGCCCAAGCCAGCGGCGGGCTGTTGTGCCGCACCGCAGGCGCGCGGCCGATCGACCTGCGGCTGGTGATCAGCCATACGGTCGTCCCGACGATCGTGTCGGCGCGGCTGATCGAGGCGGGCCGTGAGGTGCCGGTCGCGCTTGCCCAGTCGTGGATGGAGCCGGGCGAGCTCCGCGTCGACCTGGTCGACCGCAATGCCCAGCGCCACGAATTGCGGATTCGCGCGAGGAAGAACGGCCCCTACTTCGACGGCAGCCTATGGCGCGGCGGCAGGCGGCATTGGGTGCGTTGCCGCGAGGGCTAAATCGCGACATTTTGTCCGGCACCGGCGTCATTGCCGCGCGTTAAGCGATGATGAAAAAAGCCAAATCCCCCGCCGGGCGGGCGTTGCGCAAGGTCGAAACCATCGACCTTAAAGTTTCGCGAAAAGTATCGATCAGCAAGGAGCGCCGGGTCGGCCTTTGGACTCGCCGTTTTGCCGAGATCGGTGACCAGCCGCCACTGGTTGCCATCTCGCTCGGTGTAATCGCCGCGGGCCTGGCGGGTGGGCATGACCGGCTGCGCCGCACCGGTTTTCGGATGCTGACCGCCCATTCGCTTTCGACCATTGCCAAGCTTGCAGGGAAAGGCAGCGTCGATCGAACACGGCCCGGTGCGCTGAACGAAAAGGCCTATCGCCTCGAAAAGGGGCACAGTGACGACGGGCGGCTACGGTCGATGCCGTCGGGTCATAGCGCGGGGATCGTCGCCGTGGCGGGCGCGATCGCCGCCGATTATCCCCAGGCGCTGATCCCCGCAGCCGCGGCGTCGGTTGCGATCGGCGCGGCGCAGGTGCCAAGCCGCAATCACTATCTGTCCGACGTGCTCGTAGGCGCCGGCATCGGGCTTGCGGTCGCCGGGCTCTCGCGGCTACTGATCCCGCCGCGCCCGGCGCTCGCCTGACGAACCTTTAGGCCAGCGCCGCCTTGAGATCGGCGGCCAGGTCGGTCTTCTCCCACGGGAAGAAGTCGCCTTCGGCCTTGCGCCCGAAGTGTCCGTAAGCAGCAGTCCGTGCATAGATCGGCTTGTTGAGTCCGAGATGGGTGCGGATTCCGCGCGGGGTGAGCTTGCCGAGTGACGCAATCGAGTCGATCGCGGTTTCGAGCGCATCGTCGGCGACCGTCCCGGTGCCGTGCGTGTCGACGTAGAGCGACAGCGGTTCGCTGACCCCGATCGCATAAGCGAGCTGGATCGTGCAGCGCGTTGCAAAGCCCGCGGCAACGATGTTCTTGGCCAGATAGCGCGCAGCATAGGCCGCCGAGCGGTCGACCTTGGTCGGGTCCTTGCCGCTGAACGCGCCGCCACCATGGGGCGCGGCGCCGCCGTACGTGTCGACGATGATCTTGCGCCCGGTCAGGCCGGCGTCGCCGTCGGGGCCGCCAATCTCGAACGCGCCCGTTGGGTTGATGTGATAGACCGTTTCTTCGCTGAGCAGATGGGCCGGGAGAATGTCGGCAACGACGCGCTTCACATAGTCCTTAAGCTCGGCTTCCTTGCTGCCCTCGTGATAGCCCGAAGCATGCTGGGTCGAAACGACGACGGCGGTCGCTGCGACGGGCTTGCTGCCTTCATAACGCAGCGTAACCTGGCTCTTGGCGTCAGGTTCGAGGAACGACACAGCGCCCGAGTGACGGTCGGCGGCAAGCCGCTCTAGGATCTTGTGGCTGTAATAGAGCGTCGCGGGCAGATAATCGGGGGTTTCGTCGGTGGCATAGCCGAACATGATCCCCTGGTCGCCCGCGCCCTCGTCCTTATTGCCCGTGGCATCGACGCCCTGAGCGATTTCCGAGGACTGGCCGTGGAGATGGTTCTCGAAGTGGGCCGACTCCCAGTGGAAGCCCTTTTGCTCATAGCCGATCTGGCGGACGGTGTTGCGCACGGTTGCTTCGATCTCGTCGCGCGATCCGGGCGCCCAGCCATGCGTCTCCGGATAGAGCTTCTCGTCGTACACGTCCTTGCAGCGGATCTCGCCGCCAATGACGATGCGCTGGGTCGTGACCAGGGTCTCGCACGCAATCCGCGCTTCGGGATCCTTGCCGAGGAAAAGATCGACGATGGCGTCGCTGATCTGGTCCGCAACCTTGTCAGGGTGGCCTTCGGAAACCGATTCGGAAGTGAAGAGATAGGAGCTGCGCATGAGCGGCATCATGTCCTTGCAAAGGGGAGCAGAGAGAATTCAGGATATAAAGATATCCTTATGTCTTCCTGTAACGAGCCCTTTGCCCCAGCGCAATCGCCGCGAACAGCAACGCGAACCCAAGCGCCATCGGAATGACATTGCCGAACCGCGCGAACAGGCTGAGGTTGGGCAGCGGCCGGGGAAGATCGGTTTCGATCACGCCTGCCGTGCGCCACGGCAATGCGTGAAGAAGTTCGCCGCGGGCATCGACCACGGCGCTGATCCCGGTCGGGGTCGAGCGTATGACCGGAATTCCTTCTTCCGCCGCGCGCATGCGAGACTGGGCGAGGTGCTGCGGCGGACCCCAGCGCCCGAACCAGGCGTCATTTGACGGGTTGAACAGGAAGTCGGGGCGATCAGCGGGGTCGATCACTTCGCCCGAGAAGATGATTTCATAGCAAAGCTGGAATCCGACCTTGCCCCAGCCAAACGGTAGCTGGATCGAGCGCGGCCCCGGACCGGGGGCGAAATCGAGGTCGCCCGGGGCAAGCCGCGACAACCCAAACGCCGACAAAAGCGGCCGCATCGGTAGGTATTCGCCGTACGGCACGAGATGCGCCTTGTCGTAGCGCCCGACTGGATTGCCCCCCTCGGTGAAGACGAAGACGCTGTTCGCGGCACTATCCACGGTGCGACCATCGCGCGACGCAAAGGCAAGGCCGCCGGTGAGAAGGACATCGCCGCGGCCAAGGTTGCGCGTCGCGCGCTGCCGCTCATAGGTAATGAAGGGCCTGGCAAGGGGGCGATCGTCGTCGAGCGGATCGGTTACTGCCGCCTCGGGCCAGAAGATCAGTTCAGGCCGGTCATCGCGGACGCCCGACATGGCATTGAGCCGGGCAGCGGCGACATCACCAAAGCCCTCGGTCCACTTGTCCTGTTGACCGATGTTCGGCTGGATAATGCGGATCTTGCTTGGTCGAACAGGGGCGTCCTGCGCGTCGAATACGACGAGGCCCGGCGGCCCGGATGGAAGTGGCCGCGGAAGGAGCAAGAGCAGACCGACGGCAAGCAGGACTCCGCCAGCGGGCCGCCACTCGCGTTTCGCAGCGAGCCACAATCCGCCGCCGGCTAGCACCGTCAGCAACGTCAATCCGTAGGTGCCCACGAAGCGCGAAACCAAACGCCATGGCGTATCTACTAGCGCGCTTCCGACCGGATTCCACGCAAAGCCGGTGAACATGGTGCTGCGCAGATATTCGCACAGCGCCCAGCTTCCGGCCAGCGCAAGGACCAGCGCGATCCGCCGTTCGCGGCCGAATCTCCACGCCAGGCCCGCGGAAAGCATCATGAATGCCGCAAGGTAAAAGGACAGCAGCACGACGGCGATCCAGCCAAGCCACGCCGGCATTGCCGCCTGATAGGTGAAAGCAGTCGCGATCCAGTTTAGGCCCACGCAAAATTGCCCGACCGAGAAGCCCCAGCCGATGAGCATGGCCCGGCGAAGGGTCGGCGCACGGGCGATGAGCTCGCACAACGCCGCGAAGGCCAGCGGCATCAGCGGCCACAGCCCGAACGGCTGGAAAGCGAAGGCGGAAGCAACGCCAATCAGTAAAGCGAACAAGAAATTCAATTACCTAACCCCGTCACTGCCACCCCCGGCGCCGGGTTGCTGCGCGGCAGCGCTCACGCGCCACACCTTATTGCCGACGTCATCCGCGACCAGCAGGCTGCCGTCCCGCGCGACGATCACGCCAACCGGGCGGCCATAAGCAATGTCGCCGACGCGAAAGCCGGTCAGTACGTCTACCGGCTTGCCCGCTGGCTGTGCTCCCGAGAAGGGAATGAAGATGACCTTATAGCCCGAGGCGGGCTTGCGGTTCCATGAACCATGCTGGCCGACGAACGCACCCTGTGCAAACTGCGGCCCGAGCTTGGACCCCTCGCTAAACGTCAGACCGAGCGAGGCGGTGTGGGGGCCAAGCGCATAATCGGGCTTGATCGCTTTTGCGACCATGTCAGGCCGCGCCGGCTTGGGGCGTGCATCGACGGTCTGGCCGAAATAGCTCCACGGCCAGCCGTAAAAGCCGCCATCGCGAAGCGAGGTCATATAATCGGGGACGAGGTCGTTGCCGATCTCGTCGCGCTCGTTGACCGCGGTCCACAACATCTTGCTCCACGGATTCCACGCGATCCCGACCGGATTGCGCAGCCCGCTTGCGAAAATGCGGTAGGCGCCGGATGTCGCGTCGATCATCCACACCGCGGCGCGGCCTTTCTCCGTCGCCAGGCCATTCTCGCCGGCATTGCTGTTCGACCCGACCCCGACGAACAAATACTTGCCATCGGGCGATGCGACCATCGACTTGGTCCAGTGGTGATTGCGGCCCGAGGGCAATGGGGTGACGGGGCGCGGCTTGACGCCGATCGAAGTCTGACCCGGAGTGAAGGCATAAGCGACCACGCCATCGGCATTGGCAACGAACAATTCTCCATTGGCGAAGACCATTCCAAACGGCGAGTAGAGCCCGCTGAGCAATTCCGACTTATACTCCGCTACGCCGTCGCCATCGGCATCACGCAATAGGCTGATGCGATTGGCACTGGGCCTGCGGCCCGACCCCGCCTTCTTCATCACCATCTTCTGGATTGCGGCCTTAATCGACCAGGCCTTCTTGCCCGTCGCCGGTTTGTCGGTCTCAGCTACCAGCACGTCGCCATTGGGCAGAACGTGCAGCCAGCGAGGATGATCGAGCCCCCTGCCAAATTCATTGACCTTTAGCCCCGCGGCGGGCGTGGGCATCTCCCCCGGCGCCCAGCCTTTCGCCTCGGCGACGTTAACCGTCGGGAACAGCGTCTTCGCCGGTGCCGGAAGCGGAGGATTCGGGCCAATCGCAAGGTCGGCCGGACGCTCGGATGAAGAACCGCAGGCGCCGAGCAAAAGCAGGAGAGCGGGGATCAGGGCATTGGAATGCATGAGGGACCCTCGGCTGGTTACGGTTTGGGTTCAGTCATGCCAAGCGCGGTCGCAGCGAGATCCGGCGCCTCAAGCCGCAGCTTGATCATCCGCCGCGCGTCGGCCTCAACGCAGATGATCCGCCATCCCGACGGATGTTCGACCGACGCGCCAGGCGCAAGGATTCGCCCGGCCAACAGAAAGGTCAGCCCACCGAGCGTATCGACCTCATCATCGACCGCGACCAGCCGCGCATCGATCTCGCGCGAAATCTCGTCAAGCTCGGCGCGCGCATCGGCTTCCCACAGCCCATCCTCGAGCAGATGGATCATGCCGCCGGCCTGCTCATCATGTTCGTCCTCGATCTCGCCGACGATTTCCTCGACCACGTCCTCGATCGTCACCAGCCCTTCGGTGCCGCCAAATTCGTCGACCACGATCGCGAGGTGGATGCGCTGCTGGCGCATCCGCGCGAGCAGATCGAGCACGCCCATCGATTCGGGAACGAACAAGGGATCACGCAAGATGTCGCGCAAGGTCGGCGAGAAGCCATCATCGACGTGGGCGTTAAAAACGTCCTTGATGTGGACCATTCCGATCACTTCATCGAGGCTTTCGCCAGTCACCGGCAGGCGGCTGTGCCCGGCGTCGGCGAATGCCAGATAGAGGTCGTCCATGCTGATCGATGCCGGGACCGAGACGATGTCGCCGCGCGTGACGGCAATTTCGCCCGCGGTGCTATTGCCGAAGTGAAGCAGGTTGCGCAGCATCTGCCGCTCGAGCGGGGACAGGTCGCCGCGCTTGGGCGCCGCCGCATCGGCTTCGTCAATGGCATCCTCAAGCTTGTCGCGAAGGGTCGCGTCGTGATCTTCGCCGAAGATCAATGCGCGCATTCCGCGCCACAGTCGCGATCCGCCTTCCTCCTCGTCATGAAGCGCCATCAGCGATCAGCCCCATAGGGATCGGCGATGCCAAGCCGTGCCAGCGCGCGCACTTCCCGGGCTTCCATGTCGGTCGCGGCGGCATCGTCATGATGGTCGTAGCCGAGCAGATGGAGCGTCCCGTGGACCAGCAGATGGCTCGCATGGACTTCGATGCTGATCGCCTTTTCGGCGGCCTCGGCAAGGCATACGCCATGTGCAAGCACGATATCGCCAAGCATCAGTTCAGGCCCGTCGGGCGAGGCGTCGTCCATCTCGTCGGCCTCGGCCATCGGAAAGGACAGCACGTTGGTTGCCTTGTCTCTGCCGCGCCACTCGGCATTAAGCGCGCGGACTTCGGCGTCGTTGGTCAGCCGGACGCCAAGCTCGACACTGCGCGGCCCGCTGCCAAGCTGCGGAAAGGCGCTTTCGGCAATAGCCGAGCTTGCCGCCTTGCGGGCCAGCTCGACCCAGTTGCTACTGTCCCATTCGGGATCGGCGTCGAGTGCGATATCAAGCATGGTCACCCGCCTGGACCTTCATAAGCCTCGACGATTTTCCCGACCAGCGGGTGGCGGACCACGTCGGCGGCAGTGAAGCGGATCATCGCGATGCTTGCGATGCCCTCGAGCTTGCCAACGGCGTCGTTCAGTCCCGATTCCTGTCCGCGCGGAAGGTCGGTCTGGTTGGGATCGCCGCAGATCACCATCCGCGCGCGCATCCCGAAGCGGGTCAGGAACATCTTCATCTGCTGGGGCGTGGTGTTCTGCGCTTCGTCGAGGATAATGAAGGCGTCGGAGAGCGTGCGGCCGCGCATGAATGCGATCGGCGCAATCTCGATCTCGCCCGACGCAATCCGCCGCTCGACCTGCTCGGTCGGCAGCATGTCGTAAAGGGCGTCGTAAAGCGGCCGAAGATAGGGATCGACCTTTTCCTTCATGTCGCCAGGCAAAAAGCCGAGCCTTTCGCCCGCTTCGACGGCGGGGCGCGACAGGATGAGGCGGTCGACTTGGCCGGTGATCAGCATTGCCACCGCCTGCGCGACCGCGACGTAGGTCTTGCCCGTGCCCGCCGGCCCAAGCGCGAAGATCATGTCATCGCGGGCGAGGGCCTCCATATATTGCGTCTGGATCGCCGAGCGCGGAACGATCGTCTTCTTGCGCGTGCGGATCATCACCTTGGAGGGCGAGGCCACTTCCTTGCCGATGATGCCGTCGAGCGCGGGCTGGTTCGCCATCCCGATCAGTGCCTCGACGGCCGAAGCGTCAATGTCCTGGCCCTGGTCCAACCGGTTGTAGAGCCCGGTCAGCACGTCGCGCGCGCGCGCCGAGGCGTCGGGCTCGCCCTCGATCATGACCCGATTGCCGCGGGCATTGATGTGAACGCCAAGCCGGTCCTCGATCATCACCAGGTGCCGGTCATAATCGCCGAACAGCGGCCCGAGCAGGTAAGGTTGCTCGAACTGCAATTCGAGCCGCGCACGGCCCTCGTCGAGCGG
>JALYRC010000158.1 GCA_030855555.1 Pseudomonadota bacterium
GGTTCAGGCTCAGACCCAGGTCCAGACTCAGGTCCAGGCCGGTGCCCCTTCACAGACGGCAGACAAGCTGGTGTGCCGGTCGAGAGAAGTCACCGGTTCGTTGGTCAAGAAGCGCAAGGTTTGCCAACTCCAGGCGACTTGGGAGAAGCAGAGCGATAGTTACATGGAACAGTGGAGCGCCCTTCAAGGCACGCGCGGCAACACCAAGGGCAATTAAGTTAATTGGCTAGGCTGGGTGGAAGGCTGATTGGCTTCGCCGGTTTCCGTCCGGATCTGCGCTTCCTGCCTTTCGAAATCGACGAGGGCATTAGTTCCCCCCGACCCAATTGGCGACCTGCGCCGCGACGGCATTAGCGGCGGCGTTGAGGGCGGGGCCGACGCTGGCGGCGGTGCCGACGGCGGGAACTCTGGCTTCGAAGCGGCGGGTGGCGACGCGGGTACCGCCGGCGCTTGCAAGCGCGCCGTCATAGCGGACTACGACCGAGTTCGTCGCAGTGTCGAAGCCGAAGCGGGTCAGCGTGCCGGTGAGCGAGACGCCGGGATCGAGTGACGACTGGCGCGGGTCGAGGACGACGCGGTTGGTGGTGCGGGTGACGGTTTCCTGGAGCAGGTCCTGGAACAATTTGTCGGGGCTTTCGACCCATTGCAGGCCTTCAATATAGGCGACCGCGGTTGGGCCGACGAGCGCTGGAACGCGGGTCGTGCTCAGTTCCTTGGAGATGACGGGCACGTCGATGGTCAGTGCCTCGCCCGCCGCGGCGGTGCGCGCGATGCTCGCCGGGAGCGGCGCGGTGCTGTTGAGGGTCAGCAGGGTCGGCGGGACCTTCTTGCCGCCGAAGCAGGATGCCAGCGACAAAGCGAGCGCTGCGACGAGCAATGGGCGGGCGTGACGGGCGGAGCGCATCATTTGGTCTTTCCGGGCTTGTAGTCGGGCAATTTCTCGCCGCCGAGCACGCCGAGCGCGCCATCATTGTTGAGGCGGTCGGAGAATTGGCTGAGCGACGAGGTCAAGTCGCGCAAATCGCGGACAAGGCGGTTGGCCTCGGGGAGGGTCGACTTGGTGAGGTTCTGAATGCCGGGGCGGGCATCGGCGATCATCGCGTCCAGATTGTCGGCCGCCTTCTGTGCCGAGGCGATGGTCTTGCGCAGATCCTCGGCGGCGGGCTTGCCTTGTTCGTTGACGAGGCGGCTGGTGTTGTCGGCGAGGATGCCGACGCGCTGCGCCGCGATGCCCGCTTCGCGCGCCGCGATCCGCGCGTCCTGCATCGCGTCGGCAAGGTCGGGGGCGCGTTCGGCAAGGACGCGCGTGCTCTTGTCGACATTCTCAAGGATGTCGGAGATCGAATTCTGGTTTTTGTCGCTGACCAGCTCGGTCAGTCGTTCGGTCAGCCGCTGGATGCGGTCGATGAGCTCAGGCGCCGAATTGAGCAATGCACCGAGCCCGCCCGAGGTCGAGGGGATGACCGGGCAGCCCTGCGGGCCCAGCTGAACGATCGGGCGACTGCCCTTGACCGCGCCGTCGAGCTGGACCTCGTTCCCGCCGGTGAAGCCGACCGCCTTGATCTGGGCGGTGGTACCCTGAAGCACGGGCGTGGCGGCATCGACTTCGATGCGCACCCAGACGAATTCAGGGCGATCGGGGAGCAGGCTGATCTGCTCGACCTGTCCGACTGGAACTCCCGAAAAGGTCACCGAAGTGCCCTTGGCGAGTCCGCCGACGCCCTGGCTGAAATATATGTCGAAGCATTTGGCGGCCTTGTTCGACAGCCCGGCGAGCCAGACTGTGAACAGCAACAAAGCGGCCAGCAGCACCAGGACTACGGTCCCGACCAGCACATGGTTCGAACGCGTTTCCATCAGGAGGCCCGATGCCCTTTCTTCAACCCGGCGGAGGCGGCGCGGCCCCGGGGTCCGTTGAAATATTCCTGGATCCAAGGATGATCCAGCGCCAGTAATTCATCTATCGTCCCGACCGCGACGACCTTTTTATCCGACAGCACCGCAACCCGGTCGCAGATTGCGTAGAGCGTGTCGAGATCATGGGTGATGAGAAACACCGTAAGTTCAAGCCGCTGCTTAAGATTTTCGATGAGCTCGTCGAACGCCGCCGCGCCGATCGGGTCAAGCCCGGCGGTCGGTTCGTCGAGGAACAGAAGCTCGGGGTCTAGCGCCAGCGCGCGTGCCAGACCAGCGCGCTTGCGCATGCCGCCCGACAGTTCAGATGGGTATTTAGGCCCGGCGTCGGCGGGAAGCCCCGACATGGCGATCTTGTAGCCCGCGATCTCGTCGAGCAAGGGTGCCTTGATGAACGGAAAATATTCGCGGATCGGGACCTGAACGTTCTCGGCCACGGTAAGGGTCGAGAATAAAGCGCCGTTCTGGAACAAGATGCCCCAGCGGCGGCGGATATTCTTGGCATCGACATCGTCGCGGCCAATCATATTCTCGCCAAGCACTTCGATTTCGCCTTCGCTGGGCGTCTGGAGCCCGATGATCGAGCGCATCAGCACCGACTTGCCAGTGCCCGAACCACCGACCACGCCAAGGATTTCGCCGCGGCGCACTTCGAGGTCGAGGCCGTCGTGGACCTTGTCCTCGCCAAAGCTGTTGGTCAGCCCGCGTATCGCGATGATTGGCTCGTCGCTCATATCCACCCGACCTGCGAGAAGAACACCGCGAAAACCGCATCGAGAACGATTACCAAGAAGATCGACTGGACCACCGCGGTGGTCGTCCGCATGCCGACTTCCTCGGAATTGCCTTCGACCAGCATGCCTTGGAAGCAGCCGGCAAGCGCGATGATGAAGCCGAACACCGGAGCCTTGATCAGCCCGACCCAGAGGTCGGTAATAGGCACCACTTCCTGGATGCGCTGGATGAAGGTCGCGGGAGGGATGCCAAGGTCAATCCACACGTAGACTCCGCCGCCGAGCAGCGACATCATCATGGCGTAAAAGGCGAGCAGCGGCATCATGATCGTCGCGGCGAGGAGGCGCGGGATGACCAGCGCTTCGATCGGCGAGACCCCGATGGTGCGCATGGCGTCGATTTCCTCGGTGATCTTCATCGTGCCCAATTGCGCGGCGAAGGCCGATCCCGACCGACCCGCAACCATGATTGCGGTCATCAGCGTCGCCAGTTCGCGGATGCTGAGGCGGCCGATGAGGTTGATGGTGTAGGCTTCGGCACCAAAGGCAGCGAGTTGAACCGCACCCTGCTGCCCAATGACAACCCCGATAAGGAAAGTCATCAGCCCGATGATTCCGAGCGCGCGAACCCCGACGAGGTCGAATCGCTGGACCACCGCGTTGAGGCGGAAGCGCTTGGGCCGGCGGATGACGCTCGCCATTCCGATCATCACCGCGCCGAGGAAGCCGAGCAGCCCGACGAGCGTCCTTCCGGCCTCGACCGTCCAGTCGCCAAGCTCGCCAAGCGCGCGCGATGCGCTATTGGACTGTTCGGGACGCATCCGGGTCGGATGATCGGCATCGGCAACCTGATCGAGCAATTGCTGGCCATCGGATGAGGCCCCGACGACTTTCGCGGCCCGATCGCGCACCGCGCGATGGACAATCCACGCGCCGACGGTGTCCATCTTCTCGACCCCACTCAGGTCGATCGTCAGCGGGTCGGGAAGGGAATCGATTTCGCGCTGGGTCGAAGCGGCGCGGGTAATCGTCAAGGCGCCGCTGATGCGGAAAATATTGCCGTCGTGCCCGCCTGAGCGCTCGATGCTGTCGCTGGTCTTCACGGCCATGTGGTGCAAATGCGCGAAATCGACTGTTTGGGCAAGCGCCAGCGGAACACTGCCTCTTTCCTGCCAAGGTTGATTGGGTATAGCCGGACGCAATGAGCGCCGCCGCACCATCCCCGAGACCCCTGTTCGTTGCGGTTGGCGACAACCCGGCGCGTGCATTTGGCATGTCGGCGGCCGAGCGGGCCAACGCGCTTGGCATCAAGGCGGGGATGGATCCGGCAACGGCGCCCGACCCGGCGCGCGCCACGGTGCTGGCCGACCTCGACTTCGCCTGGGACCCGGCGTGGGCGCGGGCGATCGCGCAGCGCCCGGCAACCGCTTTGGTCAAGGATGGCCGAGCGGTCCTCGTCAACCTGCCCGCGGGCGCGGATGTCGAGCCGGTAGCTGCCGCAATGCGCGAACGGCGACCCCTCGACGCCGGGGAGCTGACGATCCTGGATGCCGACCGTGCCGAATTGTCCAACCATGAGCTGCGCAAGCGCGAGCGGCCGTTCGTCCTGCCGCTGGTGGCGGGAGCGGAGGACGAAGTAGAGCGCGCTGCTTACGACGCCGCCTATAAGGGCGTAACCGACGCACTGACGCTTTACCTGTGGCGCCGCCCTGCATTTTACATGACGCGGTGGGCGGCGAAGCGCGGCCTCAGTCCCAACTTCATCACGCTGATCGGCGCCTTGCTGTGCTTCGCGGCATTCTTCTTGTTTTGGGAGGGGCGCTACTGGTCGGGCTGCGCTGCCGGGCTCGGTTTCATGGTGCTGGACACGGTCGACGGCAAGCTTGCGCGCTGCACGGGCCAATCGTCGAAGTGGGGAAATGTCTTCGACCATGGCATCGACCTGGTTCACCCGCCCTTCTGGTATTGGGCGTGGGCCGAGGGGCTTGGTCTTCATGGCCCATTGCTTGCCCAGCGCTACGAAGGGCTTGAGCCCGTCTATCAGGCACTGGTGCTGGCGGCGATCGTGTTCGGCTATATCGCGCAGCGGGTCATCGAAGGCATCTTCATGCGCCGCTATAATATGCACGTCCACGTCTGGCGGCCGATCGACAGCAAGTTCCGCCTGATCACCGCGCGGCGTAACCCGAACATGGTCATCCTGTTCGGCTCCTTGCTGTTCGGACGGCCCGACATCGGGCTGCAGCTGGTCGCCTTGTGGACCATATTGTCGCTGATTTTCCACGCGGTGCGGCTGGCCATGGCCAACGGGCGCGCCGACCGTGGACGCCAGATCATCAGCTGGCTGTCGTAAATGGCGAACGTGGAGTGGACCGCGTTGGTCCTGGCCGGATCGCGGCCCGGGCGTGACGAATTTGCCGAAAGCCACGGCACCGACCTCAAGGCACTGATCCCAGTCGGCGGCGTGGCGATGGTCGCGCGCCCGGTCGGTGCATTGCTTGCCGCGAGCGTGATTTCGGCCGTGCGGGTGCTGGCGCAGCAGCCCGAGCGGATTGCGGCAGCGCTTCCGGACGATCCGCGGCTGAGCATTGCTGTGTCGGGCCGGACAATTGCGTCCACGCTGGAGGCGATCCTGGCAGATCCGCAAACCAGCTTTCCCTTGCTTGTGACCACCGCTGATCATGCCTTGCTCGACGTGGAAATGATTTCGGACTTTTGCCAAGCGGCGACAGGCG
>JALYRC010000180.1 GCA_030855555.1 Pseudomonadota bacterium
TTCTTCGATTATCGCGCTGGCGTGCGCGGCGGGATCACCGACTCGATCAATTGGGACCTGTCGGGCGCCTATGGCCAGAGCGAGAACCGGTCGACGATCGGCGGCTACACGCTCAATTCGCGAGTTCGTCAGTCGCTTCTGACCCAGGCGGGTCCCGGAGGGACACAGGTTTGCCAGGTCGCGACCAATGGCTGCATTCCCGTGAACTTCTTCGGTCCAGAGGGGTCAATCTCGCCCGAGGCAGTAGATTTCCTTAGCGACGAGAGTTCTTCGTTCGTTAAATCGTCGCTGGCCCAGGCGCGGGGTACGATTTCGGGCGATGTCGGCTTCTCTAGCCCTTGGGCACGCGAGCAGGTCGCTTTCGCGGTCGGCGCCGAATATCGCAATTATAAGGCCGCGCAGGGGTCTGACTCGCTGGCCCAGTCGGGCGATCTTGGCGGCGCCGGTGGCGCGACCCCGGTCTTCGAGGGCGGATATAAGGTCCGCGAAGCGATCGGCGAACTTATCGTTCCGCTGATCCAGGATCGTCCGTTCTTCCACAATCTGACGATCGAAGCCGGTGTTCGTTACTCCGATTACGTGGTCGATGCGCCGGGCAAGCCGACGTATGATACCTTGACCTACAAGGTTGGCGGTACCTTTGAACCGGTCGACGGATACTCGCTTCGCGGTAATTATGCCCGTGCGGTGCGCGCTCCCAACATTTCCGAATTGTTCTCGCCGGTGAACACGGGCCTGACCAACCTTGGCGTTGATCCTTGCGCTACCTTCAACACTGCAGGCGGACTTCTTCCCGGCCGTCCGGCGGGCGGGCCGACCGGCGAATTGCGCGCGGTCTGCCTCGCGCAGGGCGCAACCACCGGCAACGTCAACCAGATCGCCGAACCGATTTCGGGCCAGGTGCTCGCAACCGGCGGCGGTAGCCTATCGCTGAAGCCTGAGACGTCGAAGAGCTACACCGTCGGTGTGGTGCTGCAGCCCTCCTTCTTCCCGCGGTTCACGGCTTCGATCGATTATTACAATATCAAGATCAAGGACGCGATCAGCTCGCCTACTCCGGGTGACGTGATTGCCGCCTGCTTTGGTACGGACTCGTTCAACCCAGCGGCAGGTGCGTCGACCAGTGCGGCGTGCACCGGGATCAACCGTGATCCGCTCACGGGCGGCCTGAGCGGCGATCCGAACACCTCGACCGGCCTGCCTTCGACCTTGTCGAATTCGGGAAGCATTGAGACCGACGGTATCGACGTCTCGCTCAACTACCGGACGCCTGTCACCCAGAACATCGGGTTGAGCCTGTCGTTCGCCGGCAACTACACGTTCAACTCGAAGTTCAACGCGTTCGTTGCCAGCCCGCTGGCGATCAACCGTGATTGCACTGGGTTCATCAGCGCAAACTGCGGATCGTTGCAGCCGGAATATCAGTTCTCGCAGCGGACCACTCTGTCGTTCGGCAAGAAGATCGACCTGTCACTCCTGTGGCGGCACATCTCGTCGATGGAGCAGGAAAAGCTTGACGTCGAGGAGTCGGGACCGTTCTTCGAGGGAACCCTCGCGGACACCGTCCTGGGTGTCGGCGGTCAGAAGGTGAACTTCGGCGAGATCGACGCATATAACTACTTCGATCTGTCGGCTCGCTTCAGCCCGACCGAGAACTTCACGTTCACGGTGACGGCCCAGAACCTCCTCGACAAGGATCCGCCACTGACCGGCAACAACGCCGGTTCGACTGCCTTCAACAGCGGTAATACCTTCCCGTCGACCTACGACGCGCTTGGTCGCCGCTATGCGGTTTCGGCGAAGATCAAGTTCTAGTCGAACTTGGCTTGGAGAATGGAAAGGGCGGGCAGCAATGTCCGCCCTTTTCGTTTGTGCAGCTGCTTCAAGCTCGGCAATCCCTTGGTTTGAAGGTGAGGCCGACGCGGCGAAGCTATCGCAACGGATTAGGAAGTGCGGTCGCGACTCCGGCGTTCTGCGCCACAGCATTCGCCCAGCTAACGACCATGTCGATTTCGTCGCCATGAGCCTGGCGCGTGCGGGTTTGGTCGTCCTGCCTCTCCCCGGCTGCAAAGTTCTTGCCCGATTTACTGTTCCGGGCATATGCGGGATGGGCCTCGTACGACGCTGCAGGCAGCCCTAAGTGCCGCGCCGCCTTGGCGACAGCGGCGGAGGGGTCCTTGGTCAACGTCTCGCTATCTAGGGCTGCGATCCGCGCCTGACCGAACTGTCGGGCCAATTGGCCGAACAGGGCCTGCTGTGCGAGCCAGCCCACCGCCGCAACCTGCAAGTCCGACTGGCGGAAATAATCGCGCGGCTCAAAGCCGAGATCGACCAGCCCATCCTGAAGCAATCCTTCGAGAAGCTCGCGCGTCCACAGCCTGCACCACAACCCCTTCCGCGCCACCGACAGCAAGAATTCGGGCAGTGGTGAGTAAAGTAGCACCGCTCGCGACTCAGGCCGAAGCGCCATCGTTCTCATAGCTAGCCCATTGAACACGTTAGACGGCTTGACCACCACCGCCTCGCCCGGCGCGAACGGCCGCGCCAACTGCCCAAGCACACCATCGAGCACCGCGCCAAGCCGGCCCGGATCGGCGCCCCGCCGCTGCCAACCGATCAAGTCGTTGAGGATGACCGGTTCGGACAGACCCATCGCGCTGCCCGATACGTCCAACGCCCGGAGCAACATCGTCGATGCGCAATAAGCCGAGTGGAAAATGAAATGGATCGGGGCCGGGGGAGGAGCGAGTGCGACGGCTTCACTGCTCCCAACAACAACCGGCACAGGCTCCGCGCCCAGACACTCGTCGGTCAGGAACGGGACGGACCGGTGCTGAGAGCGCTGCACATGGCGGTACTGAAAGGCATCCTGCTCAGGATCGTAGCGATGCGTCAGCCACTGGGCGTCGGAGAGCAGTCGCGAAACATCGCTTAAAGACATTGCCCACCTTGCCGCGCCGTCAAGCTGCTGGCAAGCAGCCGACATGTCCGCCGCCGACGCCAATGCCGCCGCTGCCAACAGCCGAGGGATGGCCGCGCTTCGCGAGGGCCGGTTCGATGATGCCGCGACCGCCTTCCGTGCCGCCATCGCAGTCGATCCGTCCTCCGGCGCATTGCTTCGAAATCTCGCTTCGGCATTAAGGGCCCAAGGCAGCGAGGATGAGGAGCTTGCTGCGCTCGATGGAGCCTTGTCGCTCGATCGCCGCGACATGGTTGCCTGGATCCGCAAAGCGGAGATTCACCAGCGAAAGGCAGAAAATGGCCCCGCGCTTGAGGCCTGGCATGCTGCACTCGCCTTGGCCGAGCCGCTGCGGCCCTGGAGCGGACCCCTTGCCGCGGCGCTTGCAACGGGCGAAGCCTTTCAAGCCAAGGCGGTGTCGGCGATTACGGATGCGGTCGGCGCCGAGGTCGGCTACCTAGCGGGAGACCTTGACGAAACGGAGCGACGGCGGAGCACTGCCTTCGTCGATTTGGCACTTGGCCGGCGACGCATCTACGTCAATGAATGCGCCGGCCTCTACTATCCCTTCCTGCCGGCTGACGAATTCTTCGACGACCGCCATTTCCCCTGGTTTGCCGAGCTCGCTTCCGCAACGGGTTCGATCCGTTCCGAACTGGAAGCGCTCCTCAGGGATCCTGGCGCCGCGCTTCGCCCTTATGTCAGGATGGAAGCCGGCACGCCCGACAGTCACTGGACCCCACTCGACCAGAGCCTCGATTGGGGTGCTTGCTTCCTGTGGGAATATGGCGAGCCCAATCGGAAAGTTATCGAACGCTGCCCCCGCACCGCCGAGGTCATCGCGGCTATCCCTGGAACAACAATCCCGGGGCGAGCACCCAACGCATTCTTTTCCCTGCTGCGGCCGAAGACTCGGATCCCGCCGCACACTGGGGTTACGAACACCAGGGCAATTGTCCATTTGCCACTGATCGTGCCTGAAGGATGCGGCTTTCGCGTCGGCGGCGAAACGCGTCCCTGGATCGAAGGCCAGCCGCTCGCGTTCGATGACACTATTGAGCATGAGGCCTGGAACGAGAGCGATTCCCTCCGTGCCGTGCTGATCCTCGACTGCTGGAACCCGCATTTGACCGAGGCAGAGCGTCAAATCATCACTCGTTACTTCGCCGCCGCCGACAGCGCCGGATACAATCCGCGCCGTGAGGAGTAAGGATATGGCCAAGGCAAGAAGTTGTTTTGATCGACAATAAAGTCATTTATCGTTAAAGCATGCTCGTCAAATAGAGCCGTTTATCAGAGCGTTCGGGGTCCGGCTGCGTGCGCAACAGAGGGATTTTACCATGTCAAAGCTAATGTTCCCTGCGATCGGATTGATCCTGACCGCGACATCCGCACAAGCGGCGGACAACCGCTTGCTGGATCGCTCGCCATCGGAAATGACCTCGAGTGAGATCAAGGCCTTCAATCAAGGGCTGACGGCCGCTGACGCGAATTACATTCGCTGTCGCAAGACCGAGGTCATCGGTTCGTTGGTGAAGAAGCTTCGGGTATGCAAGACCAACCAGCAATGGCGCACCGCGATCGACGCCGGCAACACGAACGCTCGTGAATTGCTCGATGCCCTGTCCAAGGCGCCGTCGAGCGGCAATTGATCGGCTAAAGAGCTCGAGGCCGATTGTCAGACGAGCTCGATAATAAGCCTGCCGTCGCCTTCGTCGACCTTTACTCGGGAGCCGTCGTGGACTCGCCCGGCGAGGATTTCGTCGGCTAGCGGATCCTGCAGATATTTCTGCACCGCGCGCTTCAACGGGCGCGCGCCATAAGCCGGATCATAGCCGACGCGGCCGAGCCACTCGCGCGCACCATCGGTCAACTCAAGCTCGATCTTGCGATCTTCGAGCAGCTTCGTGAGGCGCTTGATCTGGATGTCGACAATCGGCCCCATGTGGCTCGCCGACAGCCGATGGAAGAGGATCACCTCGTCGAGGCGGTTGAGAAATTCGGGGCGGAAGTGGCCCCGGACGACCTCCATGACCTGCGGCTCGACGGCCGATGAATCCTGATCTTCACCAAGGCTGGCGAGATATTGGCTACCGAGGTTGGAGGTCAGGATGATGATCGTATTGGTGAAATCGACGGTGCGGCCCTGGCCGTCGGTAAGCCGCCCGTCGTCGAGCACCTGCAGCAAGATGTTGAAGACATCGCTATGCGCTTTCTCGACTTCGTCGAACAGGACGACCTGATACGGCCGGCGGCGCACGGCTTCGGTCAGGACCCCGCCTTCGTCATAGCCGACGTACCCGGGGGGCGCGCCGATCAGCCGCGCGACGGCGTGCTTCTCCATATATTCCGACATGTCGATGCGAACCATTGCGGCGGGATCGTCGAACAGGAATTCGGCGAGTGCCTTGGTCAACTCGGTCTTGCCTACGCCGGTCGGCCCAAGGAACAGGAACGAGCCCAGCGGCCGGTTTGGGTCCTGCAACCCGGCGCGCGCTCGGCGCACGGCCGAGGCAACCGCCTCGACCGCGTCGGCCTGCCCAATGACCCGCGCGCCAATAGCCTCCTCCATGCCAAGCAATTTGGCGCGCTCGCCCTCGAGCATGCGCTCGACCGGAATTCCGGTCCAGCGCGCGACGACCGAAGCGATATCCTGATCGGTGACCTCCTCGCGAAGCATCGCGCCCTTGGTGGCGGCGGCTGCCTCGGCGAGCTTCTTTTCAAGCTCGGGAATGCGGCCATATTGAAGCTCACCGGCCTTGGCGAGATCGCCGGTTCGTTGCGCCTGCTCAAGTTCGATCCGCGCTGCGTCAAGCTGGCCCTTAAGCTCGGCTTCGGCGCTGATCCTCCCCTTCTCCGCCTGCCACCGTTGGGTCAGCTCAGACGATTGCTGTTCGAGGTTGGCAAGTTCACCTTCAAGCGTCGCTAGACGGTCTTTGGACGGCGCATCGGTTTCCTTTTTCAGTGCTTCGCGCTCGATTTTGAGTTGCATGATCCGGCGGTCGAGATTCTCGATCTCTTCTGGCTTGGTCTCGACTTCCATCCGCAGCCGCGATGAAGCCTCGTCCATCAGGTCGATCGCCTTGTCCGGCAGGAAGCGGTCGGAGATATAGCGATTGCTCAGCGTCGCTGCCGCTACCAGCGCCGCGTCGGTGATGCGGACACCGTGATGAAGTTCATATTTTTCCTTCAAGCCGCGCAGGATCGAAATCGTGTCGGGGACGGTCGGTTCGCCGATCAGCACCGGCTGGAAGCGACGTTCCAGCGCGGCATCCTTTTCGACATGCTTGCGATATTCGTCGAGCGTAGTCGCACCGATGCAGTGCAATTCGCCGCGAGCAAGCGCGGGCTTGAGCAGGTTCGACGCGTCCATTGCGCCTTCCCCCTTGCCGGCTCCGACCAGCGTATGCATTTCGTCGATGAACAGGACGACCTCGCCCGCGGCCTGCTTGACCTCGTCAAGCACGCCCTTCAGCCGCTCCTCGAATTCGCCGCGATATTTTGCGCCGGCGATGAGCGCGCCCATGTCGAGGCTGAGCAAGCGGCGATCCTTGAGCCCGTCGGGAACGTCACCGTTGACGATGCGCAGTGCGAGCCCCTCGGCGATTGCGGTCTTGCCGACCCCGGGCTCGCCGATCAGCACAGGATTGTTCTTGGTGCGGCGGGCGAGGACCTGCATCGTCCGGCGAATTTCCTCGTCGCGGCCGATGACCGGGTCGAGCTTTCCTTCCCGCGCAGCCTGGGTAAGGTCTCGCGCATAGCGCTTGAGGGCATCGTAGCGATCTTCTGACCCCTGGGTGTCCGCGGTGCGGCCCTGGCGCAGCTTGTCGATTGCGGCGTTGAGCGTCTGCGGTGTTACGCCCGCTGCAGCGATTGCCGCGGCGACCTCGGTGCCCTTGGCGAGCGCCATGGCAAGCAGGATGCGCTCGACGGTAACATATTGATCTCCGGCCTTTTTTGAAATGGCCTGGGCCTGATCGAGAAGGCGTATGAGATCACCGTCAATGCCGGGTGCCGAGGTCGCGCCGCTGCCGGTCACCGTCGGGATCTTCGCAACCAAGGCGTCAGCCTCGCGCCGCGCCGTCTTGCCATCTCCACCAGCCGCTTCGATCAGCCCCGCAGCCATGCCCTGATCGTCGTCGAACAGCGCTTTCAGATAATGCGCCGGGCGAATCTGCTGGTGATGCTCTCGCACCGCAATGGTCTGCGCCGCCTGGAGGAATCCGCGGGCGCGGTCGGTCAGTTTTTCAAGATCCATCGGGCTCCCCTTACTGACCGACGATGTGGTGTCTCAGTTGGTCATCACAAGGGCTATTGAGCCGCCAGCGGATCGGGCGGCTTGGCCACAATCGGGGTTGGGGTTGCTGGGTCGACGGGGACGATCTCGGACGACACTGGAACAGGCGCGGGCACGGCCGTGTCGAGCGTGACTGCCTTTTCCCCCGCCACCGAAGCAGGTGCACGATCCGCCGCCGCAGAGCTCGTGGCGACTTCTGGCGGAGGAGGAACTGTCGCAAGCACGGGACGTGCGCGGCGAACGACTATCCCGCTTTCGGCAAGCACCGCCACGCAACCCACTCCGCCGTTTACGCCCTGTGTCCCCCATTCGCGATGATTCCGGGAGTCGATATGAAAGCGCACGCCCTTGTAGAAACCGAGGCCAGCATTCCTAACGTCGGCATTTGTTACATGAACTGCGCATAAGCCCTGCATCAGCGACTGGCGTGAGATAGGGCGCAGCGGGACCATGTCGATCGCACCCATCTCACGGTGTGTGCTAGCCGCCGCACCACCGGCGCAGGCGTTGAGAGCGGGATTGCGATAGACCGATACCGGCTCGACCGGCCCGATCGCCGGGACAATATAGGAGCCGACGTAATTAAGCGTCGCGACGATGTTGGCCCATTCGGTGGTTGGGGGGACTTCGAACGGTTCTGCGGCGCATCGATGCCATTGGCTCGCCGTCCGCAGGAGCTGCCACGTCGGTGCGACCCCAGCGACGCCATTGGCGGTGAGATAATTGTGGAAGGCGCGAACGTAGGTCGGGCGCCACGCGGCGGCCGCCACCCACCGCCGGTAACCCGGCTCGTCCTGGCCCACGGTGACATATTCGGCCGCCGGGTTGAAGACAGGAGCAGTGCGCCATGGCTGCGCGGGGCTGAGCGGCACAGGGCCAAGCTGAGCAGCGACGCTTGCGGGCGTGGCAAACAGAAGCAAGAGGCAGGCGAGAAATTGACGCATGCCCTATTTGAACGTGTCACGCCTTGAAATGCAACGTCGTCCGGCGCATCTTTAGACCCATGCAGCGCCCAATTGACGTCGACCTTCCCCACAAACTTGGCAAAGACGAAGCGCGCAGTCGCATCGCTGGAAATATCCACAAGCTTGAAAGTCATATCCCGGGAGGCACCAGCCGGGTCGACTCCAGCTGGGCGGGCGACACGCTCAACCTGACGGTCCACGCGATGGGGCAGAAGGTCGCGGCCAAGATCGACGTGTTCGATGCCAAGGTGCATTGCCAGATCATGCTGCCGGGCATGCTGTCGCTGTTTGCGGCGCCGATCGAGGCAATGCTCCGCCAGAAAGGCGATACGCTCCTGCTCGGGAACGATGATAAGAAAAGCTGACCCGGCGCGGGGCTTGCGCACAAGATAGCTTCGCCTAGCATATGCCGCTTCCAATCGACGGGAGCAGGGATGCGCCATTTCGCAGTGATCGGGTCGGGGCCGGCGGGGTTCTACACTGCCGAAGCGCTTGCCAAGGCCTATGGCGACGATACGCGGATCGACATCATCGACAAGCTGCCAGTGCCGTACGGGCTGATCCGCTTCGGCGTCGCCCCTGACCATCAATCGATCAAGGCGGTGGCGCGCCGCTATGACAAGGTCGCGGAAGGGGACACCGTGCGCTTCGTTGGCAACGTCGCCGTCGGCGAGGTGGTGTCGGTCGAGGATCTGAAGGGTTTCTACGACGCCGTCATTCTCGCCACCGGCGCACCCAACGACCGCAGGCTTGGCATCCCCGGCGAAGACTTGCCCGGCGTCGTCGGATCGGCAGCGTTCGTCGGCTGGTATAATGGCCATCCCGATTTCGCTGAACTTGACCCAGCGCTCGACGGCGACGGTGCGGCTGTAATTGGCAATGGCAACGTCGCGCTGGACGTCGCGCGGATCCTTTCGAAAACGCGCGGCGAATTCGCCGGGTCGGATATCGTCGCGCACGCACTTGACGCGCTCGATGGATCGGCGATCCGCACGATTACCATCGTCGGGCGACGAGGTCCGCATCAAATCGCGATGACCCCGAAAGAATTGGGCGAACTCGGCCACCTCGAGGCAGCGGCGCCGCACGGCGACCAAGCCGACTTGCCGCCTGCCGAAGCCGACCTTGCGCTTGATCCCGGCGTGCGCAAGTCGGTGGCTCACTTGCGCGAGTTCGCTAGCACCAACCAAGACAAGCCCAAGCGCATCGAATTTGATTTCTTCGCTCGGCCTGTCGCGATCGAGGGCGAGGGGCGGGCCGAACGGCTCGTGGTGGAGCGCACTGCGCTTGACGCCAGCGGACAAAGCGTTGGCACGGGCGAGATCTACACGATCCCGGCCAGGCTGGTCGTAAGCTGCATCGGCTACCAGACCCCGCGCATTGAAGGGGTTCCGTATGACGAACGCGGGGGCAAGTTCGCCAATGAGGGCGGAGTGATCGGCGATGGGCTTTATTGCGTCGGCTGGGCGCGGCGCGGGCCATCGGGGACGATCGGGACCAATCGCCCCGACGGATATGAAGTCGCCGCGGTGATTGCCGAAGCGCTGCCGGCGGGCGGGGTCGGCGACAAGGAAGGCGGGGCGGCGCTCGACGCAATGCTTGCGGAGCGTGGCGTTCGCGCGACGAGCTTCGACGACTGGCGCAGGATCGAGGCCGCTGAAACCGCAGCTGCCCGGGCCGACGCACCGCGTGAGAAGCTCGTTCGTCATACCGAGTGGCTCGCCTTGCTTGGGCATTGAGCGCGCGAGCGGCGCGGCTCAGGACATGCTTGCGAATTGGCATGCCCCCCGCTAACAGGCCCTCGCTCCTGCACCGGACGGTCCGCCGTCCGGTCCCGGTCGGGGAGTAGCTCAGCCTGGTAGAGCACTGTCTTCGGGAGGCAGGGGCCGGAGGTTCGAATCCTCTCTCCCCGACCATTTTCGTTCCTGTTCAATTCAATCCGCAAACCCCGGATCGAGCCGGTAGGCCTTACGCTTGAGCGCGGGCCAGGCGAGGAAATTGGCGGCGAGCTTGAGGCCGGCAGCGCCTTGCTGGGCGGCAAGTTCGGCAGCGCCTTGCGGTGGGCGGCTGAGCCGATCACCGGCGGTGAGGGCCATGATCTGCGCCTGGCACGCGCGCTCGATGAAATAGAGCTTCACGAAGCATTCGCCGACATTGCTGCCGACCGCGAGCGTGCCGTGGTTCCGGAGCAGCATTGCGCCCTTGGTGCCGAGATCAGCGACAATCCGCGCCCGCTCGTCGTGATCGACCGCGACGCCTTCATATTCATGGAAGGCAAGATCGCCCAGGACGAGCATCGCCGTCTGGGTAATGGGCAGCAGCCCTTCCTCATGGGCGGACACGGCTTGGCCCGCCGGGGTGTGGAGGTGCATCACGGCATGGGCGTCTTCGCGCGCCATGTGGACCGCCGAGTGGATGGTGAAGCCGGCGGGGTTGGTAATGAACGGCGTCGGATCGACCGGATTGCCGTCGACATCGACCTTGACCAGCGAGCTTGCAGTCACTTCCTCGAACATCAGTTGATAGGGATTGAGCAGGAAATGATGCTCGGGCCCCGGAATGCGCGCCGAAAGATGGGTAAAGACCAGATCGTCCCAGCCGAAATAAGCAACCAGGCGGTACGCTGCAGCAAGATCGACGCGGATCGCCCATTCCTCGTCGCTAACCTTGCCCTTGAGCGACGGAATGACCACCTTGCCTTCGTCCGATGCGGCCGCGCGGGCATTGTCTATCCCGCGGGTCATGCTGTCGACGCGGTTCATGATGTTTGCTCCTGACAATCTGGATGAGCGGCGGCGAAAGCGGGGTGGTCTGCGGCCGTCTGGTCGATGCGGCGAAGGGTCGGATAAGGATCGAGGGGTACCGCGAAACGGCGCGCATTGTAGAGCTGCGGCACAAGGCAGATGTCCGCCAGGGTCGGTGTGTCGCCGAAGAGCCAGGTTCCGGCCCGCGGAGCAGCAAGTGCTTCAAGCGCTGCAAGCCCCTCGCTTACCCAGTGGCCGTACCATGCGTCCTTGGCCTGCTCTTCGACCCCGAGCTCGCCGGTAAGATATTTCAAGATGCGAAGGTTGTTGAGCGGGTGGATATCGCACGCCACGGTCAGTGCGAGCGCGAGGACGTGAGCCCGATTGCCCGGGTCCCCGGGGACGAACGGGACCTGATCATATTTCGCGTCGAGATAGTCGCAGATGGCGAGGCTCTGGGTGAGGACGAGGCCGTCGATTTCCAGGCAGGGGATGAGCCCTTGCGGGTTAGTGGTGCGGAAAGCCGCGTCCTTCTGCTCGCCGCGCGCGAGATTGACGATGTGGTGGTCATATTCGACGCCCTTCAAGCCAAGGGCGATTCGCACCCGATAGGCGGCCGAGGAGCGGTAATAATCGTGGAGAACGGGGCGCCGGATCACTGCCAATGGTCCCAATGTTCGCACTCGTGATCGTGATTGTCGCTTATCTGCCCGACTGTCGAAGCCAATGAGGAAGGGATGGGTCGAGGCGAAACCGGCTTCATGCCGCAACGATGGCAAAGCCGGGGCTTGTAGGACAGCGAATAATCACTCCAGGAATGGCGCGATCACTTCGGGTGGGACGCGGATCGGGCGGCCGCTGGCAATGTCGATGATCGCCCAGTGAGTCACGGCGCGGACCTTGACCTTGCCGTCCTCGCCGAAAAATTCCATGTGGCGGTCGAACCGCGCGCCCTTCGGTGCCTCGCCGACCCAGGTGCGGCCAGTGACCGTTTCCCCGACCAGCGCGGCCCGCAGATAGTCGATTTCGTGGCGCACGACGACCCATAGATAGGCCGCCTGATGCTCGGGCGAGGCGACGCTGTACCAGTGGCCAAGCGCGACTTCCTGGATCCACTGCACCCACACCGCATTGTTGACGTGACCAAGTTCGTCAATGTGTTCGGGAGCAGCAGTGATTGCGTGGGTGAAGATCGGTCGGGCCATAGAGGCTTGTTAGGAGAAAGCGGGCCACACCCCAACCCTTCAAGCGCTGCGGGGAGCCAGGGCTATGAGACGGTGTTGCAAGACTGGCCGCATCCACGAGTGCCGTGGTCCGCCTCATCGATGGCGCGCAACAGCTCATCGAAGGAGGGAACGTCCGTTACGGGCCAGACACGCTTGAAGGTGTCGCCGAGGCGATTCAAGTCGTTCTGAGTAAGCAGGCCCATCGCAACGATTTTATCACCAGACACAAAAAACACTCCGCATTCACCGCCTTAAACGGTCGAAGGCGTCAACGGTGCCTCGCAAAATTTCGACTGGACGATAAGTGTGCCCTTTTCGACCGACGGGCGGCCCTTAGAACGAGGCATGGCGTTGCAGTCGCGCAACGCCAAACCGCTCGTCTTTCACTTCACCTGGGTCAGGACGAAGGCATAGGCCTCCGCCACTTCATGCAAGGCGTTCCACCGGCCGGACTTGCCGCCGTGGCCTGCGCCCATATTGATCTTGAGCAGAAGAAGATTGTCGTCGGTCTTCTTCTCGCGCAGTCGCGCGGCCCATTTGGCCGGCTCCCAATAGGTTACGCGCGGGTCGTTGAGGCCCCCCGTGATTAGCATCGGCGGATAGGCCTGCGCCGTGACATTGTCGTAGGGCGAATAGCTTTTGATGAGGTCGAAGGCGGCCTTGTCCTTGATCGGATTGCCCCATTCGGTCCACTCGCCCGGGGTCAAAGGCAAGGTGTCGTCAAGCATCGTGTTGAGGACATCGACGAAAGGAACGTCGGCGACCACCGCGCCGAACAGATCGGGGGCCTGATTGACCACTGCACCCATCAGTTCGCCGCCGGCCGATCCGCCCTGTGCGGCGATGCGACCGGGCCTGGCGTATCCCGCCGAGACGAGACCTTTGGCGACGTCGACGAAGTCGTTGAAGCTGTTGGTGCGCGCCTTCAACTTGCCGTCGAGAAACCACTGATAGCCAAGGTCGTCACCGCCGCGGATATGGGCAATGGCATAAGCGTAGCCGCGGTCGACCAGGCTCAGGCGGCCAGTCGAGAAGCTGGGCGGAATGGCATAGCCATAGGCGCCATAGCCATAGAGGAAGAGCTTGCCCGAGCCGTCCTTGGGGCTGTCCTTGAGGCGGACGATCGAGACCGGCACCTTCTTGCCGTCGCGGGCCGCGATCATCAGCCGTTCGGTGACATATTTGGAGCGGTCATAGCCCGAGGGAATTTCCTGGACCTTGAGGCTTTCGAGGCGATCGTCGGCGGGGTGATAATCGAACACCGTCGCCGGGGTGACCATCGACGAATAAGCCAAACGGTAAGCGGCGGGGGCATATTCGGGGTTGCCCGAGAAGCCCGCGTTATAGCTTGCCTCGGCGAAGGGGACGCGTTCCTCGGCGCCACTGGCGTAATCGCGCAGCACGAGCTGGTCGAGGCCATCGACGCGGCTGGTGACGAGGAGGTGGTCGCGGTGGGCGCTAACGCCGCGGAGATATGTGCGGTCGCTGCCGGGGATCAGCGTGGTCCACTTGGCGGGTGCCCTGAGATCGGCGGTAGCGACGCGGAAATTGACGTGGTCGTCGTTGGTCAGGATCCACAATTTGCCGTGCGCCGCATCGACCTCATATTGGCGGTCGGTCTTGCGCGGGCTGATCAGGACCGCAGGTGCGTCGGGGCGATCGGCGGGGACGAAGCGGACTTCGTTGGTGGAGTTGTTGCCGCTCGAGATGACGATAAGGCTTTGATCGGTGGTGCGGTCGACCCCGACCGAGAAAGCGATGTCGTCTTTCTCCTCGTACAACGTTTTCGTTTCGGCCAGCGGACGGCCCAAGCGGTGGTAGCGCGCGCGGTAGCTGCGCCACTGGTCGTTCACTTCGGTGAAGACGAGTCCGCGCGAATCGCTGGTCCACACCGGGCTGCCGATGCCGACCTTGGTGACGGTTTCGAGGGTCTTGCCGGTCGCGAGGTCGCGCACCACAAGCTTGAAGCGTTCCGACCCGTCATCGTCGACCAGAGTCGCGAGCCGCGATCCATCAGGGCTGACCGCGAAGGCGCCGAGGCGGAAATATTCCTTGCCCTTGGCTTCGGCATTTTCGTCGAACAGCAAGACATCGGGCCCGCCAGCGACGGGCTTGCGATACCAGAAGCGATATTGGGTGCCGGGCTTGAATGCCGACCAATAAAGATAGTCGCCGTCGCGTAGCGGGACCGAGGCATCGTCTTCCTTGATCCTGCCCTTCATTTCTTGGAACAATGTTTCGACGAGCTTGGCGTGGGGCTTCATCGCGGCGTCGAAGTAAGCGTTTTCGGCCTTCAGATAAGCAAGTACGTCGGCGTCATCGACTTTGGGATATCCCTTGTCCCGCAGCCAGGCGTAGTGATCCTCGACCCGCACGCCATGGCGTTCGAAGCTGTAGGGGCGCTGTTCGGCCCGCGGCGGTGCGGGGAGTGCGGAGGCTTTCGTCATGGTGCGGGTCGGGCTCGCTTTCTGCGCTGAGGCTGGCGTGGTGAGGAGGATCGTGGCAGCGAGCGCCACGGTTAGGCTGGTCCGGATCATGAGGTCCCCCGATCGATTTGCGCGACCGAAGCAATTTGCGGCGGTTTCGTCTAGCGCTTTTCCCCGAACGGGTGCTGGCGAGGCACGTACGGCGGGGGTATGGAGGCGCCATGTCAACTCATGCAGACCGCCTCGCCGCGCTTCGCGCGATCCTAGCCGCCGACCGCCTCGACGGGTTCGTCATCCCGCTCACCGACGAACATATGAGCGAATATGTCGGCAGCTACGCCCAAAGGCTGCAATGGCTGACCGGGTTCGAGGGGTCCGCGGGCGCGGCGGCGGTGCTGCCGCAGGAGGGGGCGGTCTTCACCGACGGGCGCTATACCATCCAGGTGCGGCAGCAGGTGTCGGGGGCGGAGTGGAGCTATGAATCGGTCCCGCAGACGAGCATCGCCAAATGGCTGAGCGAACATGCCAGGGACGGAGCGCGGATCGGCTATGATCCGTGGCTTCATAGCCGTGACTGGGTCAAGGCGACGAGCGCCGCGCTGAAGGACAAGGGCGCCGAGCTTGTCGCCGTTGCGCATAATCCGATCGACCGGGTGTGGACCGACCGCCCCGCCCCGTCGGCGGCAAAGCTGATGGTCCAGCCCGAGGCGCTGGCAGGCAAGTCGTCGGCGCAGAAGCGTCACGACGTGGCCGATTGGCTGGTCGAGAAAAAGGCCGATGCAGCAGTGCTTGCGGCGCTCGACTCGACGGCATGGACATTCAACGTGCGCGGGCAGGACGTGTCGCACACGCCGGTGGCTTTGGCCTTTTCGGTGGTTCATTCGGACGGGACGGCCGACCTGTTCGTTGCGGGGGAGAAGATCGGCGACGAGGTGCGCGCGCATCTTGGCAATGGCGTTCGACTGCACGAGCGCGACGACTTCGAGCCCTTTTTGCGCGGGCTTTCCGGCAAGACCGTCGCCGTTGATCCGGAGCGCTCGGTCGCGGCGATCACCCAGGCGCTTGAGGCGGGGGGCGCGAAAATCCTCGATGCACGCGATCCGGTTGTGCTTGCCAAGGCGATCAAGAATGAAGTCGAGATCGCCGGGCACAAGGCTGCGCAGGCGCGCGACGGGGCAGTGATTGCCAAATTCCTGCGCTGGATCGAAGAGGATGATGCTTCGGGCGCGATCGACGAGATCAAGGCCGCGGCGCATCTTGAAGAGCTTCGGCGCGAAACCGGCGCGCTCAAGGATCTGTCGTTCAACACCATTTCCGCGGTCGGTCCCAATGGGGCCTTGCCGCATTATGGCGGAGGCGAGGAGAGCAACCGCGCCCTGTCACCCGGGACGCTATATCTATGCGATTCGGGCGGGCAATATCAGGACGGGACGACCGACATCACCCGCACGGTTCCCTTGGGGAAGCCAAGCGAGGAGATGCGCGATCGCTTCACTCGGGTGTTGAAGGGGCATATCGCAATTGCCACGGCCCTGTTTCCAAAGGGCACTCGCGGGAGCCAGCTCGACAGCTTTGCCCGGCGGCCATTGTGGGAAGCCGGGCTGGATTATGCCCATGGCACCGGCCATGGCGTGGGCGCATTCCTGTCGGTGCATGAGGGGCCGCAACGGATTTCGCCGGTCGGATCGAGCCAGTCGGGGGGCGACGAGCCGCTGCGCGCTGGCATGATCCTGTCCAACGAGCCCGGATATTATAAGGACAATGATTATGGCATCCGGATTGAAAATCTGGTGCTGGTGGTCGAGAAGGAAGTTGCCGGGGCGGACAAGGAATTGCTCGGTTTCGAGACGCTAACCTTCGCCCCGATCGACCAGAGGCTGATCGTCGCGGAGATGCTGAGCGAGGCCGAAGCGGCATGGCTAAACGATTATCATCGGCAAGTGCTGGACCTGATCGGTCCGCAGCTCGAGGGGGAAGACAGGATATGGCTCGAAACGCAATGCGCGCCACTCGCGCGCTGAATTGGACCGCATTTGGCTGGACGGCGCTGGGCGCGCTGCTTGCCGCGCTGTGGATATTGGGACCGCGCGTGGCGCTTAACCGTGCGCTCGATGCCGGTTATTCGCTTGCCGCCTGGGTGTCGTCCTTCTTCTGATCGGGCGTGACGCGGGCTTGCGCCTTGCGGCGGCGGAGGTTGTCGCGCAACGCGGCGGCAAGGCGGGCGTCACGTTGGGGGTCGGATTTGGCCATAGAGTGTCGCTAATATTCAAGCGCGTCCCGGGCAAGCCGGCTTGACGCGCGGGACCGCACCATCCATAGGCCCGCCGTCCGTCGCCACCCGCTTGCTGGCGCTTGGCATGCTGTCGTAGCTCAGTGGTAGAGCGCATCCTTGGTAAGGCTGAGGTCGAGGGTTCGATCCCCTCCGACAGCACCATTTTTTCGCGGAATGAAATGGCCATCGAACGGTGCTTGCGTCGATGATCACGCCGCATTGATCGAACCATCATTGAGCCTGAGACAGATTAAGCGAAACCGTTAATCTGTGCTATCACGCCTCTCGATGCTTGCACCAGCAACCGCCAGCCCGCTGTCCGCGCGTTATTTCGGCCGGAGTCTCTCCGGACCGCCGGTGTTGAGCAGCGATTCAGTTTGGCCGGGTGCGCTGGTCCGCTGGTGGCGAGACGTGTCACCCGATATCGCACAGCCAGCGCTCAACCAGCATTATGTCACGATGCATCTTGGCGGCGCGAAGCGAATCACGCGTGCTGGGCAGGGCCGGACCGAGACGGTCGACGTGGAGGCTGGCGCACTGTCGATTGTCCCCGCCGGCGCTGCATACCAGTGGAGCACGCGCGGCCCGGTTGAATTCGCGCACATCTATATTGCTCCCGCGGCGTTCGAACGGGTGGGTGCCGAGGAGTTCGACCGCGGCGCGGGCGCCTTTAGCCTCGAAGACCGGCTCGGGGTGAAAGACAATCTGATCGAGGCGCTGTTCCTGACCATGATCGAGGAGCTTGCGGCGCGTTCGTCGGGCTCGCGGCTGTATCTCGACACGCTGCTTCATTCGTTCATGCTGCGGCTGCTGCGGACCTATTCGTCTGCTCCCTGCGCCCCACTCGCCAGGCGGCATGCGATTTCGCCGGCGAAGCTGCGACGGGTAACCGGCTATATCGAGGCCAATCTGGCCGACGACATTGCGTTGACCGATCTTGCGGCGGTAGCGGCGATGAGCCCGTTCCATTTCAGCCGCGGATTCGCCACGGCAACGGGCACGCCGCCTTATGCCTTCGTCATCCAGCGTCGGATCGCGCTAGCGAAGACGCTACTGGCGGACGGTTCAGACCCGATCAACCTGATCGCGGCGCAATGCGGTTTCCACAGTGCCGGTCAGTTCTGCCGGATGTTCAAGCGTGCGACGGGTCATTCGCCGTTGGGATTCCGCTCCTGACGCATCGCGAAGACGGCGATTTGCACGATCGTTGAGCCTATCCTGCGCAAAACGCGACTAACTTGCGCATCTTCGCGCCCCTCGCGCCGAAGCAGGAACGGCGCTGCGACGCGCACGGTTCATTTCGCAACCGGCGTACAGGTGAGACCCTATTCCAGCCGCTGGTCCGGAGGAGATCATCATGAACAATCAGTTCCTAGCCGCATTGCTTGCGACCACCATGGCGCTGCCGGCGTGCGCCCAGACACAGAATAGAAGTGAACAGCGGCGGGGTCAGTCGCCGGCAATGAGTGAAATGGCGCAATTGCAGGGAACCGCCGCGCGGGAGTCGGGTCGGGCAGCGTATACGCCCGCTACCGGGGTCAAGTATAAGGCGAGCGACAATGTCTTCGTGAAGAGCGCGCTGGCAATCGACTTCACCTATCGTTCGGCAACGGTCACCTTGCCTTTGTACCGCGGAGTGGCGCCGCGCGGCGGGGATGTGTTCTACATCATCACCGACGCCTCGGACTTCGAAGTCGCGCGCCGGATGGGGATCAATTATGCGCCCAAGATGGCGAAGGCCGCCGGCACCCCCGGCGCACAGGCAGTGACGCTCGCCAATGGCGTGATGCAATTCAGGGGCAATGTCGACTTTGCGCCGGTATATCAGGTCACGCCGGGACCCCCGCCGACGTTTTTCCCGCCCAAATCGTTCAGGCCTGGCGCGGTCGGCGATGCCGAATGGTCGTCGATGGCGGTGCTGCCGAGCGGAACCGTGCTCAACGTACAGATGGTCCACAATGCGAGCGGCAAGCATGATCGGTTGAAAGCGATCGACCTCAAGGCGCGCACCGCGACGCTGTCGCTGCTCGACGGGGTCCATGCCGGCAAACAATATTATTATCACCTCGTCACCGACGTGTCGGCGGACCTGCCGGCGGTGCTCGAAAAAGGAGTGTTCACCCCGCGTCTTGCCAAGGTGCCCGCGTTTGGCAAGTCGCGGCCCGGGGATGATTCCGCATTGCTCGGCTTCTCGCCGGTTTTGAACGGGACCACCGTCAAGGGGTCGGGCAAAGACCAGGGTTTTTCGACCTCGCTCGCGAATGGCGGTATCGACCCGATCAACATCTTCCCGATTGCACCGCGCAACGGCGATCGGGCGATGAGCAATAATTACAGCCCATTGTGGGATGCCCATGTCAGCATGTGGACTCCTGCTGCCATCAGCGGCGGCAAGGTCAAGCGCGTCGGCTCGCTTGGCGAACTGGCGCGCCTGGTCAAGGCGGGGATGATGACCAACGCGATGATCAATCCGCCCGGCGCGTCCAATCCCTATATTGCCGGCTTGCGATCAACCCAGGCGATCATCAACTGTCCCGTTATCGCGCAGCCGAATTTGCCGCCGCAGTAAGGTCGCGCGCCCGGGCGATCGGCAGTCACCCGGGCGTTGACCGCGCACGCCGGCGCCTCCATGCGGTCGCGATGCGCTTCTTTTCCGACAATGCCGCTGCTGCCTGCCCCGCGGTCATGACCGCGCTGGCCGACGCCAATCAGCTTGATACGGCCTATGATGGCGATGCCTGGTCGCAGCGACTCGACGGTGCGTTCAGCGCCTTGTTCGAACGCGAGGTGCGGGCGCTGTGGGTGACGACCGGGACCGCTGCGAATTGCCTTGGGCTTGCCGCTCTGTGCCCGCCGACCGGGGCGATCCTGTGCCACGAACAAGCGCATATCGAGCAGGATGAGGCGGGTGCGCCGGGCTTTTACACGCACGGTGCCAAACTGACCCTATTGCCCGGTGCCGGTGCGAAGGTGACGCCCGAGGCGGTCGAGGAAGCCTGTGCGCGGGTGCGTTATGACGTTCACCAGGTGCCGCCGATGGCGCTGTCGATCACCAACGCTTCCGAATATGGGCGGTCGTATCGAGCAACCGAAGTCGCCGCGCTGGGCGAAGTGGCGCGGGCGCGGGGCCTTGGCTTCCACATGGATGGTGCGCGGTTTGCCAATGCGGTGGCGTTCACCGGCGAGAGCCCGGCCGATTTGACCTGGCGGGCCGGCGTGGACGTGCTGTCGTTCGGTTTTGTGAAGAATGGCGGGATGAATGCCGAGGCGTTGATCTTCTTTGATCCTGCCCGTGCCGAGGCAGTGCCCCGAATGCGCAAACGGGCGGGGCATTTGCTGTCGAAAGGGCGCTTTTTGGCAGCACAATTGCTGGCAATGGTCGAGGGCGACGTTTGGCTGACCAATGCGCGCAATGCCAATCGTGCCGCCCAGGCGCTGGCCGATGCGGCGGGGTCGGAGCGGCTGGTGCATCCGGTCGAGGCGAATGAATTGTTCGTTCGAATGACGCCGGAGGAAGCCGCGGCGATCCGTGCGCAGGGTTATGATTTTTATGACTGGGCGCCGGGCGAAGTGCGGCTGGTGACGAGCTGGGACCAGGATATGCGAAGCGTCGAACGCCTGGCAGCGGCGATCGCGGCACTGTGAACCTCGCCAAGACCGACGCACGGATCGATCGAACGATCGTCATCCCGTTCATCATCTTTACGGTGATCTGGGGTTCGACCTGGATCGTGATCCGCGACCAGTTGGGGGTGGTTCCGGCACAGTGGTCGGTGACCTATCGCTTCGCGCTCGCGGCCATCGCGATGGCTCTGGTGGCGCGATGGAAGGGGCATAGCCTGAAGCTCGACCGCGCCGGGATGGTCGCGGCCTCCTTCATCGGCATCATGCAATTCTGCGTCAATTTCAACGCGGTCTATCTTGCCGAGCGCTATATTACCTCGGGCTTGGTTGCGACCGTGTTCGCGCTTTTGCTCATCCCCAACAGCCTGTTGGCGTGGGGCTTTCTTGGCCAGAAGCCGACCCCGCGCTTTTTCTGGGCGGCGCTGGTCGCCGCCGCCGGGATCGGACTGCTGTTCCTCCACGAAGTTCGCGCCGCGCCGTTGCGGGGCAGTGACATCGCGATCGGGCTCGGGCTGACGATCGTCGGGCTGCTCGGGGCGTCGGCAGCGAATGTCTATCAGGCGGGGCGTGAGGCGCGGCGGCATCCGTTGTTCGCGCTTCTCGCCTGGGCGATGGCGATCGGCGCGCTGGTCGATGCCGTAATCGCCTTAGCTGTCGCGGGACCGCCGGTTTTCGACCCGCGCCCCGGCTATTGGCTTGGCGTGGTCTATCTCGCGCTGGCCGCGTCGGTGTTGTGCTTCAGCCTGTACTTCCCGGTGGTGCGCAAGATCGGGCCGGGCAAGGCGGCTTATTCGAGCGTGATCGTCCCGGTGATCGCAATGGCGCTGTCGACCGGGTTCGAAGGCTATCGCTGGACCGCGCTGTCGATTGGCGGCGCAATGCTCGCGCTCGGCGGGATGCTCCTCGCGCTCGCCGGACGGCGCCGGCCAATGCTTGTCGCTGCGCCCGACGCGGCCTAGCTATTTCGTGGGCCGCGGCGGTGGCGATGGCGGCGAGGTCATCACCATCATGCCGCGCTGCTCCAGCGGAAGCTCATTCAGATGCTTAGCCTTCCACTCCATCGCCATCCGCACTCGCGTCCGCCCCGAGGGATGGTCAAAGAACAAGGCTTCCTCGAGCGTGCTCGGCTCGAGCTTGCGATATTCGCTCAACTGCATCGCCGTCATGGCGAAGCCGTCGGGCTGGCGGGCGGCCTCGAGCCCGAAGGCGTCGGCCTCGCTCTCGCTGACCCGCACCATCGTGTTGAGTAACGGAGTGAGCAGCAGCAGGACGAGAGAGATGATGATAGAGAATAGAGGCGCGACGGCGGGGTCGCTCGCGTCGCGGACGCCCCAGCGCTCGCCATAGCGTGCAAGGAGGCGCGGGGTTGCCCACGAGGAAAGAAACATCAGGCCGAAGATGATCAATGTGAGATAGAGCAAGAACTTGGCGATGTGGCCGAGTTTATAGTGCCCCATCTCATGGCCCATCACCGCCATCACTCCTTCCGGCGAGGAACGCTTGAGCAGATTATCGTTGAGGCTGATGCGGATCGTCGGTCCCAGGCCCGACACGTTGGCGGAGATGCGCTTAGTCTGTTTCGAGGCATCAAAGACGTAGACGTTGTTGGCCGGAATCCCCTCGCGGTGCGCCATGCCGAGGATGTTGTCGCGCATCGGCCCCTCGGCCATCGGCGTATATTTGTTGAACAAGGGCGCGATGAACACCGGCGCAACCATCACCATCAGCGCCAGCATGAGCGCGGTGGCTCCGCCGGCCCACGCCCACCAGCTGCGCGGCGCACGGCGGATCAGCGCGAATATCACGGTGAAGAAGATCGCCGTGGTAACCAGTCCGACGAGCAGCGCGATGCCCTGCTCCCCCGCCCAGGCCGGGAAGTCCTGGTTCATCAGCCCATATTGCCGCTCCCGGAGGAAGCTCGCGTAGATCGTCCACGGAAGCGTTAGCAATGCGCCGACTATTCCAAACGGCAGCGAGTACAGTGCGGGCTGGAGCCAGCGGCGGCTGGTGACGCGCGATGCCCAGCCGCTCCACCAAGCCGACCAGCCGCGCCGAAGCATCAACCAGTAGCTCGCGACGGCAACTAATGTTCCCCACAGGCCGAGCCAGTATCCGCCCTCGAAATAATGGTCGCTGCGGACCCGGGCAGCGCCGTTCAGCGTCGCCAGATAGGCACGAGTCGCCGTTTCGGCGTCGAATAAAGTGGCCGTGGCGGCGGCTGTCACGATCAAGCTCGCAAATGTCATTTTAAAATCCCCCTCGTCGACCCTATCGCCGCAATGCGCCGACGCAAGCCGTCGACCCGCCGTTGGTCAAACGGCCGGGCGTTGCGCCGATCGATGTCGCGCAGTAGCACCAAGGGCATGTATGATGCCCGCCTCAACCCCGAAGCTCCGCCAAGTCCGGAGCATGTCGCATTCTATCGCAAGGATTATCGCGCACCCGATTATTGGGTGAGCGAAGTCGCGCTCGACATCGCGCTCGATCCCGAGCGCACGACGGTCAAGAGCGAGCTCAAGGTGCAGCGCAATGGCGACCATGACCGGCCATTGCGGCTTGCGGGTGACGAACTGGAGCTGGTCTCCGTCAGCGTGGATGGCGGCGCGGCGCGCTGGACCATGCAAGGCGATCAGCTGGTAATCGAGATCGATGGCGACGAGGCCACGGTCACGACCGAAGTCGCGATTGCCCCGGCGGCGAACACCAAATTGATGGGGCTATATGCCTCGGGTGGATTATTGTGCACCCAATGCGAGAGCGAGGGCTTTCGCCGCATCACCTTCCACCCCGACCGCCCCGACGTGCTGTCGACCTATCGCGTGCGCATGAGCGCCGACAAGGCACGCTATCCGATCCTGCTTGCCAACGGCAACCTCGTCGCGAGCGGTGAGGGCGACGAGGGCCGGCATTGGGCGCAATGGGACGATCCCTTCCCCAAGCCGTCCTATCTGTTTGCCTTGGTCGCGGGCGATCTCGCCGCCAACCGCGACTCGTTCACGACGATGAGCGGCCGGGCGGTCGACCTCGCTATCTGGGTCAAGGATAAGGATCTGCCCAAGACCGGGCATGCCATGGCGTGCCTCAAGGCGGCGATGAAGTGGGACGAGGAGGTTTATGGCCGCGAGTATGACCTGGATCTGTTCAACATTGTCGCGGTCGATGATTTCAACTTCGGGGCGATGGAGAACAAAGGCCTCAATATCTTCAATTCGCGCTACGTTCTGGCCGACCAGGAGACTGCGACCGACGCCGA
>JALYRC010000188.1 GCA_030855555.1 Pseudomonadota bacterium
TCGCTCATCCCTTGGCGAGGAAAGCCTTGATCCCGCGCGCCGCCTGGCGAAGGCGTTGTTCGTTTTCGACCAGCGCCAGCCGGACGAAGCCTTCGCCTTCCTCCCCGAAGCCGACACCCGGCGCGACCGCGACGTGGGCATTAGTAAGCAATAGCTTGGCGAATTCCATGCTGCCGAGGTGACGATAAGCGTCCGGGATCGGCGCCCAGGCGAACATGCTCGCCTGTGGGACTGGTATGTCCCAGCCAGCGCGGCCGAAGCATTCGACCATCACGTCTCGGCGCTTTTTGTACAGCGCGCGATTGGCAGCGACGATGTCCTGGGGGCCGCTCAGCGCGGCCGTTGCGGCCGCCTGGATCGGTGTGAAAGCGCCATAATCGAGGTAGGATTTGACCCGGGCGAGCGCTCCGATCAGCTCTTGATTGCCGACCGCAAAGCCGATTCTCCACCCGGCCATCGAATAGGTCTTCGACAAGGAAGTGAATTCGACCGCGACGTCCTTGGCCCCTTCGACTTGCAGGACTGATGGGGTGGGCGTGTCGCCATAGTAGATTTCGGCATAGGCCAGGTCGGAGATGATCCACAGCCCGGCCTCGCGGGCAAAGGCGACGAGCTGCTCGTAAAATCCGAGCTCGACGGTTTCGGCGGTCGGGTTGGAGGGATAGCCGATGACCAGCACTTTGGGGCGCGGGACCGTGTAGCGCATCGCTTTTTCGAGGCGGTCGAAGAAGTCCGGGCCAGGGACTGCCGGGATCGAGCGGATGCTTGCGCCGGCAATGATGAAGCCGAAGTGATGGATCGGATAGCTTGGGTTGGGGGTCAGGACGACGTCGCCCGGTGCAGTGATTGCCTGCGCCAGATTGGCGAGGCCTTCCTTGCTGCCCAATGTGACGATGACTTCGCTGTCCGGGTCGAGTGCGACATTGAAACGGCGTTGGTAATAGGCCGCCTGGGCCTTGCGCAGGCCCGAAATGCCCTTCGACGCCGAATAACGGTGAGCGGTCGGCTTGGCTGCGACTTCGGCAAGCTTGGCGATGACGTGGGGCGGAGGGGCGCCGTCAGGATTGCCCATGCCGAGATCGACGATGTCCTCACCGCGCGCGCGCGCCGCGGCCTTCATCGCATTGACCTCCGCGAAGACGTAGGGCGGCAGGCGGCGGATGCGGTAAAAGTCGTCAGTCATGCACTGCTCCTACCCGTTCGTGTCGAGCGAAGTCGAGACATCCGTCGCGCCCATAACGTCCCTTCGACTGGGCCGGGGAGGAACGGATTTCTTATCGGTCGTAGGCAGGCAGACTCAGCCCGCGGGCGATCGCCGCGCCGCGCAGCGAGAAACCGGCCAGTCCAGCGACCAGCGCGGCAAGCCCCGGCGGTGCTCCGGCAAGCGTGAGGCCGACATAAAGCCCTGATGCAAGTGCGGCGGCAGTAACGTAAAGTTCGGGCCGCATCAGAATCGATGGCTCGCCGGCGAGCACGTCGCGAATGATCCCGCCGAGGCAGGCGGTGAGCACGCCCATTGCAAATGCCGGAACCGGAGCGACGCCGAAGGTCAGCGCCTTGGCCGCGCCATAGGTCGCATAAGCGGCAAGCCCGATCGCGTCGAACCAGAGCAAGGCCTTCCCCGCGAACGAATCACGCGAGAAGATCCACACGGCTACTGCCGCGGCGATGCAGATCAGCAAGGTTGCATTGGAGTGAATCCAGAACACCGGCGCGCCGATCAGCAGGTCGCGCAACGTGCCACCGCCGACCCCCGTCACGACACCGAAGAAAATGAACGTGACCAACGTCTGCTTTTTCTCCGCCGCAAGCAGAGCGCCCGATACGGCGAACACGGCGATCCCGACATAGTCGAGGAGAAGGAGGGCGTCGGGGATGAGGACGGGGGGAGCCATGATGATGCGTCATTGCGAGGAACGCGGCGGCGAAGCAATCCGTAGTCTCGCGCGTTGAATGAATTGCCCGGTGGCCTGCTTGGGGCAGGCTTCGCTTCGCTCGCAATGACGGGTAAGGAAGATAAATGACCGACCCTGCCGCCGCCGACTCCGCCCCTCCATCCCCGCCAACCCCCGAAGACCTCCAGCAATGGACTTTGGTCATGGGGCGGGCGCAGCAGATGCTGATGGAGGCGTGGGCGGACAATCTTGCCAAGGGCGGTGCAATGCCTGGCTTCGGGCTCAAGACGCCGCCGGGCAGCACCGATCCGATGGCATGGATGAGCGCGGGCGCCGAGGCCTGGTCGAAGGGGCTTGAGGCGTGGAGCGACATGATCGGGCAGGCGACCAAGGCAAGCGAGGTCAAGGATCGCCGTTTCGGTGGCCCCGAATGGAGCGAAAGCCCGATGTTCGACACGATGCGCCAGAGCTATCTTGCGATAAGCGACAAATTGCTTGGCACGGTCGAAGAAATCGAGGGCCTCGACGAGGCTGCGCGGAGCCGCTTGCGCTTTGCAACCAAAGGCTTCGTCGATGCGATGAGCCCGGCCAATTATCTCGCGCTCAACCCGCAGGTGATGAAGCGGACGATCGATACCAAGGGCGAGAATCTGATCGCCGGCCTCAAGAACATGCTTGGCGATATCCAGCGCGGGCAGGTCAGCCAGAGCCCCGAAGGCGCGTTCGAACTTGGCCGCAATCTGGCCGTCACTCCAGGCAAGGTGATCCACGAAACCCGGCTTTATCAGCTGATCCAATATGCGCCGGCTACCGAGCAGGTGCTGGAAACGCCGCTGGTGATTTTCCCGCCGTGGATCAATCGTTTCTACATTCTCGACCTGACGCCCGAGAAGAGCTTCGTCAAATGGACGGTCGATCAGGGTGTGACCCTGTTCATGGTCAGCTGGAAATCGGCCGACGCAAGCATCGCCGATGTCACCCAGGACGATTATATCGCGGCGCAGCTCGAAGCGATTTCGGTCGTCACTGACCTGCTCAAGGTGAAGTCGGCGCACGCCATCGGCTATTGCGTGGCGGGTACGACGCTTGCCGCGAGCCTCGCTTATCTCGAGGCGAAGGGTGAAGCGGAGCAGGTTGCGTCGGCGACCTTCTTCACGGCCCAGGTCGATTTCGCCGAAGCCGGCGACTTGAAACTGTTCCTTGGCGACGACACGATGAAGACGCTCGAGAAGCTGACGGCCGAGACCGGCGTGCTCGACGGGCGGGTTATGGCGGCGACGTTCAACCTGCTACGCGGGCGCGACCTGATCTGGAACTATGTCGTCAACAATTACCTCATGGGCAACGACCCGCCGCCGTTTGATCTTCTTCACTGGAATGGAGACGTGACGAACTTGCCCGGCGGGTGGCACCGCGACTATCTCCAGTCGCTGTATCGCGAGAACAAGCTCATCGAGCCGGGCGCGGTCACTGTGCTCGGGACGCCAATCGACTTGTCCACGATCATTACCCCGGCCTACGTGCAGGCCGGGCGTGAAGACCATATCGCGCCGAGTGCGAGCGTATGGAAACTGATGCGGATACTGAACGGGCCGAAGCGCTTCGTGCTTGCCGGGTCGGGACATATTGCGGGGGTCGTGAACCACCCGTCGGCGGGGAAATATCAATATTGGATCAACGAAGCGGATCCAGCGCCGACCAGCCTTGACGAATTCGTCGCCGGCGCGACCGAGCATAAGGGCAGCTGGTGGCCGGACTGGATCAAGTGGCTGACCGCGCTGGCGCCAAAGACGGTCAAGGCGACCGGCGCTCGCGTGCCCGGCAACGGGAAGCTCAAGGCAATCGAGGATGCCCCTGGGCGCTACGTCCGCACGCGCTAATTCTTAACTAGAGGATGCCGCCGCCGAGCATCAGGCGCAAAATCCCAATCACGATCACCGCCAGGTTGAGGTTGCGGCCGGCATTGCCCTGCGCCGCGGCGCCGACCCCGGCGCCGATTACCGCGAGCGGGATGATCAGCCAGTTGGCCCAGCCGAGCAGTGGCAGGAAAGCGACGGCGGCAAGGATCAGCGCGACGAAGCCAATGACGAGCGAGACGATGTTCAACATGATCAACAAATGCCCTTGATAGCTGCGGAGCACAAGCCCGCTCTGGACGGTGGTCGCGCCAGTCAATAGGAGGCGCGCTGAGCGGCGGTCGGCCGTGTTGAACATGGGAATTTCAAGTGGGCAATGTCACTGTCATCGGCGCGCAATGGGGCGATGAGGGCAAGGGCAAGATCGTCGACTGGCTTGCCAGCCGCGCCGACATGGTGGTCCGTTTCCAGGGCGGGCACAATGCCGGGCATACGCTGGTGGTCGGCGAGCAGGTCTATAAATTGTCGCTGCTGCCATCCGGGATCGTGCGCGGAACGCCGTCGGTAATCGGCAATGGCGTGGTGCTCGACCCCTGGGCGCTCAAGGCCGAGATCGAGAAATTGTCGGCGCAAGGGGTGGTGATCACACCCCAGGTCCTGATGATTGCCGAGACCTGCCCATTGATCCTGCCAATCCACCGCGACCTTGACGCGCTTCGCGAGGACGCATCGGGCGCCGGCAAGATCGGCACGACTCGGCGTGGGATCGGCCCCGCCTATGAGGATAAGGTCGGACGCCGCGCCATCCGGGTGTGCGACCTTGCGCATCTCGGCGATCTCGACCCGCTGCTCGACCGATTGTGCGCGCATCATGACGCGTTGCGCGCCGGGTTCGGCGAGCCCGCAGTCGACCGCGAAAGGCTCCGCGCCGACCTCGCCGAAATTGCCGACTTCGTGCTCCAGTTCGCCCGCCCGGTATGGCGCGACCTTGACGAGGCGTCGCGCGCCGGCCGGCGGATCCTGTTCGAAGGCGCACAGGGCGTCCTGCTCGACGTCGATCACGGCACCTACCCCTTCGTTACCTCGTCAAACACCGTTGCGGGAACCGTCGGGCCAGGAAGCGGAATGGGGCCGTCGGCGGCAGGCTTCGTGCT
>JALYRC010000195.1 GCA_030855555.1 Pseudomonadota bacterium
GGCGGAGGAGGCCGTGGTCGACCAATACGCACGTCAGCTGGTCGCCAATCGCTTCGTGGATCAGGATTGCCGCGACCGAGCTGTCGACGCCGCCTGACAGGCCGCAAATGACCTTGCCATCGCCAACCTGGGCGCGGATCTCGGCTACTTTGGCTTCGCGATAACCGGACATCGACCAGTCGCCGCGAACCCCGCACACGCCGTGGACGAAATTGGCGAGCAATCTGGCGCCGTCTGGGGTGTGGATCACCTCGGGGTGGAACTGGGTGCCGTAATAGCGCCGTTCCTCGTCGGCGATTACCGCGAACGGCGCGCCATCGCTGGTCGCGACGATCTTGAAACCGGGTGCGAACGCCGTGACCTTGTCGCCGTGGCTCATCCACACCTGATGGCGCGTTCCGACGTCCCACAGTCCGTTGAACAAGGCGCAGTTCTCCGTCACGGTGAGAAAGGCCCGGCCGAACTCGCCGCCGCGTTCGCCTTCGCCGCCGCCGGCCTCGACCGTCCCACCGAGCTGGTGGCTCATGACTTGCTGGCCGTAACAGATACCGAGAATGGGAAGCTTGCTGTCGAACAATTCCTGCGGCGCGCGCGGGCTGCCTTCCTCCGGCACTCCGGCAGGCGAGCCCGACAATATGATGCCGCGGGGAGAGAGGCGGTCAAGCGCCGCGGGGGCGGCAGTAAAGGGGATGATCTCGCAATAGACGCCCGCCTCGCGCACGCGCCGCGCGATAAGCTGGGTCACCTGGCTGCCGAAATCGACGATCAGGATCGTATCGGCCGGGGTTGCGGTCATGTGGGGCGCTTTCGATGGATAAACGAATGCGCGCGAGCCGTAAGGCCCGCGCGCACAAGTGTCCACCGAAGCGGAAGCTAGTCGGGCTTAATAGCCGCGATAGTAGCCTTGGTTAGTGCCGTATGAGGCGTAGCGACGGTCGAGGTCCAGATCGACGATCCGGCCGCGATAGTCGACCTTGCAGCTGAAGCTGAGATCGGCCGATCCATTATTGTAGCCGTAACCACCAGAGCGGCCCGACGAGGCAACGCCGCGGACTCTCAGTCCATTGGCGCGGCGTTCGACATTGGTAACCGCAAGCACCCGGCCACCGCCATAATTATTGTAGCCGCCGTAACCGCCACCCAGCCGGGACTGGACCGCACGGCTGCATTGCCGTGCTGCATATTGGGTACCCTGGCCACTGCCGTAATGGCCGTACTGCTGGCCATAGCCATATTGCTGGCCGTAGCCGTACTGCTGGCCGTAGCCATAACGCGAACCGCTGCCGATGGTAATGCTGACCCCGCTGCGAGGGGCATTATAGCCATATCCATAACCGGGATAATATTGCGCCGCAGCCGGGCTGGCGAAGCCAACCGCTGCTGCGAGACCGGCTACACCGGTCAGTACCTTCACCAAAACCGACATGTCATTCTCCTGAAGAAAATACGGGCACTTCGCCCGACTAATCACGTTGTTACGCGACGGGCGCTGCATCGCGGCTGAATGTGCTTGTCGGCTGGGGTTCAGCTTTCGCGACCTGGCCATTGCCCCCGGGCACCGCATGGTGCGTTAGGGCGGTCATGACCGCGCCCTCCATCGTCTGGCTCCGCCACGACCTCCGCCTTGCCGACCAGCCCGCCTTCGCTGCCGCTGCAGCCGAGGGCCCCGTAGTGCCGCTCTACGTGCTCGACGACGAGACACCGGGGACATGGGCGATCGGCGGGGCGCAACGCTGGTGGTTGCATCATAGTCTTGCGGCGCTTGGCGGCGATCTTGCGGCGGCCGGCGCAGCACTGGTGCTTCGGCGCGGCCGCGCGGCGGATGAAGTGGCACGACTGACGATCGAAATCGGCGCGAAGCGCGTCCATGGCCTAAGCCATTACGAGCCATGGTGGCAAAGGGCCGAGGCGGAGCTGGCGGGACGGATCGACCTCATCCTCCACGACGGATTGCTACTTGCGTCGCCGCGCCAGATCCTGACCCGCCAAGGGGGGCGCTATCGAATCTTCAGCCCGTTCTGGCGGGCATTGTTCGACCGCATGCCTCCTGCCTCACCGCTTCCTGCGCCAGCTGCATTGCAAGGGGTGGGAAGCGCAGTGCCGGGCGAGCGGCTAGAGGATTGGAAGCTGCTGCCGACCAAGCCCAATTGGGCGAAGGGGTTCGGCGGCTGGACACCCGGCGAGGCGGGGGCACTTGAGCGGGTCGGGGCGTTAGCCGAGCGCATTGCCGGATATGATATTGATCGCAATCTGCCCTCGATCGACGGCAGTTCGCGACTATCGCCGCACCTTCACTTCGGCGAGGTCTCGCCCGCCACCGTATGGCATGCCGCGCAGGCCGCGGACGGAGACGCGACGCCTTATTTGCGCGAAATCGGCTGGCGGGACTTCACCGCCAACATGATCGACCAGTTCCCGGCACTTGGCGAGGCGCATGGCCGAAATGCCTTCGACCGCATCCCGTGGCGGACCGGCGAGGAGGCGGATCTTGACTTTGCCGCCTGGACCCGAGGGCGGACCGGCTATCCGATCGTCGATGCCGGAATGCGCGAACTGTGGGCGACCGGCTGGATGCATAATCGGGTGCGGATGCTTGGGGCGAGCTTTCTAGTGAAGCATTTGCTGATCGACTGGCGGCGCGGCGCGCGGTGGTTCTGGGACACGCTGATCGACGCGGATTATGGCAATAATAGCGTCAATTGGCAGTGGATCGCCGGCAGCGGGGTCGATTCCAATCCCTTTGCGCGGATCATGGCGCCGCTTGCGCAATCGGCGAAATTCGACGCTGCCGATTACATCAGACGCTGGGTGCCCGAGCTCGCCGGCTTAAGCGACGCGGACATTCACGATCCGCATGGCGAAGGATGCAGCC
>JALYRC010000003.1 GCA_030855555.1 Pseudomonadota bacterium
TGATCGCGGCCTGCGGACCCCCATCTTATCCGGCGCGTTCCTTTGATCCGGGCCCTCTTGCCGCGCGCGAACAAATAGGCAACATGTAAGCTATGCAGACACATATTTCGGTACGCGGCGCGCGCGAGCATAATTTGAAGGGCGTCAACGTCGAAATCCCGCGCGAGAGCCTGACGGTGATCACGGGGCTTAGCGGATCGGGCAAGTCGAGCCTCGCCTTCGACACCATCTATGCCGAGGGCCAGCGGCGCTACGTCGAGAGCCTGAGCGCCTACGCCCGCCAGTTCCTGGAGATGATGCAGAAGCCGGATGTCGAGCATATCGACGGCCTGTCGCCGGCAATCTCGATCGAGCAGAAGACGACCAGCCGCAATCCCCGCTCGACCGTCGCGACCGTCACCGAGATTTACGACTATATGCGCTTGCTGTGGGCGCGGGTCGGGGTGCCATACTCGCCTGCAACGGGTCTCCCGATCTCGGCGCAGATGGTGAGCCAGATGGTCGACCGGACAATGGCCCTGCCCGAGGGGTCGCGCCATTATCTGCTTGCCCCGGTCGTGCGCGGCCGCAAGGGCGAATATCGCAAGGAATTGGCCGAATGGCAGCGCGCGGGCTTCACGCGGGTGCGCATCGACGGCGAATTCTACGCGATCGAGGACGCTCCTGCGCTCGACAAAAAGTATAAGCACGACATTGAGGTTGTGGTCGACCGCATCGCCATCCGCGCAAGCAAGGATGGTGAAGGCGGGATCGAGAACCGTCTCGCCGACAGCTTTGAGACTGCCTTGAAGCTTGCCGAGGGCCTCGCCTATCTGGATCCCGCCGACCCGCCGGTGCCCGGCAGCGAGCCCACGACGGCCTCGGGCATGAAGCTCGACTTTGGTGCGCCGGGCCGGATTGTCTTTTCAGAGAAATTCGCCTGCCCGATCTCGGGCTTCACCATCGCCGAGATCGAGCCGCGATTATTTTCGTTCAATGCTCCGCAGGGTGCCTGCCCAGCGTGCGACGGGCTTGGCGAGAAGATGCTGTTCGATGAGGATCTGGTCGTTCCCAATCATGCGCTGTCGATCGCCAAGGGCGCGGTCGTGCCGTGGGCCAAGTCGAACCCACCATCGCCATATTATATGCAAGTCCTCGGCAGCCTTGCGCGCGCCTATGAATTCGATCTCGCCACGCCGTGGGGCGAATTGCCAGAGGAAGCGCGTCAGGTCGTCCTGCGCGGGACCAAAGGCAAGGCGGTCACGCTTCGCTTCGTCGACGGGCGCAAGAGTTATGAGGTGAAGAAGTCGTTCGAAGGCGTGCTGGGCAATCTCGAGCGGCGCATGGCATCGACCGAAAGCGCGTGGATGCGCGAGGAATTGACTCGCTATCAGGCAAGCCATGCGTGCGAGACATGCCTTGGCGCTCGGCTCAAGCCCGAGGCCCTGAGCGTCAAGATTGTCGGAGAGGATATCTCCTTGTCGGCGCGGCGCTCGGTCGAGGATGCGCTCGCCTGGTTTTCGGGTTTGGATCAGCAGCTTGCCGGTCAGCAACGCGAAATCGCTCGTCCGATCCTCAAGGAGATCAACGCCCGACTCGGCTTTCTCCACAACGTCGGGCTCGACTATCTCAATCTCGACCGCACGAGCGGCACGCTGAGCGGCGGGGAAAGCCAGCGCATCCGCCTCGCCAGCCAGATCGGTAGTGGTCTTTCCGGCGTACTTTACGTACTCGACGAACCCTCAATCGGGCTTCATCAAAAGGATAATGACCGCCTGCTTGAGACGCTTCAGCGGCTGAAATCGCTTGGCAACACGGTGCTCGTCGTGGAGCATGACGAAGACAGCATCCGCACCGCAGATCATATCATCGACATGGGTCCTGGCGCCGGCGTGCGCGGCGGCGAAGTGGTATGCGCCGGAACGCTCGATGAGTTGCTCGCTTGCGAGGACAGTCTGACGGCGGATTATCTGACCGGGCGGCGCCGGATCGAAGTGCCGGCCAAGCGCCGCAAGGGCACCGGCAAGAAACTGACCGTGCACAAAGCGCAGGCGAATAATCTTCGCAACGTAACCGCGAGCATTCCGCTCGGCACCTTCACCTGCATTACCGGCGTGTCGGGATCGGGCAAATCGAGCTTCACGATCGACACGCTCTATGCGGCGGCGGCGCGGTCATTGAACGGCGCGCGTATCCTTGCGGGCAAGCATGACAAGATCAGCGGCCTCGAGAACCTCGACAAGGTAATCGACATCGACCAGTCGCCGATCGGCCGCACCCCGCGCTCGAACCCGGCAACCTACACAGGTGCGTTCACCCAGATCCGGGACTGGTTCGCCGGCCTGCCCGAAAGCCAGGCGCGCGGCTATAAGCCGGGCCGCTTCAGCTTCAACGTCAAGGGCGGGCGCTGCGAGGCGTGCACCGGTGACGGGCTGCTCAAGATCGAGATGCACTTCCTGCCCGACGTCTACGTCACTTGCGATGTATGCCAAGGGCACCGCTACAATCGCGAAACGCTGGAAGTGAAGTTCAAGGGACGCAGCATTGCCGACGTTCTCGACATGACCGTCGAAGACGCGGTTGAGTTCTTCAAGGCCGTCCCGGGTATCCGCGACAAGATGGCCATGCTGGCCGAAGTCGGACTCGGTTATATCAAGGTCGGCCAGCAGGCCACGACGCTAAGCGGCGGCGAAGCCCAGCGGGTCAAGTTGAGCAAGGAATTGTCACGCCGGGCGACAGGACAGACGCTTTACATCCTCGATGAACCCACCACCGGCCTGCATTTCGAAGACGTGCGGAAGCTGTTGGAAGTCCTCCACGCCCTGGTCGAACAAGGCAATACCGTGGTCGTCATCGAGCATAATCTTGATGTCATCAAGACCGCGGACTGGGTGCTCGATCTGGGGCCAGGGGGAGGCGTCAATGGCGGCGACATCGTGGCCGAGGGGCCTCCCGAGAAGGTGGCGGCCGAGACAAGCAGCTTCACAGGGCAATATTTGGGTCCCCTGCTCGCGCGGCAGCCAGTGGCAGTCGCAGCCTCGCCGCGTTCCGGGGCGCACAGCGCCAAGGCTTCAACCAAGGGCACATTGGAAAGCGCCAAATAGGCCACTCCCTCGGACACGAGTGGTTGATGACGTTCGAAGCGCGCCGCCTATTTCGGCGCGGCGAGTACCGCACAGGCGATACGGTCGCCACTGGCTCCGCTGGGATCGGTCTTGTAATCGTCGGGCTTGGCATGGATGACCAGGGCAGTACCGTCAGTGTCTGCAAACCGCATATTGCCGCCTGCCATCGACGCGCCGGCTAGCTCGAAGGCTGCCGTTGCCGTCCCATCCGCCGCGACTTCGAAATTTGCGAGATCGCCCAGATGCGCGCCCTGTGGATTATCGCGACCGTGGTTCTTCTTCCCGGGGTTCCAATGCCCGCCCGCGCTTTGGAAGCTGGGCCCGTCGCAAAGGCCTTTTTCGTGGAGGTGAATGCCGTGGATACCGGCGGGTATCCCGCGCGCATCGACAGCGACGCTCATTCCGCCCGCCTGATCGCTAACCGACACGTTCCCGAGCGCGGCCCCATTTGCCCCGCCGAGCTTGAAGTTTCGCGGAAAGCCAGCAGCTTCATTGCCCGCCATTTTCACAGTCGTTTCATTTGACGGGCCTTCTTCCTGCCGCCCACAAGCGAAGAGCGATAGCGCGCCCAGCGCGACAAATATGGTGGGGGGAAGCCTTCGAGTCATTGCGCGCTCCTGATGGTCGTACTGGAAACGCGCGGTGCTGCGCGAATATCCACATTGCCGATCAGGGTAAGAGAGTTCTGGCCTTCAAGCGCCTGGCGCGGGGGTGACAATGACCTCTACCCGCCGATTCTGCGGCTCTCGCACGCCGTCGGCGGTGGCAATGAGCGGGCGGCGTTCGCCGTGAGACAGCACGCTCATCGCTGCGCCCGGCACGCCGCGTGAGGCGAGATACGCCTGAACCGCTTCGGCGCGCTTCCTGGCCGATCGCAAGTTGGGTGCATCCGGCCCCGACCGGTCGGCATGGCCGACCAACGTGACGCGGGCGTTGGGCGACCGCTTGAATGCGGCCGCGACGGTATCGAGCTGCGCCGCCGCATCGCGATCGATGATCGGCCGATCCCAGGCAAAGAAGACGATCACCGGTTCGCTGCTAGCCGGCGCTTCATCCTGCGCATGAGCGTCGACCGAGCCGCATGCCACTTCCATCAGCGCCACGAATAGAAATGCGAGCGTCAAGCGCATGAAAAGATTATCCTGATCGACCACCGACCGTAGGAGAACGATATGCGCCGCGTCGTCTTCGATCAACTGCTGTTGTTCGCCCGAAGACGAGCCCTATACGGCGCGCAAAAAGAAACCCCGGAAGAACGACTGTCCTTCCGGGGTAACTATTTGCCTAAGCCAAAAGCTTAGCCGCGCTCGGGGATCGCCTCGGGCGGCGGCGGTGGCGGCGGCGGCGGTGGCGGTGGGCAGATGTCGGTCGCCAGAATCACCGAACCGTCTGGGCACGTCTGCGTCGCAGGGGGCGGAGGCGGCGGAGGAGGCGGCGGGGGCGGTGCCAAGATGACTGCCGGAGCACCGAAGTTGAAGATCAGGCTGGCGAGCAAGGAATGTGACTTATAATCACCCTTCGCGCCACCGAAATCGATGTCGTAATTAAGCTTCGGCGCGACGAAGTAGCGATACTTGACGCCGACTTCGACATTATCGCTTACCGGGTAACGGACGCCAGCAATCCCCTGATAAGCAATGGAACGGTCGCTGTCACGACCGCTACCGCCGGCGAAATCAATGTCATAACGCACGTTGGCAAGACCAGCGCCACCGCCGATGTAGCCGCTCAAGCCATCATCATCGCCAAAATCGAAAAGCAAGTTGGCCATGGCCGAGTAAACCCGCACGCTACCGTCGGCTTGTTGGGCGTTCCGATTCCCCTCATCTATCTCGTCGAGCGATGCGCGCTTGTAGCCCGCTTCGGCTTCCAAGCGAACAAACCCGAAATCGTACCCGCCGATCAGGTCCAGGTCGACGCCGACCTTGTGATCGAACGAGAACAGCTCGTCGCGCGTGACGCCGCTGAACGTGTATGAAGCATCGAATTCGCCGTCTTCGACGATCATCAGGCCGCCTTCGACGCCGACGTACCAACTATTGTCGCGAGCGACAGCCGGTGTTGCTAGCGCCGTCGATGCGAGCGCCATTGCAATGGCTAGCTTGCGCATAAATTTCCCCTTTCGCATAAGTTCTGAATTAGAACTGCGTGAACACAATATGAGAGCAGGGGTTGCTACGCAAGAATTCGATTGGGCAATGATGTTGCCCAAACGCCTCACTCGTATCGAAACTCACTTCTTGGAATGTCGCCGAGGGATCAAGAGGCGATCAGGCCATGGGTCCGCAACGCGGCAAGTATTTGCGTAACCGCCAACCGCACTTCCGTATCGATCGTGGCGCCCCCGGCAGCGTCTGCAATCGCCGGCTCACGAGAGCCCAACACTTTCAACCCGCCTATCTCAACCTCGCTCGCGCGGATCATCCCGCTCGTCCAAGCACCGTTGCGAAATGCCAGCTCGACGCCGCTGGTTCGCTCCGTCAGGCGCATCCCCTCGGCCGGAGCCACAAAACGCCATCCACCGGCACTATAACCGGCAAGCATGCCTTCGCGCCCGGCGAACGCTCCCGTCGCTCCCGCCGATGCGACGCGGTTCAGGGTGCCCAGCGAAGGGGTCGTGGGCGGCGCAGTGATCGGAACCTCGTCGACGGAACCGTTGACCACGAGGTCGATCGTCGCCAGCGCTTCATTGTGGAACAGTTCCTTCTGGACCTGCCCGGCGATCAGCAGCGGCAAGCCAAGGCGCGAGGTCGTCTCCATAATCAATCTCCTCAGGAATTGAGCGTCAGCACAGCGGCCTGGGATGGCATCGCGCCCAGTTCGACCACTTCGAAGCGGATCGAGCCCGAGCCAAGCGCATCAACCTCTGTCGCCGGAATCGCCAGAGGAGCGATTGTCGCGGCGCGCATAAGGACCCCGCTGCCGCGCTTAACGCGCACCTCGAAATTCGCCGACCCAATTTCATCTCCACCGCTTGCCGGCCACCCAAGCAGGGCCCGCCGCCGCGCCATCCATCGCACCGTGTACGAAGCGCCGTCGCTACTTACTTCCAGGTGGCAGGGGCTTAGCGGCCGCAAGCTCTCGCCTGCCGCAACGAGGGAATGCAGCGGGGGATCTGCCTCGTCGTCGGCCACGCCATAAGCGCGCGCAGTTACTTCTGCGCCCATCATCGCCCGATCCAACCCGATCCACACCAGGCGCGCCGGATCGAGAAGCACGATCGCTTCGCCGCTCGAGTGGCCGGGGATTGCATACTCACTGCCGAGCCGGCCGCGAACCAGTTCGGACAGACGATAGGCACTACCGCCAAGCGCAATAGCGCGCCCGAATTGAATCACCTCCTTGCCGATCAGCATCGCATTGGCGCCCATTGCCAGGGCGTCGCCATCAGCGTGATAGAGAAGTGCCTGCGGGTTCGACAGCATCACGTCGACACTATTCGTCCCGTCGATAAAGGCTGACGTCCCCGCCCCCAATACGGAGGTCGCGACCCCCGTGATGGACGCGCGATCGACGCGGAGGGACGTCAGCGGCTGGCCATTCGCCTCGAGGACCACCGCTGTCGGCCGGAACCGAGCGTTGCTGCCCAACGCCAACGTCACGCCGAATTCGCCGCCGACGCTGGACGGCAAATCGATCAGCATCGGAAGAC
>JALYRC010000019.1 GCA_030855555.1 Pseudomonadota bacterium
CCGATCAGCCGCGACTTGGATCCCGACAAGGCGCGCTTGACGCGGACCATGTCGAGCACCGGAATGCCTTCGGTGATGCACACGATCAGCGGCACCTGCGCGTCGATCGCCTCCATGATCGAATCCGCGGCGAATGGCGGCGGGACATAGACTACCGAGGCGTCGGCGCCGGTCTTGGCGACGGCTTCGGCGACGGTGTTGAACACCGGCAACCCGATGTGGGTCGACCCGCCCTTGCCCGGCGTGACGCCGCCAACCATCTGCGTCCCGTAATCGAGCGCCTGCTGGGTATGAAAGGTGCCGGTTTCGCCGGTCATCCCCTGGGTGATGACCCTGGTGTTCCGGCTTACGAGAATGCTCACTTGGCGAGACTCCCATCAATCGCTTTGCACGCGACGAGCAGTTCCTTGACCGCGTCGACGCTGACGGTGAAATTCTTCTGCGCTTCGGCGTCGAGTTCGATTTCGACGATCTTTTCGACACCGCCCGCGCCGATCACGATCGGCACGCCGACGTAAAGGTCATTAATGCCGTACTGGCCGGTGAGGTTGGCCGCGGCGGGGAGGACGCGTTTCTTGTCCTTGAGGAAGCTTTCGGCCATCGCGATCGCGGCTGTCGCGGGGGCGTAGAAGGCGCTGCCATTGCCGAGCAGTGCCACGATCTCGCCGCCACCGCCTCGGGTGCGCTTGACGATCGCGTCGATCCGTTCCTGCGTCGACCATCCCATCTTGATGAGGTCGGGGATGGGGATGCCCGCCACGGTCGAATAAGCGGCAACCGGGACCATCGTATCGCCGTGGCCGCCAAGCACGAAGGCAGTGACGTCTTCGACGCTGACCTTGAACTCGTCGGCAAGGAAATGGCGGAAGCGCGCACTGTCGAGCACGCCCGCCATGCCGACGACCATGTTGTGCGGCAGCTGCGAAAATTCGCGCAATGCCCACACCATCGCGTCGAGCGGATTGGTGATGCAAATCACGAACGCGTTCGGGGCATTGGCCTTGATGCCTTCGCCGACCGCCTTCATCACCTTCAGATTGATGCCGAGCAGATCGTCGCGGCTCATCCCCGGCTTGCGCGCAATCCCGGCGGTGACGATGCACACGTCGGAATCGGCGATGTCGGCATAGTCGTTCGAACCCTTGAGCGTGACGTCATAGCCATCGACCGGGGCGGCCTGCGAAATGTCGAGCGCCTTGCCCTGGGGCGTACCCTCGGCAATGTCGAACAGGACGATATCGCCCAATTCACGCATCGCGGCCAGGTGCGCCAGTGTTCCACCAATCATTCCCGCGCCGATCAGCGCGATTTTCTTGCGAGCCATTGAGCTGGTCGTCCCCTGTCCAAGCGAGTGATATCCAGTCCGCGAAAACGGCACTGAATTTGGCGCGGGCTCTAGACCGAGAGGCGGGCGGGGGCAACCGCCGAAGGCTCTTCTTGCTTGAGAATATGCCATTCGGCTCGGCTGGTGGAGGGTTCTGCCTGGCGGATCGGCGGAACTCGCACTGTGGCCTATTCGTTTAGGGGGCATAACAAAATAGAGGAGCTGAGTTCATGCGTAACATCATATTATGCGCAAGCGCGCTGGCCGTGGTCGCCATCGCATCGCCTGCCGAGGCGCAGAGCCGTTACGATCGCAACGGCAATGGCATTCCCGACTATCGCGAGCGTGCCTATGCCGATCTCAACGGCAATGGCATCCTCGATTATCGCGAAACGCGTGCCGCCGACATGAATCGCAACGGAATTGCCGATTGGCGCGAGCGCTTTATAGACGCCAACCGCAACCGCATCGACGATCGCCAGGAAGGCTATCGTTACAACATGAACTGGACGCGCGACTCCACCTGCCAGTCGGGTGTGGCCAAGCGCAACATGAAGTGCGTGTCGCCGAAAAAAGTCGCGCAAGAGCAGTGGAAGCGCGGTTACCGGGTGCCGGACGATTATGGCTACACCAGCTATAACCAGATCCCGGTGCGCTACCGCACCCAGTATAGTCTCAATCGCAATTATGATTACGTCTATCGCGACAACCAGATTTACGTCGTGAACCGCAGGACCAATCTGGTTGAGCGGATTATCGATAATCTGCGCTAGGCGTCAGCACGCTGTCCGGCGGGGTTGTAACTCGCCGACAGGGCCGCTCCGGGGAACCGGGGCGGCCTTTTTCGCATTAGCCCGCCAGCCGCCGGAGCATATCTTCCCAGATCGGAACCTGGCCGTGGAAGCCGTCAATCAACACCTTTTCATCAAGCCCGTGCGCACCGCTCTTCTGACCAACGATGCCCCACAATCCACCAACGCCATAGACCGGTATTCCAGCGTTGCGCAGGAACGAACCGTCGGTCGCCCCTGCCGACATTAGCGGAATGATCGGCGCATTGGGAAAGCGCGTTGCGACGGCTGCGCGATAGGCCTCGGTGACATCCGCTCGGAGCGGGCTGGCGTCGGATTCGGGCGAATTGTTGGGGGCAAGGGTCACGGTGACATCGGGCCCGGCAAGCGTCTGCAATTGCAATCGGGTGGCCTCGATCTTTACGCCCGGGAAGATGCGGCAGTTGACCGTCGCCTCCGCCCGCTGCGGAAGTGCGTTGGGCGCATGTCCGCCGGAAAGCATCGTCGCGACGCAGCGTGTGCGCGTATAGCCGGGCTCATTGGCCTCGAGCAGGTCCGCCGTCTCGCGATCTTTCGGGTTGGCAAGCCAGCGCGTGACCAGTTCGCCGAACTGACCTTTGTCGTTGCCAGCAAGTCCTTCGAAATAAGCGCGGCTAGCGGGATTGATCATTGGCTCGAAGCGATACGATTCGACCGCCTTCAAGGCCCCGGCAAGTGCATAGATGGCATTGTCGGGACGCGGTGCGGAGCTATGCCCGCCGCGATTGTTCGCGGTCAGCTTGAAATCGGCATAGGTTTTTTCGGCGATCTGCATGCCGAAGCCCTCGACCCTGCCGTCAGGATAGACCGACCCGCCGCCGGCGTCGCCGTTCAGGGCATATTCGGCATCGATCAGGCTGCGCCATTCGTTCGCCGCGCGCCGCGCGCCGTTGCCGGTCGTTTCCTCGTCGCCAGTGTAGAGAATGATGATGTCGCGGGTTGGCTGGAAACCCGCCTTTCGCAAATTCTGCAGGGCCAGAACAATTCCGGTCAGGGCAGCCTTATTATCGCTTGCGCCGCGGCCGAGATAGTAGCCGTCGAGCTCGCGGAAGATGAAGGGGTCGTACTTCCAATCCTTCGAATCCGCCTCGACCACGTCCATATGCGCCATGAGGAGGATTGGTTTCTTGCCCGACGGTTTCGCCGCCGGCCAGCGCGCGATCAGCGTTTGAGTCTTGTCGTGATCCTTGACGATGACGTTGGTAATGCCGGCCTTGCGAATTTCGGCGGTAAGCAGCTTCGTCAGCCGTGGCATCTGCCCGCGCCCGGCAACCGTTGGAATCTCCACGATCTGTTCGAACAGGTTGCGCTCGGCTTGCTTGCGCGCGGGGTCGGGCGCCGCCAGCGCGCCGGCCGGCAAAAGGGCCAGGCAGGCAGCAGCGGTCAGTCGGCGCATCTCGTCTCTCCTCGAATTCATCCCGAGGCTAGGCGCATTGCAGGGCCGGTCAATCCTCGTGGAGGCCGTGGCCTTCGCCGAGATAGTCCGCGCTCTGCATTTCCTCGAGGCGGCTGACGGTGCGCTGGAATTCGAAACCGCCATCGCCTTCGGGATAGAGCGCGGCGGGCTGCGCGTCGGCGGCGGCGAGGAGTTTCACCCGATGCTCGTAGAGCGCATCGATGAGAGTAACGAACCGCGCCGCTTCATTGCGCTTGTCGCGCGTCAGGACGGGGATCCCGACCAGGATGACCGTATGGAAGCGTTGTGCAATGGCCAGATAATCGGCGGCGCCGCGCGCGTCCCCGCACAAGCGCTTGAACGAGAAGACCGCGACGCCCTTGAGCGACTTTGGGACGTGGAGCATGCGCTTGCTGCCGACGTCGAGCTCCTCGGTCGGAACATTGGCGCGATCCTCGACCGGATAATCGGTCAGTCGGAAAAAGGCCTCGCTGAGCCTGGCTGTTGCCTCGGCGCCGTTGGGGACGAGCCACGTGTCCAGCCCCTGGAGGCGGTCGAGCCGATAATCGGTCGGCCCGTTCAGCGAAACGACTTCCATGCGCTGTTCGATCAGGGCGATGAAGGGCAGGAAAAGTTCGCGGTTAAGCCCGTCCTTGTAGAGGTCGGACGGCGGCCGGTTCGACGTCGTGACAATGGCGACGCCTTCGCCGATCAATGCGGTGAACAGGCGCGACATGATCATCGCGTCGGCCGAATTGGTGACCATCATTTCGTCAAAGGCAAGAAATTTCACCTCTTCGGACAGCTGCTTGGCAACCGCAATGACGGGGTCGCCCTCCTCTGTCGCTCGCGCCGCGCGAAGCCGCTGGTGAACGTCGAGCATGAATGGCGCGAAGTGGGTGCGGCACTTGGGCGCAGCGGCGATTTTCTCATAAGCGAGGTCCATCAGCATCGACTTGCCGCGCCCGACCCCGCCCCAGAGATAGACGCCGCACGTCGGCGACGGCTTTGCGAACAGCCGCTTGAGTAGACCGCCCTTGTTCGACTGGGTGAGACAGTCGGCAAAGCGGTCCAGCGCTGCCACCGCCGCGGCCTGGTCCGGATCAGGCTTAAGCTCGCCGCCTTTCACCAGCGCGGCATAAGCCGCGCCGACCGGGCCCGTCACTTGGCCCCGTCCGCCACTCTGGCGCGAACGCGCTTGAGCGTCCCCGTAAAGCTGTGGGTGGTGCGATCGCCCTGCTCGCAATGGCCCGAAAGGAAGACCAGGCCGCCCTTGGTCTCCCCGACCAGCCGCACCACCGCGTCCATCGCGACGTTGGTTTCGCCGCGCGCGATGAAGTGGGTGGCGCAGTCGAGCGTGACATAATGCCCTTCGCCCATCCCGGCACAGCGCCCGCCGGCGAACAATGCCATGTCGATGAAGCTCAGGATCGCGCCGCCGAAGATGGACCCGCCGATATTGACGTGGCTGTCGTCGGGGAACCAGCGCACGCGCGCCTGGCCATCGCCATCGGGGCGGAAGATGAACTTTCCGGTCGCGCCGACGAACGTGCCCGGCGGCGATTCGCCCCAGCTAAGCCAGCCGGTATGTTCGGGATCGGGCCTGGCGCCATTGGGCTTGAGTTCGTCGGTCATGACGCGGGGCTATTGGAGAGACGCGCTGGGCGCAACCGCGATCAAGCGCAAAGATGCCCTCTGTCCATGCCGCCATGTGCTCCGGCGAAGGCCGGAGCGGTGCGAAAGAAAGTCTCAGCGCTTTCTCGAACGAAGCTCCTGCCTGCGCAGGAGCACAAGCCCATCTCTTATCCCGCGCGCGCCGCGATCAGCTTCTTGGTTTCGGCAATGGCTTTCGCGGGGTTGAGGCCCTTGGGGCAGACGTTGGCGCAATTCATGATCGTGTGGCAGCGATAGAGACGGAACGGGTCGTCAAGCTGGTCGAGCCGCTCGCCGGTCGCTTCGTCACGACTGTCCGCGAGCCAGCGATAGGCCGCCAGCAATGCCGCGGGGCCCAGGAATTTGTCGCTGTTCCACCAATAGCTTGGGCAGCTGGTCGAGCAGCAGGCGCACATGATGCACTCGTAGAGACCGTCGAGCTTCTCGCGGTCCTCCGGCGCCTGGAAGCGCTCCTTACCCGAGGGTTCGGGGGTGGCCGACTTCAACCACGGTTCGACCGCCGCATATTGCGCGTAGAAATGCGTCATGTCGGGAACGAGGTCCTTGACCACCTCCATGTGCGGCAAGGGCGTGATTTTCACCTCGCCCTTGAGGTCCTCGATCGCGGTGGTGCAAGCGAGGCCGTTCTTGCCGCCCATATTCATCGAGCAGGACCCGCAGATCCCCTCGCGGCACGAGCGGCGGAAGGTCAGCGTCGGGTCGATCTCATTCTTGATCTTGATCAAGGCGTCGAGCATCATCGGGCCGCATTTGGCGAGGTCGATGGTGTAGGTGTCGTAGCGCGGATTGGCGCCGCTATCGGGGTCGTAGCGATAGATTTTGAACGACTTGGGACGTGCACCGCCGTCGCTCTTGTGAGCCCGGCCCTTGGTGATCTTGCTATTCTTGGGAAGAGTGAACTCGGCCATTATTGGTCTTGGCGCTCCGCTTGGGTTGCTGGCGACTTAGCGATGCGGCGTTGGAATGTGAAGGGGTGGGATCGGCTGGCGGACTGTTCTAGGCGTGAAGCGACATGACCGCACCTGCGATCCTTTACGTCCATGATCTTCGCGGCAGCGGCGTCGTGACCAATGCCATTGCGCTTGCGCGGCGGCTTGGGGAAGAGCGCGAGACGTTGCTGGTCGCGGGGTACGACAAGGGGCTTAATCGGGCGATCGATGTTTCGCCCGCTCGGCTGATGGTGCTGGGCGGTGGCGAGGAGCCCGAGCGTCCGCGGTTGGCGGCGGGCCTCAAGCTTCGGCGGCTGGTGCGCGATCGCAAGGCCAGCCTGGTCATGTCGATGGGCAATTATGGCCACAAGAGCGTGTTCGTCGCGACCAGCGGGCACAAGGTCAACGCAGTCTATCGCATCAGCAATGAGATCGGACGGCCCGCGAAGGGCTTGCGCAATCTTCGGCGGCGAAGCTGGCATCGCCTGTTCCTGCTTACCGCAAAAAGGATCGTGCTGGTCGGACGCGCACTGGCCGAGCGGCCCTTGTTCGAGCGCGCGATCGCCGCCGGCAAGGCGGCCTACATACCCAATGGCGTCGATGTCGACCGCGCGAGGGCATTGGCCGACGCTCCTGCCCCGCATCCATGGCTTGACGACCATGGGGTGCCGGTCGTGCTGACGATCGGGCGAATCCATCCGCAGAAGAATCTGGAAGGACTAATCGACGCCGCCGCGCTGGCGATCCAGCAAGCGCCATTGCGCCTGATGATCGTCGGATCGGGCGATCCGCATCGCATCGCCCGGTTGAAAGCGCGCGCAGCCGAGCTTGGGATCGGCGATGCCGTGAAGTTCGCTGGCGAGACCGATAATGTCTTCGCCTGGCTGAAGCATGCACGCGCGTTCGTGCTTCCGTCGCATTGGGAAGGATCATCGACTGCACTGCTCGAAGCGCTTGCCATTGGGGTGCCGGTGGTCGCCGCGCGCCAGGCCGGCGACGCGCGCTTCGTGCTTGGCGATGGCAAATATGGCCTGATCGTCGACGCGGACGACCCCGCCAGCATTGCCGCGGCGATCGTCACGCAGCTCGGCCCGGACCCGGTTCTGCCGGGCGACCGCGTCGAAGCCTATCGGCTAAGCGCAACCCACCAGCTATATCTCGACCTGCTACGCGGCTTGTAGCGTCCGCACTGCCGCAAGCGTTTCGTCGGCATGGCCCGGCACCTTGATCTTGCGCCACACTTTCGCAACCCGGCCGGCGGCGTCGATGAGAAAGGTGGAGCGCTCCATTCCCATATATTTGCGCCCGTACATCGACTTTTGAACCCACGTCCCGAACGCATCGCTGATTGCGCCGTCGGCGTCGCTCGCGAGCGGAACGCGCAGCTCATATTTCGCGATGAACTTGTCATGCTTCTTCATCTCGTCGCGCGACACGCCGACGACCATCGCTCCGGCCGCGGCGAAATCATTGGCAAGCGCAGTGAAGTCCTGCGCTTCGCGAGTGCATCCCGACGTGTCGTCCTTTGGATAGAAGTACAGCACCAGCGGCGCGCCCGGGGCAGCAAGATTGATGCTTCGGCCATCGCTGAGCGTCGCGATCAGCGCCGGAACCTGGTCACCTTCTTGAATCGTCATCATCATTCCTTCGCCACTGCGGCCCAGCGGGCGCTGATCCGTTCCCGCGCCGACCCGATCGCCTCGGTCAAAGCGTCCCAGCCGTCAAATCCGCACAAGGTCGCGACCAATGCGCGGGACTGCTCGGCCGGCTCCATGCCCTCGGGCGCAACCAGCCGCAAGACCACCAGCATTCGGCTAAGCAATCTGAGGTCGGGATCCGCCTGTTCGTCGATCAGCGCCGCTTCGGCCAGAGCCGCAAGCGCAACCTCGAGCCGTGGGTCGAGCCCGACATGGTTGGCCAGCTGGAGCGTGTGAACGGCGAATTCGAGATCGACCAGCCCGCCCGGGCCAAGCTTGATGTCGAGCGGACCCGCGGGCGGCTTGTGCCGCGCCATGTCGGACCTCATTTTCAAGGCGTCGGCGCGAATAATGGCAGCATCGCGAGGCATCGAAAGCAAAGCCACAATCCGCTCGCGCACCGCGGCCCGAAGCGCAAGCGAACCCGTCAGCGGTCGCGCCCGGCACAGCGCCATATGCTCCCACGTCCACGCCTCGTCGCGCTGATAAGCATTGAAGCCCGCAAGGCTGACCGCAAGCATTCCTTGCGCCCCCTGTGGGCGGAGCCTGGTATCGACGTCGTACAGCGGCCCCGCCGCGGTCGGCACGCTCAGCGCAGCGGTAATCCGGCTCGCCAAGCGGTTGTAATAGTCGGTCGCGGGGATGGATTTCGTGCCGTCGCTTGCCGCACCCTCGGGCGCGTCAAACAGGAAAACGAGGTCGAGGTCGCTGGCATTGGTCAGCGCCCGCCCGCCAAGCCGCCCAAGCGCAAGCACGATCAGTTCGCCGCCTTCGATCTGGCCATGTACCGCGGCAAAATCCCGACTGACCGCGTCCGAAAGCGCGACGATTGCGGCTTCGGCCAGGTCGCTATAGCCCTCCGCCACCGCAATCGGATCGCGGTGGGCGGTGATCAGCTGGACCCCAAGCGCGAAGCGGCGCTCGTTGACCATGCGGCGCACCCGATCGAGCGCCACATCGAGCGGATCGCCTGCAATGGCGGCGCGGAAGTAAGCCGCAGCTTCCTCGGCGTTGGGCGGGGGCGCGAACGCGCTGTCGTCGATCAGCCCGTCAAGCAAGGTCGGGCGGCGCGCAAGCTGGTCTGCAAGCGCCGGAGCGTGGGCAAGGATTTGCGCAACCAATGCCGCAAGCTTGGGTCGGGCTTCGAGCAAGCGGTAGAAATTTACTCCGCTGGACAATCGCTCGACCAGATCACTGAACCGGTTGAGCGCGCGGCTTGTATCTGGCCCTGCCCCCACCGCGCGCATCAAATTGGGAAGCATGGCCTCGAACGCGATGCGTGCCGCGGGTGAACGCAGCGAACGCGCGCGGCCCGAGCGCCAATCGGCGACGCGGCGCAACGCCTCATCGGGCACAAACCCCATCGCCGCGACTTGAGCGCTGAGGATGTCCGGATCGTTCGATAAACGCTCGCCGCGCTCGCTCACCAGTCCGTCAAACTGCGCGGCGACCTGCTCTACATGACAGCGCAGGCCGTCAAGCAGCGCCGCGCCATCCGAAAGGCCGTCAAGCCGCGCCACTTGATCGAGCGCCGCGAGATCGGCGGGGAGGCGATGCTCCTGGCGATCGTCGATCATCTGGACGCGGTGCTCGGCCGTCCGCAGCGCGCAATATGCGTCGCTGATCATCGCCGCGACCGCTGCATCGAGCCGGTCGGTCGCGCTCAACGCGGCAAGCGCTGTACACGTCGACGAGGCACGCAGTTCCGGCGCGCGTCCGCCGTGAACCAGCTGCTGCACCTGGGTGAAGAATTCCGCCTCGCGAATACCGCCGCGGCCACGCTTGAGATCGAAGCCTGGCCCGAATTTCTGTCCTTGGGCAAAATGATCCCGAATGCGCAGCGATATGTCGCGAATCTCGTCGATCGCGCCAAAGTCGATTGCACGGCGCCAGATGAACGGCTGAATTTCCTCAAGGAAGCGCTCCCCAAGTGCGATATCCCCCGCCGCCGCGCGCGCGCGGATGAAGGCTGCCCGCTCCCAAGGCAGGGCCGAGCTTTCATAATATGAGATTGCAGCGTCCACGGAGAGCACGATTGGGGTCACTTCGGGCGCGGGACGCAGTCGCAGATCGACGCGTGCGACATAGCCGTCGGTGGTGCGCTGCTGGAGCAATTCGACCAGCCGGCGGCCGTATCGCACGGCCGCTTCGCCAGCATCGTCGCGTGCGCGACGCGGCATGGTCGCGGGGTCGAACAAAAGGATCAAATCGACATCGGATGAGTAATTCAGCTCGCGGCTGCCCAATTTGCCAAGCGCAAGCACCGCCACCCCCATCGGCTCGGCGTCCGGGACGCGCTCAAGCATTGCGGTACGAAGCGCGGCGTCGATCGCCTGGTCGGCGAAATCGCTGAGGTGGGCAGTCACCTGCTCGAGCGAGAGTTCGCCCGCCAGATCGCCAAGGGCAACCGCAAGCGCAAGTCCGTGACGCTGCCGGCGCAGCGACACGGCGACGCTGTCACCGCTCGACTCAAGGGCGAGCGCAATCGCTGATTCAGCACCTTCGGAGATGAAGCGGTGGGAAATTTCCGGCCAGCGCTCGGACGCGGCACGAAGGAACGGACTATGCAGCTTCGCGCGCTCATAGGCGTCGGCACGTCGCTGATTGCGCAATGTCGCTTTCATGACACAGCTATGGTCCGTTCTGGTAAAGATGGAAACCGATCGGTCCGACAGGGGTTACTGTTTCATGACTCTTAAAGCGGCATTTGCCCATCGCCCGCCCGCGGCACGCGATCGCGAAGTGATTCGCCTTGGTTTTCCCAATGACAAATTGGGTATCGCAGCGAGTCTACGCCAGGCATTTGCCGCAGCATCCCAAGATGAATGCACCCGCGATTTCGAGAAATTGATCAGCGAACTCAACTAAATTCGACCGCCGCTCCGAACTCGCGTTTAGCCGCGGTCGCGGCTCAGATCGTCTACTTGGCCAATGATATTTTGAAGCGCGGAGACATTGGGATCCGTCTTATGTTGCCTGCGTGACGGAAGCGTTCCACCTGTAAGCAACGCCTCGAGTGCGACCCGACCGCGCGCGACCCGACTCTTGATCGTTCCGACCGCGCATCCGCAAATGTCGGCTGCTTCCTCATAAGCGAAACCGCCGGCGCCCACGAGAATCAGTGCCTCGCGTTGCGGCTGCGGCAAATGCATCAGCGCGCGCTGCATGTCGCCAAGCTCGATATGACGGTCCTGGCTTGCCGGTGCGGCAAGGATCTTGGCGGCGGTGATATCGTCCCATTCGCCCTTGAAGCGGGCGCGGCGCATCTGGCTGAGAAACAGGTTGCGCAGGATGATGAAGGTCCATGCGCGCATATTGGTCCCCGCCTGGAACCGCTTCCGCGCCGCCCATGCCTTAAGAAGTGTCTCCTGCACCAGATCATCGGCGAGGTCGCGGCTGCCCGACAGCGAGCGGCCGACCGCGCGCAGGTGTGGAATTACCGCGGAAAGCTGATCCTTGAAGTCGGGATCCGACAACGGAACCGGCTCGGGGCGCGGCTCGTCATATTCATCCTCGTCATCATATTCTGCCAAATCAATCGCCCCACAAACATTTTTGGCCAGGTACGCGGCCAGCAAAGTATCTCAGCGTAATGCCTTGCGCCGATATAGTTTCAATCACGCGTCGAACAATATGCGGGCGAACATGACCGTAACCAAAACGACACGGCCAACGAGGCTAGAGTCTGGTTAGCGGGAACGCAGAAACGAGCGAGGACCTCCATCAGTCTGCCACTCCACCGCGAGCGCCGTCGTGGTCAGGCCGGAACCGTTGCGGCGTCGAAGAACAAGGCTTGGCTGATCGCCGCCTTCACCGTCGCACGCTGGAACGGCTTGGTGATGAGGAAGGTCGGCTCGGGCCGAGTTCCGGTCAGCAGACGCTCCGGGAATGCGGTGATGAAGATCACCGGCACTGCGAATTCGGCGAGAATGTCTTTCACCGCGTCGATCCCGCTACTGTCGTCGGCAAGCTGGATGTCCGCCAGCACCAGACCAGGGGGCGATTTACGGGCCTGGGCAATCGCCTCGTCGCGCGTGACCGCAACGCCGGTGACATTGTGGCCAAGATCGCGAACGATGGACTCAATGTCCATTGCGATGATCGGTTCATCCTCGATGATGAGGACGTCGGCATGCGTCTGGCGCTCGATCTCGGCAAGTGCTTCGGCAACGAGCGATTCGACGTCTTCAGGCGTCGCGTCGATCAGATAGGCCGTATCGTCGGTCGAAAATCCTTCCAGGCTGGTCAGCAGCAGCGCTTGGCGCGACAGCGGAGTCACCCGGGCAAGACGCGCATTTGCGATCCCCTCCGCGCCGTCGATCGCCATCGTCGGCTCCTGGCCCTCGTCGATATTGGCGCTCGACCAGATGGCGTGAAAGGTACGGTACAGGCCAAGCCGCGGATCGACGTCGCGCGGGAATTCGTCGGGCTGGGCAACGATCGTCTCAAGCGTCGCACGGACGAAATTGTCGCCGTGGACCTGGCTTCCGGTCAGCGCCCGGGCATAGCGGCGCAGGAAAGGCAGGTGCGGGGCGAGGTCCTGTCCAAGCGACATAAGCGAACAATCTCCGTTAAAAGTTTCACCCGTTGTGGGCGACCGATGGTCATGATGCAACCCCGAGAGTCAGCCCGGAAGTCCGCTCGACCAGCGATCTTTTTGGTCAATCTGGCACACCCCCGCATCTCAAGTTTGCGGGGGTGGAACAAAGCAGTCGCCATTTAGTTTCCTGCCCACAAACTCTCGTTCCTTAGTGCATTGACGTGACGGGAGTGTGAGCGATAGGTGCGGGCCTCGCGATACTTTGTTTGATCGGTGTTCGCGATTGCGTTTTCTCACAGTGAGGGTTCGCGCTTGTTCAGGCGCGCGAGGGGGATTTGAGGTTGAGTGGCAAGCAATCAGTCGGTGCGCAGGATGGTGAAAAGCGCGGCGCCCGGCCTTCGAAGGATCGCAAGCAGGACAAGGCCAATGTGGTCGGTCGTGCGTTACGCACAATCTATGATGAAACATTGCGCGAAGACATCCCCGACGATTTCCTCGATCTGCTGGGCAAGCTCGACTGAGGCGCCGCACATATTGGCGTACGGTCCTTGAACCCGAACTCGAAATTTGATCGGCTCGGCACCGCCGCAAAGCTTCTGCTCGCTCTTTCTCTAGTCCTGCTCCCGATCGGTGGCTTGTTGGTGTGGAGCGCGCTCCGCGATTATGAGGATGTCCGAAACACCATTTCGTCGGCCGCGGAACAACGCGCCGCTCTGTCCGCCACCGCGCTCGAAAGCCTGATTGCCCGCAATGCGCTTGCCCTTCGGGTGGCCGCCAATGCCGCGCTTAACGACAGCGGCACTACGGACTGCGAGGATGCCGCAGCGACGCTTGAAATCGCACCCGCAGTCGCACGCCGCTTCGCGATCGAGCAACTCGACGGCAAATCGACCTGCTCGGTTGGGGACTTTTCCGACATTGTGAATCCGCCGCGCGTAACCAGCGGTGAAATCCGCTTGTGGATCGCGGAGGACGGGCGCTCGCTCCTGCTTCGCACCGGCGTTCAGCGCGGCAGTGCGACAACTCGGCTGACACAGCCCGAACTGGTCGGCGTCCTGCACAGCGATGGCGCGCGTTTCTCAAGCGCATTGCTGACGGATGGACGGCGTCGCATCGTCCTCATCGGGAACCCCGACGCCACGGGCGACAAGCTTGCCGTCTACGCCCGCCCGATCGCGCCTGGCAGCGGTCCGCTCGACGTGCGGATCACTTCGCCGACGCGCTCGATCACTGCAACCGAGACATTGTTGACTCTGCTTCCCGTGCTGATGTGGGCGATCGCGGCCTTGCTTAGTTGGGGGCTCGTCAACCGCTTGCTGATCCGGCCGCTGCGCCGCTTGCAGCGCAGCGTGACCGCCTATCAGCCCGGGGACGACCCCCAAATTCTTGCCGCACAAGACCTTGGCCACGCGACGGAGATCAAGGATTTGCGCGATGCTTTCGTTCGCGCGGTGGCGCGGATCGAGGAAACCGAACGTGGAATGGCCGAGGCGCTCGAAGGCCAGCGCAAGCTGGTGCGGGAAGTTCATCATCGCGTGAAGAACAACCTCCAGGTCGTCGCTTCACTGCTCAGCATCCACGGCCGAACCGCCGACAGCCGCGAGGGCAAGGCGGCGTTTTCGGCGATCGGACGGCGAGTCGATGCCTTGTCGGTCGTCCACCGCAACCATTATGCCGAACTTGAGGAAAATCAGGGCATCGCGCTGCGTGCCCTGCTGACCGAGCTTGCGCAGGGACTTCGCGCCAGCGCGGCGGAATCGCAACGCGCAATCCTGATCGAGGTTGACGCCGAACGCGCCTCGACGACGCAGGACGTCGCCGTCGCGATCGCTTTCCTGGTCACCGAGATCGTCGAATATGCGATGCTCCAAGGATCGACCAAGCCGGTCGAGATTTACCTGCGCCGCGCAAGCCCGCTAACGGGTACGTTGACCATTGCGAGTACGGTCCTGCTTGCCCCGGACGGCGACAGCGACGAGCCAGTCCCGCCGGAGCGCAAACAGTTCGAGCGCATCATCGAGGGCCTCGCCCGCCAGCTGCGTTCGCCGCTCGAACGCAAGCTGGGGCGCTATAGCGTCGATATTCCGCTGTTCCCCGAACGCGGCTAATTCTTCGTCAATCGCTAGGCTTGAAAAAAAATCAACAAGGTTGGGAACCAGTTTCGAAAAGTAGACGTTTACATGTTCGGATAGCGACCTTTGCCCCCCCGCTCTCGCTGTCCGATCAAATGGGCCCGGAACCGCCAACCCTCCCCCCCCCCGGTGGCGTTTCCGGGCCCACATTTGTCTGGGCCACATCAACGACAGCATCCGGAGTATTGGTTACGGTCTCGGCCGTGGCCGTTTTCGCGTCCGCGCGGGCACTTGAACGCGCAGCGCGCCAGTGGGTCAGGCGGATCGCCAGGATCGCGAATTCGTAAAGCGCGTAAAGCGGCACGAGCATCATCAGCATCGAAATAGCGTCGGGCGGGGTCAGCACCGCCGACACGCCGGCCGACGCGACCAGCGCATAGCGACGCGAGCCGGCAAGCTGCTCGCGCGTCACCACCCCGGCGCGCTCGAGCACCATGAGCAGCACCGGCATCAGGAAGGCGACCCCGAAACCGAACAGGAAGCGCGTCACGAAGGTCAGATAATTGCCGACGCCCGGAAGCGCTTCCTGGCTGACCCCGCCAATATCGCCCTCAAAGCCGAGCAGGAACTTCAGCGCCCACGGCATTGCGAAATAATATGCAAAGGCCGCGCCGCCGGCGAAGAAGAATGGAGTCATTAGGAGGAACGGCAGGAACGCCCGTTTTTCCTTGGCATACATTCCGGGCGCAACGAACCGCCAGATCTGGGTGGCAAGCACCGGGAAGCTGATCATCAGGGCGGCGAACAGCGCCACCCGGACCTCGGCAAAAAAGGCTTCGAACACGTCGGTATAGATCAGCTTCCCTTGCCCCGCCGCGAGCAATGGCTGGACGAGCAGTCCAAAAATATCCTTGGCGAAGTAAAGGCAGGCGAAAAAGGCCACCATCAACGTGGCGACGCACCACAACAATCGCCGACGAAGCTCGATCAGATGGTCAAGCAAGGGCGCCTTGCTATCGTCAATGTCGGTAATCACGGCCGCAACCGATCCGCCGGCGCATCGGTGATCATGGCAGCTCCCGATCGCTTAAGGGGCGCGGATCGTCGTCGGGCGCGGCGGGCGCGTGAAGCGGCAGCATCGGCTCCGTCTCTGGCAGAGCTGTCGTCGATGACGCCTCCTCTTCAAACAACGCCGTCATCGGCGCTCCGTCGGGCGCGGCAGGAACGGGCTCGGGATAATGAGCGTCGGCCGGAAACTGGGTAAGGATGCGCTGATTTTCCTTGCGCCAATTCTGCTCCATTTCCTCAAGTTCTGCTTCGCGAACGACATTCTCGATTCCAGCGGTGAAGTGACGCGCATAGCCACGCACCTTGCCGATCCAGCGTCCGACCATCATCATCGCGCGCGGCAGATCCTTGGGGCCGATGAACAGCAGCGCCAGCACGGCAACGATCAGCAGTTCCGACGTGTCGACGCCGAACATGTCGGGTCAGGCTCCTCTAGCGCGCGTTGTCGTCGCGCGATGGCGGCGGCGGGACCGACGGGTCGGGCGTGCGCGTTGCGTGCGGCGTGATATCGATCGGCGGCTGCTGCGGGGGGATCTGGCGCTGCTCGCTTTTGCGGACATCGGCGTTGCGCTGCGACTGGTCCTTGGCGTCATCCTCCTCGGCCATGCCGGCCTTGAAGCTCTTCAGCCCCTTGGCGACGTCCCCCATCATTGCCGAAAAGCGGTTGCCGCCGAACAAAAGCAACAGGATGATCGCGAAGATAAGAATATGCCAAAGGCTGAAACCGCCCATATCAGGGACTCCGCTTAGATTGAGATGCAGCGGCGACCTTAGTCCTCCTCGTCGTCACTTTCCAGTTGAAGCTGAAGCGGACCAGTATCGAGCGCATCAAGCAGCCCCGCGGCTTTCAAATCGTCGATCCCGGGCAGGTCCTTGCGCGAGCCCAACCCGAAGTGGGTCAGAAATTCCGGCGTGGTGGCGTAAAGCAATGGCCGGCCCGGACCCTCGCGCCGCCCGGCCGTTCGGATCCAATTGGCCTCCATCAGCACGTCGATTATGCCCTTGCCGATCTGGACGCCGCGGATCGCCTCTATTTCGGGACGGCTGACGGGCTCGTGATAGGCAATGATCGCAAGCGTCTCGGTTGCCGCACGCGACAGGCGCCGCGGTTCCTCGCGGGTGCGACGCAGGAGGTGGGCGAGGTCCGGCGCGGTCTGGAAATGCCACCGTCCGCCGCGCTCGACCAGTTCCACGCCATGGCCGCTGTAGATGGCAGCAAGCTCAGCGAGCGCGGCAGTGACGTCGCCCTTGCCGGCATAGGCCGAAATTTCCTCGGGCGAGAGCGGGGACGCGGAGGCGAACAAGGTCGCCTCGATGCCGCGAATAAATTCGTCCATCACACCCGTCCCGCGCTGATCGCAGGCGCAAGCCGCCGCAGCCGCAGTTCGCCGAACGCCGCGTCCTGCGCCAGTTCGATCCGCCCCTGCCGCGCCAGTTCAAGCGCTGCGACGAATGAGCTTGCCAGCGATGAGCGGCGGTAGGCAGGATCGCTCGTCGGCGGCAGGAACGCGTCAAGCGTGGTCCAGTCGATCGCCTCGCCAAGCAGTGCCGCGACCCGAGCAATGGCATCCTCCAGCGTCATCACCGCGCGCGCTGCAACGACGTGCATTGCGGGCTCGGTCCGCGCCTTCACCCGGCCGTAAGCGGCATATAGTTCGAACGCCGAAACCTGCCACGCCGACGTGCGCACCGTGCGCAAGCCCTCGGGCCAGCCGCGAATGAACACGTCGCGGCCAATGCGATCGCTGCCCATCAGCCGCGCTCCGGCGTCGCGCATTGCGTCGAGCCGCTGCAGCCGCTGCGCGAGCCGAAACGCAATCTCGTCGGGGTTCGGATCCGCAGTGGGGTCGGAAGGCAGCAGCAGGCAGGACTTAAGATATGCAAGCCACGCCGCCATTACCAGATAATCGGCGGCGATCTCCAGCCGGAGCGACTTCGCCTGCTCAAGGTAAGCGAGATATTGATTGACCAGTGCAAGGATGGAAATGGCGTGAAGATCGACCTTCTGCGCCCGCGCCAGGGCAAGCAGCAGATCGAGCGGCCCCTCCCAACCGTCGAGCGTGAGGGTCAAAGTATCGTCGGGCGCGCGGAACAAGTCGGTGTTCATCACCTCCTACCCTGTCATTGCGAGCGTGACGAAGCAATCCAGCGACTGCTGCGGCTTCTCCTCGCGACGCTGCGGCCTTCGCCGGAGCACAACGAGTTGGCTCTACTTGTGCTCTTGCGGAGGCAGGAGCGTTGCGCAAAAATGGGGTCGCTGGATTGCCGCAATGACGACTAAACCAGCGCCAGCAAGGCGTCCCGTTTCTCAACGGCTTGGGAAAAATCCATTTCGTCGTCGGGCGTAAAGCGCATTGCCATTGCGCGTGCGAGCCGCGCTTCGGCGTCGGGGGTCAGTGCGCCGACGGCATTGGCAACGCTAATCATGTCTTCCATTTGGCCGTTGCACTGGAGAACGACGTCACAACCCGCTTCGATGCAGGTCGCCGCACGCGTGCCATGGTCGCCGGCGAGCGCGCCCATGTCGATGTCGTCGCTCATCAGGAAGCCGTCGAAGCCGATCCGATCGCGGATGATTTCTTGGATCACGATCGGGGATTGCGACGCCGGGCGAAGCGCATCCCACTGCGTATAAAGCAAGTGGCTTGTCATACCCATTGCCGCGTCGCGCAGGCGCTCGAACGGCTCGAGGTCGATCCGAAGCAGTTCCTCGCCGGCATCGACGACCGGTAATTCCTTGTGGCTGTCGACCAAAGCGCGGCCATGACCTGGAATATGCTTGATCACGCCAAGCACGCCCGCGGAGGCAAGCCCGTCGAGGATTGCCCGCCCAAGCGCCGAGACTTGCATCGGGTTCGATCCTAGCGAGCGGTTGCCGACAATGTCAGTCGCCCCGGGCTGGCGCACGTCCAGCATCGGCAGGCAATTGATCGTCACGCCGACCTCGTGGAGCATCAGCCCCAGGGCACGGGCATTGACCCGCGCGGCTTCGATCGCCGACGAGGGAGCAACCTGATACAATAGGTCGAATGCCTCGCCGCTTGGGAAAGCAGGCCAGACCGGTGGCCGCATCCGCGCAACACGCCCTCCTTCTTGGTCGATCAGGATCGGGACTTCGTCATGACCTTCAAGGCTGCGAAGTGCGTCGGTCAGGCGGCGCAATTGCGCGCGGTCCTCGATATTGCGGCGGAACAATATGTAGCCGGTCGGTCGCGTGTCGCGGAAGAATGCCGATTCCTCGCGACTGATTTCGGTCCCGGCGAGGCCATAGATTGCGGCCTGGCTCATTTTACCACCAGGCAGCTTTCGCCTGCCGCCTTCAGCGCCGCACAAGCGGCACGGGTCTGCGCGGCCGAACCGACCGCCCGCAGCCGGTGAACCGGCTTGCCGTTGACGGTCGCGCTGACCACGGTCTTGTTCAGCGAAGCCACTTCGGGGAAGCGGCTCGAAAGCATTCCCCACGCCGTCTCCGCCTTGATCGTCGAGGCGTAAGCACCAAGCTGAACTGTCGGGCTAGAAGCTGCGGCCGCTGAATCATCCGGAGCCGGCTCCTTAGTCTCGTTGGGCGGGAGTGTCTTGGGCTTTGGCTCGACGGGCTTCACGGGTTCGCCGGGGGCGGGTGTGGGCGGAGGCGGTTCAATGCCTCGCGGGAGCTTGTTCATGTCGAGTGCCGCATCGGGATCTTCGCCGGCGCTGGTCTCGAATGCCGTCTCGCTTTCACCCGCGACATCGAGCCCGCCGGGATCATCGGGCCGCGTCTTGTAGGGGGTCGTCTCGGCACGGATCAGTTCGGGCGCGCCATCGGCGACCGTGTCGCGGCGGCCAAGCCAGAAAAAGGTCCCGGCGACGATCGCCGCAGCCACCAAGACCATCAGCACCGCGACGAGCATTTTCTTCGCCGAAACACCGGTCGGGCCGTCTTCATCATCGACCGCTTCGAGCCACGGCAGGCCCTGGTCGTCATATGCTCGGCCGTCGCTCATCATCGCCCCTTCGTCGTGCCTTGGTGGCAGGCCTTATCCTAGAGGCCGCGCGGCGAAAAAGGAGGAATATTTTTGTGAGCCATCAGCGCATCTCCTCGGCCGCTTCGACGCCCATCAGCGCCAGGCCCGACCGGATGATCAATGCCACCCCGCGCGCCAGCTCGAGCCGTGCCCGGGTAACCTCGGGACGCTCCTCGATCAGGAAGCGCCGTGCCGGATCGTCGTTGCCGCGATTCCACAAGCTATGGAATGCCGATGCCAAGTCATTGAGATAGAATGCAATTCTATGAGGCTCATGGGCCAGTGCCGCGGCCTCGACGGTACGTGGATATTGCGCCAGTAGCTTGACCAACCCAAGCTCCTCGGCATCGAGTTTCGTCATATCCGCAACCGTCTCCAACGACACGCCGATCTCCGCCGCCTTGCGCTGCAACGATGCGATCCGGGCATGGGCATATTGGACGTAGAATACCGGATTGTCCTTCGACGCCTCGACCACTTTGGCGAAGTCGAACTCAAGCGGCGTATCGGCACGCTTGGTTAGCATCATGAAGCGGACCACGTCCTTGCCGACTTCGCCCACCACGTCGGCAAGCGTGACGAAATTGCCCGACCGCTTCGACATCTTGATCGGCTCGCCGGCACGAAGCAGCTTGACCATCTGAATGATCTTGACGTCGAGATCGACCCGCCCGTCGGTCAGCGCGGTCACTGCTGCCTTGATCCGCTTGACCGTCCCCGCATGGTCCGCGCCCCAGATGTTGACGAGATGATCGGCGCTCTCGGCCTTCTGGAGATGATAGGCCGCATCGGCACCGAAATAGGTCCACGCCCCATTGGACTTCTTCATCGGACGATCCTGATCGTCGCCGAACTCGGTCGAGCGGAACAGGGTCAGTTCCACCGGCTCCCAATCTTCCGAGGTTTCGCCCTTCGGCGCTTCCAGGACGCCCTGGTAGACCAGACCCTTGGCGCGAAGGGTCGCCTCGACACGCTCGGGAGCACCGGCCGCCTGAAGTTCTGCTTCCGAAGCAAATATGTCGTGATGAATACCAAGCAGAGCGAGGTCGTGCTTGATCAGTTCAATCATCGCTGCGACGGCCTTGCGCCTGAACAGGTCAAGCCACTCGTCTTCGGGCGCATCGGCATATTGCCCCGCAAATTCGGTCGCCAATGCTTCACCCACCGGGATGAGATAGTCTCCTGGGTAGAGACCTTCAGGGATTGCCCCGATGGCACGGCCAAGCGCCTCACGATAACGCAGGTGCGCCGAGCGGGCGAGCGTGTCGACCTGACTGCCGGCGTCATTGACATAATATTCGCGCGTCACGGCAAATCCCGCAGCTTCGAGCAAGGACGCAAGCGCATCGCCCACCACTGCGCCGCGGCAATGCCCCATGTGCATCGGCCCGGTCGGGTTGGCGGAAACATATTCGACGTTGACCCGCTCGCCGGCGCCGACCGTGCTCAGGCCATAACGCTCATTCTTCTGAAGCACCGTCGCGAGCTCGCAGCGCCACGCTTCGTCGGATAGCCGCACATTGATGAATCCAGGCCCCGCAACGGTCACCTCGATGACATCGGGCAGCGCCTCGAGCTTTGGCGCGATCAGCGCGGCTAATGCGCGCGGGTTGGTCCCCGCGCCTTTGGCGAGAACCATTGCGGCATTGGTCGCAAGGTCGCCGTGGCTCGCATCACGCGGCGGTTCGACCGCAACGGGCTTGCGATTAAGGCCTGCAGGCAATGATCCCTCGGCTTCGAGGGCATCAAGCACTTCGCCAAGAAGCGTATCGTAGGTCGCATATATAGACATAGGCGGCGTCTAGCGCAGGACGTTATGCTTTGCGAGCAGCGTCATGAGCCGGTTTTCAAACCTTCGAACGCGCTTGTCGCATTTGTCGCAATCGTTAGAAGCTCCCCTCTAAAGGAGTCGAATCCATGCTAACCACCATATTCTTCGCCGCTGCCATTGCCCAAGCCTATGGCTCAGCGCCCAGCTCGCAAGCCGATCCCACCGCAAGCGTACAGGCGGCTTCGCGCCCGGTGACGAAGGCGCCGGTCACGAACGCGGTGCCTCCCGCGCCGGTGGCAGTACCCGGCCGCGGTCTCAGGGATTTCCCCAATACGACGATCACTTATTACGATGTCGCCGGCAAGAACGGAAAGGCGATCCAGAAATCGCTCGCAAAGCTACTTGCCGATCCGGCCGCGAAAGACACCGTCCGTCTGTTCAGTTGGGACGTCGGAACGCAAATTGTAAAGGCCACGACCGGGACCACATGCTCGATACAAAGAGCGACATCCAAGGTGAAGGCAAGGGTGAGCTTGCCGCGCCTTGCCGAGCAAGCGAAGGTGCCCCAGGACGTCGGCGCGCGATGGGCGAACTATGTCGCCGTCGTCGAGGCGGAAGCGGCGGCAAATCTATGGTTTCTAAGCGATCGACTTAAGGGAGCCGAGCAGGTCCTTGTCGGCCTGCCGTGCGATAAGGCAGGCGCAGCGTGGGATGCAAAACTTGAAACCGTGAAAGGCGAGCTAAACGACTTCATCGCCAAGCGAGCATCGACAGCAGTCAAGCCGACAATCTAAGCCGGAGGGGCGAATCTGCACGACATCAGAATCGGTTCGGCAAGCACACCGGACCGATTAACTCTTCATGCTTGGCAATCGCGAAGCGGTCCGTCATTCCGGCAATATAGTCTCCTATTCCCCGCAACCGCTCAATCTCGCTTGTCCCGCGACGCCAGCCGGGCGGGAGGCATTCGGGGTGATCGCGAAACGTCGCGGCAAGCTGGGTCACGATGCGTTGCGCTTCGCGGCGGATCGGAGTGAGCGGCGCACTGTCATAGAGATGCCCGTAAAGGTGACGCTTAAGCGCGCGTTCCTCTTCCTGCATCGCGGAAGAGAATCCGACCAGCTGGCAATTTGCGGCACGGACGTCAGCGATCGAGCCCACGCCAGCGGCGGTAATTCGATGGGCCGTTTCCGCCAGGACGTCGCTGACCATCGCACCAATTCCGTCACGCACCAGCGCCTTGACCTTCCGGTCGCGATCAAGCCCGGGATGGCGCGCTTCGACAGCTGCCCATTGCCGTTTCACAAACGGGACCGTCAGGAGCGCGTCCAGATCAAGGATACCGCTGCGCAGGCCATCGTCGATGTCATGATTGTCATAGGCAATGTCGTCGGCAATCGCCGCAACCTGCGCTTCGAGGCTTGGCCAGCTGCCAAGTTCAAGCCCGGCCACCGCGTCGGCCTCGGCCATTGCCCAGCTCGGTTCGATCACCGGACCATTATGCTTCGCGAGCCCTTCAAGCATTTCCCAGCTTAGATTGAGGCCGTCGAAATCGGGGTAGGGGTTCTCGAGGGTAGTCACGATCCTGAGGGTGTGGGCATTATGGTCAAAGCCGCCGGCATCCGCGAGCGCCAGCGTCAGTGCATCTTCGCCACCATGTCCGAACGGCGGGTGTCCAAGGTCATGCGCCAGGCACAAGGCCTCCGTCAGATCTTCATTGAGCCCGAGGATACGGGCCATCGTCCGCCCGATCTGCGCCACCTCGATCGAATGGGTCAGCCGAACCCGGAAGTGATCGCCGTCGGGAGCGACGAACACCTGCGTCTTGTGGCGTAGCCTGCGGAAGGCGACCGAGTGGACGATCCGGTCGCGATCGCGCTGGAAGGCGTCGCGTTGGCCACGAGGCCCGCGGTCATGCTCCTGAAAAACCCGGCCGCGCGATCGTGAGGGATGCGCGGCAAGGTCGGGAGGAAGCATCATTTGGGGGGAAGTTTCTCGATCTTCAGCGTGGCTGGGGTGCGGGTCCAGCTAAAGCCGTCAACGCCATCCTTGGCAAGCTGATTGACGAAGGCTTGCGCCGCGTCGCGGCTCGGGAACGGGCCTGCCAACAGTCGAAAATAATCCTTGCCCGCAGTTACCGCACCGCCGCGCTTCTTGAGCGCGGCCGACTGAGCAGCGAGACGGCGAAATTCCAGCCCCATCCGGTCGGCATTCGAGCCACCGGCGAGCTGGACCCAGTTAGTCCCGGCTATTCCAATCGCTTCGCGGTCGGCCTTTGCGTCAGCTGCCTTTTTTGCTTCATCAACCTTCTTGGCCTCGGCCTTCTTGGCTTCGGCCTTCTTGGCGTCGACTTTCTTCGCGTCGGCTTTCTTGGCGTCAGGCTCCTTGGCCTTTTTCGTCTCTACGGCCGCCAGCTTGGGCTTCTCGAAGAGCGGACGCGGGGCGGGCGGAACTGGCAGCTCATCGGCCTGGGCCAGCAAGCGGTCGATCCCCAATAGGCGATCGCCCTTTACCGGGATGATTGTGGGCGCTGACGTGGCGATGGGCACGGTCGTCGCCGCTGGCGTTGAGGATATCACGGTCGACGTGGTGGGGGCCGTTTCGATCGGTCGCGGAGCGGGGGCATCTCGCACGGCTACTGAAGCAACGGGCGAGGCCGTCGGCATAAGGGTGACGGGGGATTGGGCGACGGTCGAAACTGGGACCACCGGCGATGGGGCCGCCGACAGTAGCGGTGTCGATTGCGTTACACGTGGGAGTGGATCGGCCACCGCCATCCGCGGCGGAGGTGAAAACGATGGCGAGGGCGCTGTTCTGGGCGCCGTCGGAAGCCGCTGCGGGGCCTGTGAAACGGGGCGAGACTGACTCCACGCTGGTGGGGTGGCGCTAATCCCGGGTGAGACGGAAGCAACCCGGATCTCGCCTGGGTTGGGGAATATGCCAAGGTGGACTGCAGCAGCCTTTTGCGGGGCCGACAGCGACGGCAACAAGCGGAAGAAGCCGGCCATCCGCGATCCTGACCCCGGCATCGCCTGATCGATCGCGCCCGACGCCCCGCGCTCATCACCAACCAAAGCAAGCACGAAGGCGCGGATCCGCTGCACTGCCGGGTCGCGTCGTGCAATCAGGGGTTGGAGGGTAGCGAATGCGCCGGTCCGATCGCCCGAAATGCCAAGACTTAGTGCAAGCCTGCGGCGCGCCTCATCGGCTTCGCGGCCAACGAGCGCGGCGCGATAATCGACTTGGGCCGAGCCTTGATTGCCAAGGAGATCCTGCGCCAATCCGCGGTCGGCACCCAGTGCCACGACCGAAGCGCCAAGGCGCTGCGCCTCAAAGAACCAGCGCAGCGCTCCGCTGGCATCGCCGGTTACTACGGTCGCTGCGCCCATTCCGATCTTTGGGGCGGGGTCCGACGGCCGGACCTCCTCCGCGCGACCAAAGAAGCCGATGGCCGCCTGGGTATCGCCGAGGTCTAGCGCAGCGCGCCCCGCGGTAATCAAGGCAGAAAAATCGCGGGGACTTTGGGCAAGCGTTCGAAGGGCGCGAGCCAGGCTGTTCGCCGGGCTAAGCACTTCACCCGGGCGCAGCGGCGCGGGCAAAGGCGGCGCACTTTCGCCAATATATTGCGCGCTCGCCTGCACGGAAAGGAACATAAACCCCGCCGTTGTGGCAGCGAGGCAGATTATTCTGCGGGTAAGGGGACGTCGAATCTTAGGCATGCTGCGGGTCATAGCCGAATTCAGCTTGCTCAAAGCTTGCGCAACGGCGCCAAGCGGCAGGCCGTGCCAACGGGACGACGGATTGGTCGGCTGTGGCTTCGCCGGCCCAACAGCCCGCAAAGCGACCAACCCTCCCCCAAATCGCGCTAGCGGTTGTTCTGGCGGTTAAGGAAACCAGGGATGTCGATCGGCTCGCGGCGGAAACCTGGAGCCGGTTCGGCATCGTCGGCGCGCGCCTGGGCCGATCCCCGAGCAATATTCGACATACGTTCGAACAATGTCCCACTCTCGCGCGCCACGCGAGGTTCGTCGCTGCCGGGATTTCCCTGGAGCGTCTCATCCTCGTCTGCTGGCGGCGCGATCGGGTTGGCCATCACCGGCGACGTTAGAATGTCATCGCTTTCGAGAACGAGCTCGTCGCCGTCGTCATCTTGCGCTTGATCGATCGGTTCAACGACCTGGGCGTTACGCGGCCCCGAGGCCGGTGCGGGAGGGCTGGCCGGCGCTGCGGCAGGCGCACGCGACGTCGGAAAAGTGAACACCTTGCCTGGCTGCGGCGCAGTCTGGACTTCAGCCTCGATCCCGGTAGCAACCACCGAAACGCGGATCTTGCCTTCCATATTATTATTGAACGCGGACCCCCAGATGATGTTGGCATCGGGATCGACGAGCTCCTTGATGTGGCTTGCAGCTTCGTCGACTTCCATCAGGCGCATGTCCTCGCCACCGGTGATCGAGATGATGACGCCCTTGGCGCCCTTCATGCTGACACCGTCGAGGAGCGGATTCGAAATCGCTTTCTCGGCAGCTTCGATGGCGCGATTGTCGCCGGACGCTTCGCCCGTGCCCATCATTGCCTTGCCCATCTCGCCCATCACCGAGCGAACATCGGCAAAGTCGAGATTGATGAGGCCAGGCATGACCATCAGGTCGGTGATCCCGCGAACGCCCTGCTGGAGGACCTCGTCGGCCATCTGGAACGCTTCCTTGAAGGTCGTGTCCGAATTGGCGAGGCGGAACAAATTCTGGTTGGGGATGACGATAAGCGTATCGACATGCTTCTGAAGCTCTTCGATTCCGGCGTCGGCGGCGCGGCCGCGCCGGGAGCCTTCGAAGGCGAACGGCTTGGTCACAACGCCGACGGTCAGGATGCCCCGGTCGCGCGCTGCCTTGGCGATAACGGGCGCGGCGCCAGTGCCGGTGCCGCCGCCCATGCCGGCGGCGATGAAGCACATGTGCGCGCCATCAAGCGCTTTTTCGATCTCGTCGATCGTCTCTTCGGCTGCAGCCCGACCGATTTCGGGGCGCGATCCTGCGCCTAGTCCCTGCGTGATCTTGAGGCCAAGCTGGATGCGCGCGTCGGCCTCCGACGCGTTGAGCGCCTGGGCATCGGTATTGGCGACAAGGAACTGGACCCCCTGCACATCCGACTTGATCATGTTCGCAATGGCGTTGCCGCCGGCACCACCAACGCCAATGACACTGATCCGCGGGCGGAGTTCATCGACTTCGGGCCGGATGAAATCAATGCTCATGGACTATCCCCTCGACTGGCAACGCGTTGAACCGTGGGCGAATCTTTGCATCAAGCCGGTGCCACCCCCAAGCGAAAAATGAATTGTTCGCAAAAAAAGTGAACGAATGATTCATTATGGCACAGTCCGCGCTCAATCGGGGGCGATCAGTAGCCTTGCTTGAGCGCCGCGAACATTCGCCCAACGAAACCAGTCGCTGCCTTTTGCGCGCGTTGGCCCTGCGCAATGTCGCGAATGTCGCCGCTGGCAGACCCCGCGAGCATCGCCAGTCCGACCAGGGTCGAGAAAGCGGGGCCGCTGTGCGCTTCGGGTAGGCCGGTGATGGTTTTCGGGCGGCCGACGCGGACGGCGCGGCCGAGCACGCCCTGCATGTAGTCGGCGATGTTCTTTAGCTCAGCGCCACCGCCGGTAAGCACGACCTGGCGCCCGACGGGTCCGGTAAATCCGAGCGACTTCAGCGCCGCATCGATCTGCCCGGTGAGATCCTCGACTTGCTGGCGGATGACGGTCATCAGTTGCGCGCGTGTGATCCGCGTCGGTTCGGCATTATCCTCGGCACCGATCGGCGCAGCGTCGATCATTTCGTGATTGTCGCGCGGACTGGTCATTGCCGAGCCGTAGAAGCACTTCAGCCGTTCGGCGTCGCGCCGCTGAACGCCGAAGGCGCAGGCGATGTCGTCGGTGATGTCCTTGGCGCCGAGCGGGATCGACCGCAGTCCCACCAACATGCCGCCAGCGTGGAGCGAAACGTTTGTGACCTCGGCCCCCATTTCAACCAGCGCCACGCCCAGCTCCCGCTCTTCCTGGGTCAGGCAGGCAAGCGCACCCGCCACCGGCGATGCAATGATTCGCTTCACGCCCAAATGAGCCGAGCGGATGACATAGTCGATATTGCGGAGCGGTGCCGGGTCGGCGGCAACAACGTGAATGTCGACCCCAAGCTTGTCCGCGTGAAGCCCGATCGGTTGCTTGACGCCTTCGACCCCATCCAACGTGTAAAGGGCGGGATGTGCGTGAAGCACCATCTGGCCGCCGCGGTCGATTGCGCTTTTGCCGACATTGAGCAATTCGTCGATGTCCGATTGTTCGACCTGGTGGCCACCAAGCTCGACCTCGACGTTGGCGATGTCGCTGACGAGCCCCCCGGCACCGAAGCTGGCCCACACATCGTCGATCGTGACGCCTGAGATGCGTTCGGCGATCTCCACCGCCTCGCGCACTGCGACTTCGCTCGCCTCCATGTCGGTGACGTAGCCGCGCTTGACCCCGCGGCTTTCGCGCTGCCCGCTGCCGAGGACCCGCAAGCGTCCATCCTCGTCATGCGTGACGATCAGCGCACAGACTTTGGATGAGCCGATGTCGAGCGCGGCGATCAGTTGCTGGTCCTGGTGGCTTGGCATTGGATCAGCTTTCGGTGGTGGCTTCGGGGATAATTGGTTCGCCCGGTTCACGCGGTAGGCGTGCAGTCATCTGGCCAGGTTTGCGCAAGTCGAACCAGCTTATGCCCCGCCCGAGCAGCCCAGCCGATTTGTCCTTTTCGGCGAACTTGGCAAGCGCTGTCGCCGCCGCCCCTTCGCCTTCGGGTAGTGCAATTGTCTCGCCAGTCTGTACGGCAAGGTCCCAGCGGCGCTGTCCGACCCAGCTTGCCGAGACGAGCTGCGCCTTGATCGTCGGTGCCTTGGCCAGCAATTTGTCCAGCGCGCGGGCATGGCTGTTTGCTCCGGGTCCCACCAGCAAAGGCAAATCGGGCATGCGCGTCACCGCCACCTTGTCGAGCACATGCCCCTCGGCATCGATCAGCGACAGGCGACTGCCGTCTTGCCACAGCGCTGCGGGCGTGCGCTCGATTATATCGACCACCAACGTGTCGGGGTAGCGCCGCGACACGCGCGCATCCTTGACCCAGCCATAATCAAGCAGGCGCTCGCGGATGGCCGCGACATCGACAAGCGGCAGTGCCGTCGTTCGCTGGTCCAGCGCGATGCGGTAAATGGGCTTGGGGTCCATGCGCTGCGTCCCCCGAACGGCGACGCTGCGGACCCGGAATCCGGCGTTGCCGACAGCTTCCCCTGCGGCAAGCCCGATCTTGCTTGGCACATCGAGCGCAATCATCGAGACGATCACGATCGCCATCACGAACAACCCAAAGGCCCACGTCGCAAGGCGATTGGCCTCAGCCTCCTCGACCGACAATTTGCGCGCCAGTTTCTTCGGAACGACGCGGGGTGCGGGCTTGCGGCTTCGAGTCCGCGCGCTTGCTCCACGTTTGACGTGCGCCGCGCCCATTAGCGCGCAGTGCCAGCGAGCGCTTCGGCAATGATCCGCTCGACCAATTCTCCGTATGAAATACCCTTATGCTTGGCCTGTTCCGGGACCAGGCTTAGCGGGGTCATTCCGGGCTGGGTGTTGATCTCGAGCAGGTAAAGCCCAGCCTCGCCCTGCTGGTCATCCCAGCGGAAGTCCGAGCGCGAGGCACCCTTGCAACCGAGCAATTGATGCGCCCGCAGTGCCATTGCCATCATCGCTTCGGCAACCGGCTGGGGCACTTCGGCCGGGCAGACATGCTCGGTCAGCCCGTCGGTATATTTGCTGTCGAAATCGTAAAAGCCCGCCTTCACCTTCAATTCGGTGACGCATAGAGCCTCTTCGCCAAGCACCGCGACAGTCAGCTCGCGGCCACGGATGAATGGCTCGGCAAGCAGGCGCTTGAAATGCATCCACGGCCCCTCGGCCCTCGCGCTGATAGGGTGGCCGTAATTGCTTTCGTCAGTGACGATGGCCACTCCGACCGAGCTGCCTTCATTGACGGGCTTGAGGACATAAGGCCGCGGCATCGGATCGCCTTCGTAAAGCGCTTTGCTGTCAACCATCTTGCCCTTGGGCATGCGCACGCCGCCCGGCACGAGCACGGCTTTGGTCAATTCCTTGTCGATCGCGATCGCCGAAGTGGTGGTGCCCGAATGGGTGTAGGCGATCTGCATCAAATCTAGCATGCCCTGGACGGTACCGTCCTCGCCCGGGCTGCCATGAAGCGCGTTGAAAACGACATCGGGCCGCAGCGCGGTCAGCACCTGTGCTACGTTGCGGTCCATGTCGACGCGCGAGACGTTCGTGAAGCCTCGCTCTTCGAGCGCATCCGCAACGCCATTGCCGCTCATCAGCGACACCGGCCGTTCAGCCGACCAGCCGCCCATCAGCACGACGATGTGGATATTCTTGTCGAGCCCGCTCATTCCACTCCGATCCGCTGGATTTCCCATTCGAGGATGACGTTGGTTCGGTCGTACACGCGGCGGCGCACTTCCTCGCCGAGTTCCTCAATCTCAGCCGAGCTAGCGTTACCGAGGTTGAGGAGGAAATTGCAATGCTTCTCCGATACTTGGGCATCGCCAATCCGCAGGCCACGGCAATCGGCCGACGCGACCAGCGCCCATGCCTTGTGCCCGGGGGGGTTCTTGAAGGTCGACCCTCCGGTTCGGCTCCGCAGCGGCTGGCTCTTCTCTCGCGCTGCGGCGATACGGTCCATCTCGGCGCCGATCACCACCGGGTCCCCCGGGACGCCCCGCAAGACCGCCTCGACCACGATCGCGCCATCGGGCAGATCGGAGTGTCGGTAGGTGTAGCCGAGGCGTTCGGACGGCCACTCTTCGATGCTCCCGTCTTTAAGCACGACGGTGCACGAGATGAGGATGTCGACCACTTCACGACCGTAAGCGCCGCCGTTCATGCGAACGAAGCCGCCAACGGTGCCAGGGATGCCGCGGAGGAATTCGAGCCCGGCAATTCCGGCGTCACGCGCGGTCGAGGATACAAGGATGCCGCTTGCCCCGCCGCCGCATCTGAGCGTCACGGGATCGACGTGTTCGATTCTTGCGAAAGGCTTGCCAAGCCGCACAGTAACACCCGGGACGCCGCCATCGCGAACGATCATGTTGGAACCAAGTCCAAGCGCCATCACCGGCGTGGCGGGGTCCAGCGTAGAGAGGAAGGCTACCAGATCATCGAGGTCGGCGGGCTCGAACAGCATCTCGGCAGCCCCACCAGACTTGAACCACACGAGCGGCGCAAGCGGCGCGTTGGGCTTCAATTTGCCACGCACACGAGGGTCCGCCTGCGCAGGCGCAGTCACTTGGCGGCCCTCGCCGCCGCAATCGCGTCGCCGAGCCCCGCGGCCCACTTGGTGATATCGCCCGCTCCCATGCACACGATCATGTCGCCAGGAGCGGCCAGGTCGCGCAGGTTGGCGGCAAGGTCCGAAGCGCTATCGACGCTCTTGACCATGCGATGGCCGTGCGCGCGCAGGCCTTCGCTCAGGGCAGTCGCGTCGACCCCATCGATCGGCTGTTCGCCAGCGGCATAGACCGGCGTCACGAACACCACGTCGGCGTCGTTGAAAGCGCTTTGAAAGTCATCGAACAGGTCGCGCAGGCGAGTGAAGCGGTGCGGCTGGACGACCGCGATCACCCGTCCGCCAAAAGCGCCGTCCTTGCTTTGCGCGCTTTCCCGCGCCGCCGAAAGCACGGCGCGAATCTCGACCGGATGATGGGCATAATCATCGATGATCTGCGCGCCGTTGATCTCGCCGACTCTCGTAAAGCGCCGCTTGACCCCGGTGAAGCGCTTGAAGCCGTTCACTAGGGTCGAATCTTCGAACTTGAACTCCACCCCGACGGCAACGGCGGCAAGCGCGTTGAGCACATTGTGCCGGCCCGGCATCGGCACGAACATGCCCTCGATCAATCGCCGGCTGCCGTCGCTTTCCAACAGCGAGACGTCAAAGCGGCTGCCCCCGTCCTGGGCTTCGATATTGACCGCGCGCAGATCAGCAAGCGCCGAAGTGCCATAGGTCATGACGCGGCGGTCGCGGATGCGACTTAAGATGTTCTGCACTTCAGGATGATCGACGCACATCACGGCGAGCCCATAGAAGGGCACGTTCTCGATGAACTCGACATAGGCGTCCTTGGCGGCGTCGAAGCTGCCATAATGTTCAAGATGTTCCGGATCGATGTTGGTCACGACTGCAATGGTACCGTCGAGCCGGAGGAAGCTGCCGTCGCTCTCGTCCGCTTCGACCACCATCCAGTCAGACGTGCCGAGGCGGGCGTTCGAACCATAAGCATTGATGACGCCGCCGTTGATCACCGTCGGGTCGATCCCTCCCGCATCGAGCATTGCCGCAATCATCGAAGTGGTGGTCGTCTTGCCATGGGTCCCAGCGACCGCGACGGTCGATTGCATCCGCATCAGTTCGGCGAGCATCTCGGCGCGGCGAACCAGCGGCAAACGCCGAACGATCGCGGCTTCGACCTCCGGATTGCCGCGCGAAATTGCGGTCGAGCAGACCACGACGCGGGCGTCACCCAGATTGTCCGCGGAATGACCGATCGCCACCGGAATGCCGGCTTTGCGCAGGCCCTCGACCGCATAACCTTCGCTCTGGTCGCTGCCTTGGACCTGGTAGCCAAGGTGGTGCATCACTTCGGCGATCCCCGACATGCCAATGCCGCCGATCCCGACGAAGTGGATCGTTCCGATTTCCGTTCCCATCGCCTTCATGCCGGGGCCCCGACAGCGAAGGTTGAAAGCGCCGGCCTTGCGACGCTCGCCGGGCCAACCTCGACCGGCGACAGGCGATTTGCGATCCGCTCAACCAGATCCGCGAGATCGCGCGTTGCGTGCGGTCGTCCAACCGACAAGGCCCGGCTGGCAGCATTGGCAAGCGCCTGCGGATCGCTTGCAATTGCTTCGACCTGCGCAGCAAGCGCGGCCGGCGTGAAAGCGCTCTGGACGATCATCCGAGCGCCGCCGGCCTTGGCCATTTCACGCGCATTGACCGTCTGATGGTCGTCGGTCGCGATTGGCAAAGGGATGAGGATGGCCGGGCGCCCGGCGGCGGTCAATTCGGCAATGGTCGATGCCCCCGCCCGAGCGATAATCAGGTGAGCGTCGCCGATCCGCGCCGGTATGTCGACGATATAGGTCAGAAGTTCGGCGGGGATGCCAAGCTCGGCGTAGCGTGCGCGAACGGCTTCGATATCGTCGCTGCGGCATTGCTGGACCACCTGCAGCCGCAGCCGCAAGCTGTTCGGCAACAGGCCCAGTCCTTCGGGCACAATCGAACCGAGGATCGTCGCGCCCTGGCTTCCGCCCGTCACGAGGATCTTCAATGGCGCGCTTTCGTCGAACGGCGGAAAGGGAAGTTCGCCCAGCCGCACTACCGCCTCACGCACTGGATTGCCGACCAATACGGTCTTTGCCGAGTGCGATTTCTTCAGCCGTTCGATTTCGCCATAGCTGGTGGCAATGGCTTTCGCCCGGCCGGCAAGCCAGCGATTCACCCGGCCAAGCACGGCATTTTGTTCGTGGAGGAGGGTCGGCACGTTGGACGCGCTCGCCGCAAGCAAGGCCGGAAATGCTGGGTAGCCGCCGAAGCCGACGACAACATCGGGCCGATGTTCGCGGTACAGGCCGCGCGCCTGGCGGCGACCCTTCAGCACGGATCGCACCGCCTTGATCAGGCCGATCGGCCCGCCGCCAAGCCGACCGGCGGGCAAGATGTGCACGGGCACGTCCTTGAACAGCCCGGGATATTTGGCGCCGCGTTCATCGGTCACCAGCATCACCCCATGGCCCCGCGCCTTCAGTTCGGCGGAGAGTGCATGTGCGGGGACCATGTGTCCGCCAGTGCCGCCGGCGGCGAGTAAGATGTTCATCGTCCGGAGCTCTCCCCGCCCCATTTGACCACGTAAGGCGAGCGGTGGAGATAGGGATTTCGGCGCGTGAAGGCGAGCAGCAATCCCATGCCGATCGACAAGGCCAGCATCGACGAGCCGCCATAGCTGATGAACGGCAGCGTCATGCCCTTCGACGGCGCAATCTGGACGTTGACGGCCATGTTGATTAGCGCCTGGAGCCCGAACTGGATCACCAGTCCCGCCGCGGCAAGCAGAGCGAAGGAGCTATCCTCGTCGAGCAATTTGATTAGCACCCGCGCGACGATCCCCAAGTAAAGCCCGGCGATCGCAATGCAGGCGATCAGCCCGAACTCCTCGCCGATGACCGAGAAGATATAATCGGTGTGCGGTTCAGGCAGCCCGAACTTGCGCGTGCCGCCCCCTGGACCCATGCCGAACAGCCCGCCCGCAGTCAGCGTCCGCATGGCGTTTTCGGTCTGGAAATTGTCGCCCTCGCCGAACAGGAAACCGTCGATCCGCACCTGCGCCACGTCATAGAAGAAATAGGCCAGGACGACCGCGATTAGCCCGAGCACGCCAAGAGCGCCTAGAATGCGCAAATTGAGCCCGGCAAGCGCAAGCATTGCGATCCAAACCGAGCCGAAGATGATCGTCGAACCGAAATCGGGCTGGAGCATCAGAAAAACCGCGACGAAGCCGAGCAGACCGCCCGACAGCCAGAAGATCGGCAGCGCCTTGTCCTTGTCCTGAAGCGACAGCAGCCAGGCCATCGCAACCACGAAGAATGGTTTCAGAAATTCGGACGGCTGGAGCTGGCCGACGCCGAGTTCCAGCCAGCGCACGGCGCCATTCTTTTCGGAACCGATGAATGGCACGACGGCAAGCAGGATCAGGAACAATAAGGCGCCGCCAAGCGCGAAGCGGCGGGCGCGTTCGCGCGGCATCATCGAGATGAAGATCATGACCGGCACCGATGCCGCGATCCACATGATCTGGCGGTAGAAGAAGAAGAGTTCGTTGACCCGCACCGATCCGCCCGAATAGCGTTGCGCCGCAGCCGGCGACGCAGCGGCGACCGCAATCAGCCCGATCCCGATTAGCACCGCGATCATCAACAGCAAAACCCGGTCGATCTCCCAGAACCAGCGGCCCGCGGCCGAGCGGTCGGAGCGGCCGTAGCGGCTTGGATCGGCCAGCGCCGCAGTCGCCTTGATCCGCCCCGAAATTCCCTTGGGCGGAAGTGCGGGAATTGGACTGTTCATAACGCCTCCACCGCCGCGCGAAAGGCATCGCCGCGCGCTTCAAAATCCTTGAACTGGTCGAACGACGCGCAAGCCGGAGAAAGCAGCACCGTGTCGCCCGCTTGCGCCTCGCTGGCCGCGGCTTTCACCGCCGCGTCTAGCGTGCCGCACTCCGCGACCTCGACCTTCGCTTTGCGCAGCAGAGCTGCGAACAACGCACTCGCCTCGCCGATGGTATAGGCTTTGCGCACATGCGAAAAATGCTGCGCGCACTCATCGAGATTGTCCGACTTGGCCCGCCCGCCCAAAATCCACCGCACCGCCGGAAACGCCGCTAGCGCCGGGGCGGTAGCGGTCGGATTGGTCGCCTTGCTGTCGTTGATGAACAAAACGCCGCCGCGCTCAGTAACGCGCTCCATGCGATGGGGAAGACCGGGGTAGGTGCGAAGGGCTTTATGCAACTTCGAGAAACTCGAGCCGACCTTGCGAAGGAGCTCGATGGCAGCCGTAGCTGCAACTGCATTCATCGCGTTGTGCGGACCCTGCAACGCCTGCCATGCGTCCTGTCGAGAAGCATTCTGACCAAGTACATACAGATGGGTTGGATCATAATCGCGCGCAGCATCGCGGAGTGAATACAGCCCTTTTGTCAGGCTGATACCGACTGCAGACCAACCTCCGACAGTGACTGGGAATAGCCGGCTGGCGAAACGAGTTGCGATGCCTTTTGTGACCTCATCACTGGCAAATATGACGGCACGACCCGAGGCGGATTGCATGTCGAACAGTCGCGCCTTGCTGGCCGCATAGGCCTCAAAATTCTCATACCGGTCCAAGTGGTCCGGCGTGATGTTGAGCAGTATGGCGACGTCGCAGTCGAGTCTCCGGGTGAGGTCGAGTTGGTAGCTCGACAATTCGAGGACGTAGACGCCGCCCTCGGGCAGGGGGTCCTGCGAGAGGATTGGAAGGCCGATGTTGCCGCCCATCAGGCTTGGCACGCC
>JALYRC010000024.1 GCA_030855555.1 Pseudomonadota bacterium
TGGCACTTACGGCCGGCGGCCACGCCTTCGGCAAGGCGCATGGCGCCAAGCCAGCGGACACGTTCCGCAACAATCCTGCGTCGGAAGAAATTCACCTGCAGGGCATGGGCTGGCTGACCGACGAACAAGAGATTGGCAAGGGCCACATTACGACGTCCGGGATCGAAGGGGCCTGGTCGAATAACCCGACCAAGTGGGGCGGCGACTATTTCCGGCTGCTGTTCAAATATGACTATGAGCTGGTCGAGAGCCCGGCCGGTGCCAAGCAATGGCAGCCAGTCAATCCCGACTATGAGGATATGGCGCCTGACGCCCGCGACCCGGACAAGCGTGTCCCGACGATGATGACCACCGCTGACATGGCGCTGAAGATGGACCCTGAATTCCGCGCCATCTCGGAGCGGTTTCGCGACGACCAGTCGGCGCTTGATGACGCTTTTGCCCGCGCCTGGTTCAAGCTGACCCATCGCGATATGGGCCCCAAGTCGCTCTACCTTGGCCCGGAAGTGCCCGAGGAAACCCTGATCTGGCAGGATCCGGTCCCCGCCGGCGTCGCTCCGTCAGACGCCGACGTTTCCGCGTTCAAGCGCGAAGTGCTCGATAGCGGCCTGACCGTGTCGCAGCTGGTCAAGACCGCCTGGGCCTCGGCCTCGACCTATCGCAAGTCGGATCGCCGCGGCGGCGCCAATGGCGCGCGAATTGCTCTCAGTCCGCAAAAGGACTGGGCCATTAACGAGCCGGCCGAATTGGCCTCGGTGCTTGCGAAGTTGGACGAGTTGCGTGGCGCTATCTCGCTGGCTGATGCGATCGTTCTGGCGGGATCGGCGGCGGTCGAGAAAGCAGCTAGGGACGCGGGCTTTAATGTCGAAGTGCCATTCTCGGGTGGCCGCGGCGACGCCACCCAGGATTGGACCGATGTCGAAAGCTTCCACTGGATGGAGCCGCAGGCCGATGGGTTCCGCAATTACCTCAAGACGCGCCAATCGGTGAAGACCGAGGAGTTGCTGCTCGACCGCGCGTCATTGCTTGGCCTGTCGGCGCCCGAAATGACGGTGCTGGTCGGCGGCTTGCGCGTACTCGGCGCCAATCATGGCGATATCCCCGAAGGCGTTCTCACCACCCGCAAGGGCCAGCTGACCAACGACTTCTTCGTCAGCCTGCTCGACAATGACACCTTCTGGGACCTGGTCGATACGGCGAGCGACGAGGAGTTCATCGGTTATGTCCGCGGCGGCCGGACCGAGAAGTGGCGTGCAACGCGCACGGACCTTATCTTCGGCTCCAACAGCCAGCTTCGCGCGACCGCCGAAGTCTATGCCGAAAACGGGCATGAAGAGAAGTTCGTGAAGGACTTTGTGAAGGCGTGGGTGAAGGTCATGAACGCCGACCGCTTCGACCTGATCGCAGGCGACGAATCGCGTCCGGTTGCGAGCGCCGATTAAGCTACCCAGACTCGGGGCGCGCGCTTTAGACCGCGCGCGCCTCGATTAGCGCGTCGCCGAGCATATGGAATTCGGCGCTGCGGGGACTTCCCTTGCGCCATGCGAGGGCGATCCGGCGCGAGTTGACGGAGGCGTCGAGACGGCGCGTGACGATGCCGGTGCCGTCGAGGATCCCGGCCCCTACTGCCATTTGCGGGACGAGCGTCAGGCCAAGGCCATTGTCGACCATCTGCACCAGCGTATGGAGCGAGGTGCCGAGCATGCGCGCTTCGGCGCGAAGTTGCGGGCGGTTGCACGCTGCGAGGGCATGGTCCTTGAGGCAATGACCATCCTCAAGCAGCAGCAAGCGCTGCTCATCGATGGCGTCGGCGGCTATGCTGAGCGGCGGGTCTTCGTGGGGCGGAAATGCGAGTAGCAGTTCATCCTCGAACAGATCGAACAGCTCGACATCGCCGCACGGGTAAGGCGCGGCGAGCAGGACGCAATCGAGCTGACCGCGGTGGAGCGCGTCGCATGCCGCCTGGCTGGTCTCCTCGCGCAGGAACAGCTTCAATTCGGGCCAGCGGGCGCGCAATCGCGGCAGGATCGCCGGGAGCAGGAAGGGCGCGATGGTCGGGATGACCCCCATCCGTAATTCGCCGGTCAGCGGGAGGCCTTCGGCGCGTGCCATGTCGGCCAGTTCCTCCGCCTCGCGAAGCACGCGGCGGGCCTTGTCGGAAATGCGCAGGCCAAGCGGCGTGAAGCGCACGACGCGGCGGGTGCGCTCAACGAGGGTAACGCCGACCAATGTTTCAAGCTCGCGCAGGCTCGCCGAAAGGGTGGACTGGGTGACGAAGCAGCTTTCGGCGGCTTTTCCGAAGTGGCCATAGTCGCGCAGTGCAACGAGATATTGGAGCTGCTTGATGGTGGGGAGGTAGACGAGCATAGGCTTTTCCGATCAATCCGACCGAACTTAGCGGCTTCGACGATTAATGCTACGCCGCTCAGGCAAGGACGCGATACAATCCGTAGCTGCTGCTTAGCGTTAGGACTGTGCCGACGAACGTGAGCAGCATGTCGGGATTGACGCGTTTCGCAATGATTGCGCCGAACGGTGCCGCGACGACCCCGCCGATCAACAGGCCGACGGTTGCGATGGTGAATGCTTCCCAGCCGAGCGCGAAGATGAAGGTCGCGCTGATCGTGACCGTAAGGAAGAATTCGGCGGTATTGACCGTACCGATGGTCTTGCGCGGATTGCTGCCCTGGACGAGCAAGTTGGAAGTGACGATTGCGCCCCAGCCGCCCCCGCCGGCGGCATCGAGGAAGCCGCCGACCAGGCCGAGCGGGGCGACGACCTTAGGCTGGCGCTCGGTGTGGCGATGCATTGCCCCGCGATAAAGCAGATAGAGGCCCAGTGCCGTAAGGTAGATGAGCACAAGGGGGCGCGCGGCGTCGGCACTGACATTGGTCAGCAAAAAGGCGCCGGTGATGCCGCCGATGATGCCCGGGATGACAATGCGGAAAAAGAGCCGCCAATCGACGTTGCGGTGGGCGACGTGGCTGATGCCCGAGACGGCGGTGGTGAAGGTCTCGGCCGTGTGGACGCCGGCCGAAGCGGCCGCCGGAGGGACACCCATGATGAGCAGCAATGTGCTGGAAATCTGGCCGAACGCCATGCCAAGCGCGCCGTCGATCATCTGTGCTGCGAAACCGATAAGAATGAATGGCAGCAGGACCGAGGGATCCGCCAGCAAGTCCGCGACCATGCACCCCTTCTCCCACGCGTCGACGGCGAAGTTCCTGCCCGACTATTCCGGGGCGGGCAAGGCGGTCTGGCGCTGGTTTGCGGCCCTTCGGCTTTTCAAGCGACCCAGGGCACCCTAGATAATGACCGAGCATTACAGGAGCCCGTGGCTTGGCATCGACCTTCATTGCGTATCTGGACTCGGTCAAGACTCGCGATCCCGCCGCGCGGTCTCGATGGGAGATATTGCTTTACCCCGGCGTGCTGGCGCTGGGCATGCATCGCATTGCCCATTGGCTTTACGGCGGGCGGCTGTTCTTTCTCGCCCGACTGGTGAACCATCTGGCACGGCTACTGACGGCGATCGATATCCATCCCGGAGCCAAGATCGGCGCGCGATTCTTCATCGACCATGGCTTTACCGTGATCGGCGAGACTGCCGAGATTGGCGATGACGTCACAATCTATCAGAATGTGACGCTGGGCGGGACTAATCCGACCGCCGGTATCGGCGGCAAGCGCCATCCGACCTTGCGTAGCGGGGTGGTGATCGGGTCGGGCGCGCAGGTGCTTGGCCCGATCGAGGTTGGCGAAGGCGCACGGGTTGGCGCCAATTCGGTCGTGACGCGCGATGTCCTCCCCTCGACGACCGTAGTCGGAATTCCGGCACGTCCGGTGCCGATCGACGTGGTTCATTATAGTCCCGGCTTCATCGCCTATGGCACGCCTTGCGGGGAGAATGCGGATCCGGCACTGACGCGCCAGTGCGAGCTTGAGGAAGCGGTCAAGGCACTCCGCAAAGAAGTCGCCGAACTGAAGGCGCTGCGCCAAGAATCGCCCGAGTCCAAGAGCGCATGAGCATTGTGACCCCATTCCCGCATCCGCGCGACCGGCAGTCCGTCGCGGCGTTCGATCGCTTGGAACTGCAGCGCATCCTTGACCTCTATGGCCGGATGGTCGCGGCCGGCCATTGGCGCGACTATGGCCTGTCCTTCCATCCAGATGTGGCGATTTTCGCAGCGTTCCGGCGGGCGACCGAACGGCCCGAAGTGCGGATCGAGAAACGCCCCCAGCTTCGCATGAAGCAGGGGGCGTTTGCATTGGTGAGCGAACAAGGCGCGGTGCTCAAGCGGGGGCACGACCTGGCCGGTGTGCTTGCGCCGCTCGAGCGCCGGCTTATGCGGCTGGTTGAAGCGTAGGCGTCCGGTCGAGCAAGGGCAGCCTGCCCTGAAGTGCGTCCGGAAGGCGAACCACGATCAGTCGCCGCGCCTGGTGCCAATAAGCCGAGAGCAACAGCAATGCCGACCCAATGACGAGGGCGGTGAGCGCGACGCTTAGCCCGACAGCACCAATTTGTTCGAACACGTTGGTCAGCGCGTAGAGCACGTATGCAAGTGCCGAAACGAGCAATGCGCGACGGTCGATCGCCAGCGCCGCAACGGCGAGGATCACGTAGAGCAGTACGACGACGAGCCCCTCTGCAATCGTTGCATCGCCGTCATTGAGCCCAAGCAAGGTGAAGACCGGGTGGACGATCATTGGCGCTGCAAGCAGGTGGAGCCAGAATGCGACGTCCGAGCGACGGGTGATGCGCGCCTGGTCCGAGGAGTCCCAGCGCATCGCGAACAGGAACACAGCGATGCCGAGCAAGAGCGTTAGCACCAGCATGAGGGTGCGCAGATCGTCGAACCGATCGCCAAAGATGGCGGCGGTGATGGCGAGTACGATCACGACCGCTGCACCTGCCCCGGCTGCAACCGTTACCGGAACGTGGAACTTGCGCCAGTGAAGATAAGCAGCGAAAGTCGCGACAGCGGCTGCAGCCGCGCCAAGGCCGCTGACAATGGCTTTGGCAAGTGACTCATTGTCCTCCAGCCCCTTAAGCGTTCCCATCATCAATTGCGCTTCGAGCAGGCCGGCGGCGCCAAGCACGCCGCCAACGAAGGCAAAGACGAGGATGATCGACGGCAATGCCATGCGTCGGCGGGCCGTAAAGAATAATGCGAGGCCCCAGGCAGTCGCGGCCACCGCGGCCGGCGCAAGAAAGCTTGGTCCTCCACGCCCGTTCTCACTCACGACCAGGCCCATCGCTTGGCCAAGCGCCTGCGCAATCCAAGCGATCGCGAACAGCAGAATAAGGCTGGCGATGGTGACGAAGATATCATTGAAGCTGGTGATGAGCCGGAACTGTTCTTCGTCGACCGCTGGCGTGGCGCCGTCGCGGTCTAAGAAATTGCGAAGCGAGGCGGCGGCAGTGGCGTCAAGCGCCCCTGCGGCGACGGCCTCGTCAAGTTCCTGATTGCTGTACATGAAAGTTCCTCCCTGAGCGTTCAAGGTCGCACAGGGTGTCTTAGCTTGTCAATACAGCAGAAGGAATGGCCGGCGCCCTTCAGGGGGGTGAAGGGGGCGCCGGCCAAACTGGTCAAAATTTAGCGGCAGCGCACACGGCTGCGGCTGCGGCTGCGCTCGACGTGACGGCCGAGCAGGGCACCCGCAG
>JALYRC010000052.1 GCA_030855555.1 Pseudomonadota bacterium
CCGCTTATGACACGCAGAAGATCAAGTCGATGTATGCACATGTCGCTGGTACCGACATGATGGGCAAGACGGTGATCATGGGCGCGCTGACGCTCTACCTCGACTTCATCAACATGTTTCAGTTCCTGCTCAGCTTCATGGGCAACCGCGAATAAGCGGCGAACGGGCAACGAACGGCGAAGGCCCGGCAGGAAACTGCCGGGCCTTTTTCGTCAGGCCAGATGGCGACGCAGGAAAGCCGTCGTCCGCTTCCACGCCAGATCCGCCGCAGCCTTGTCATAGCGCTCGGCCGACGTGTCATTGTTAAAGGCGTGGTTGACCCCGTCATAGAGCTGGAAGGTCACGGGCTTGCCTGCTGCACGCAGGGCCCGGACCCAGGGAAAGGCGCTATTATTGACGCGCGTATCGAGCCCGGCGAGATGGATCAGAAGCGGGGCCGAAACGCGCGTTGCTTCGGCCTGGTCGGGCGCCGAGCCATAATAGACCACCCCCGCCCCTAACTTATCTCTCGCCGCGACCGCGAGCTGTGGTCGCGGCGCCCAGGCCGAGGGTGCCGATCGCAGTGCGCGCAAGGTCCTCATTGGCCGGCGTGCCTCCCGACGGTGACAGAAAATCAGGTGCAACCGCGTGAAACCCGGCCAGCGCGAACCGCCGCGCGACATCGCGAATATGCTCGTTGAGTCCCCGATTTTCATGGATGACGATTACGCTTGCTCGACGCGCGATGCTGCGTGGTTCGGCGACATAGGCTTTGTAAGGTGTTTCGCTACCCCCCAGCAGCGCCATGGTTGCAGTGCGCAGGCGTTTATCGTCAGGCGCGATGATGGCGGCTGCGGCGGGCGAGGCGGCGATGCTTCCGATCAGGACATTCGCCGCCGCCGCACCACCCGCAAGGCCAGTCATCGCGGCGAAGAAGTCGCGGCGCTCCATCCCCTCATGCGTGAAGCGGTCGTAAAGTTCGATGGCTTGCTGGCGAGCCCTGTCGTCCATCGTCGCTCCTCAGGCGGGGCTGGCGGCGTTCATTTCCGCGATCAACCCATTGTCGATTTCCTTGCCGCGGCGCAGCGCCTCACGCGTACCAAGCCTTGCGGCATAGGCCTCAAACGAGGGGCTCCTGGGCAGCGTTCCGAATTCCATTCCCCACATCACATGGCTGCCGACATAGACATCGGCGGCAGTGAAGCGCGAGCCGCACACATAGTCTCGATCCGCAAGATGGTCGGCGAGGGTGTCGACCGTCCGATCAAAGTCGCCGAAACCGACCGAGCGGCCTTGCTCCGCGGTGGGCTCGAATTTCATCGCCTTCGCCGTCAAGGCTTGCTCGAGGGGTCCGGCGGCGAAGAATAGCCAGCGGTAATAATCGGCCTTCTCCTCGGGCCGTGGGGCCAGGCCGGCGGCAGGGAAGACGTCCGCGAGATAGGCGATGATCGCGGCGCATTCGGTCACGGTCCGGTCGCCATGAACGATCGCCGGAACCTTCATCATCGGATTCACCGCGCGATAGTCATCGCCCCCCATCTCATCATAGCCGATGATGTGGGTCTCATAGGGCTCGCCGATCTCCTCGATCATCCAGCGAACAATCTGTCCGCGCGACATCGGGTTGGTGTAGAACTCCAGTCCTGCGGTCATCCCCGCTCCCCCGGAGCGCGAACAGGGCGTGGCTGGGCCTGCGGGGCCGCCCGCTCGCCAGCGCTGCGATCGCGGACTGCGCGGAATTCGCTGTCTTCGCTCCACTGCGGCCACATCTGGCCATTGGCAAGGCGCTGGCCGAGCCGGTGAAGCAGGATCGAATCGTCGACCATTCCGGTGAAGTCCCAGTTCGGATCATACTCATCGTCTGGCTGGTGATAGCGCTTGGCGGTGTAATCCTCCTGCAGCGCAATGCCGCGGGTCTTCCCGCCGACGACAAAGTCATTGCCGCGGCGGAAGCTGATTGCAGGGACACCCCTCTTCGCGAACGGGAAATGGTCAGAACGGAAGAAATAGCCCGCCCCGACATTCTCTTCGGGGAAGTAGCTGCGGCCGGCGCGCTTGCCTTCGGAAATCAGCATGTCGAGCAGCTCAAGCTTGGCCGATCCCGAGATGCTGAAGTCGCGCGCGCGCCCGAACACATTGCCGCCGTCGGTGTTGATCACGCCAACCGTGGACTCCAAAGGATAGAGCGGGTTGGCGACATAATATTCCGACCCGAGCAGCCCCTTCTCCTCGGCACCGACGGCAAGAAAAACCACCGACCGGTGAGGGCGCGGACCCTTGGCGAAGGCCCGACCCTGCTCGATCAGCTGGGCGATGCCCGTGCCATTGTCGATCGCGCCATTATAAATTCGATCGCCATTCGCGTCGGGCTGGCCAATCCCCAAATGATCGTGGTGCGCGGTATAGATCACCGTTTCGGCGGGGCGCGTCTTGCCGGGGACGACGCCAGCGACATTATAGGAAGTGATCGTCGACGTCGTCGCGTCATAATTTGCGCTCATCGTCGCCTTTAGTGGCATTGGCCGAAACGCCTTGGTGCGTGCAGCGCGTTTGGCCGCCTCGAGCGTCGTTCCTGAATCGCGGAACAGGCGCTCGGCCACGTCGCGCTGAATCCAGCTTTCCAGCGGCGTGTGCGACCCCGCCGGATTGGCACGGACGATGTCGAACATCGTATTGGTGTTGCTGTTCTTTACCGTCGCCCAGCCGTAGGAAGCCGGCGCGGTTTCGTGGATCAGCAATACGCCCGCAGCGCCAAGCTTGGCCGCTTGTTCGAACTTGTAGGTCCAGCGGCCATAATAGGTCATCGCCTTGCCGCCGAAATCGCCTTCCCCGCCTTCGAAGTCGGGGTCGTTGACCAGCATCACCAGCATTTTTCCGCGGACGTCGACGCCCTTATAATCGTCCCAACCCCGTTCCGGTGCGCTGGTGCCATAGCCAACGAACAGCAACGGCGCGTTTGCGAGCGCGACCCGGCTTGCGCCATTCATCGGCGCGCGGATCGAAATCTCATTGCCCTGGGTCAGCGGAACCGCAGCGCCGCCGAGGTTAAGGCTAAGCCGCGGCTGGCCGACAATGTCCGACTTGAGCAACGGCACGCGCTGGGTCCAGCCGCGCTGGCCATTGACCACTTCGCCGCCCGGCAGGAGCCCCGCCGCAGAAAACTGGCGGATGATATAGTCGACCGTCTTGGTCTCGCCGCGCGTTGCCGGTCCGCGTCCTTCATAGGCGTCCGACGACAGGATCTGGACGTGGCGCGCAAGCAAGGTGCGGTCGAAGCGCGGTTGCGCCTGGGCGGCGGCAGCCATCGGGGCCAGGAAGGGCGGCGCAATAAGCGCGGCGGCGGCGAGCAGACGGAGCTTCATAATGACCTCATCAAAAAAGGGGCCAGGACTGAATGCGCCAATCCCGGCCCGTTTTCAATCGCCACTATTGAGCCATTTAGCTCTGCTGTTCGTCCTCGACCTCGGGCTCGGCGGGCTTGCCCGTCTTGCCCTTGCCAGCCTTGACCTTGGCCGGTTTGGGCGGGGCCGGACTGATCTCGAACGCCGGGACATTGTCCTTGATCCGGACCTTGACCTCGCCGCCATTGACCAATTTGCCGAACAGCAATTCCTCGGCCAGCGGCTGCTTGATCTTCTCTTGCATCAGGCGGCCCATCGGGCGGGCACCGTTAAGCTTGTCATAGCCCTTGTTGGTCAGCCAGGCGCGCGCCTCCTCGTCCATGTCGATGTGAACGCCGCGATCCTGGAGTTGCATTTCAAGCTGGAGAATGAACTTGTCGACGACCCGCGCGACCACTGCCGGCGGCAGATAAGCGAATGGCACGACCGCATCCAGCCGGTTGCGGAATTCCGGCGTGAACATCTTCTTGATCGCGTCCTCCTGGACGTCCTCGCGGCTTGACGCACCGAACCCGATCCCCTCGCGCGCCATGTCGGCGGCGCCGGCATTGGTGGTCATGATCAGGATCGTGTTGCGAAAATCGACCGTCTTGCCGTGGTGATCGGTGAGTTTGCCGTTATCCATCACCTGCAACAAAATGTTGAACAGGTCGGGATGGGCCTTTTCGATCTCGTCGAGCAGCAGCACCGAATGCGGCTGCTGGTCGACCGCATCGGTCAGAAGCCCACCCTGGTCGTAGCCGACATAGCCCGGCGGTGCGCCGATCAGGCGGCTGACCGAATGGCGCTCCATATATTCGGACATGTCGAAGCGCTGGAGCGGAATGCCCATCACGGAAGCGAGCTGGCGCGCAACCTCGGTCTTGCCGACCCCGGTTGGACCCGAGAACAGATAATTGCCGATCGGCTTGTCGGGATCGCGCAGGCCAGCACGGCTCAACTTGATCGCCGACGACAGCCGTTCGATCGCCAAATCCTGCCCGAACACGACGCGCTTCAGATCCTGCTCGAGCGTCTCGAGCACTCGCTTGTCGTCGCTCGATACCGATTTGGGCGGAATCCGCGCCATGGTCGCCACGACCGCTTCGATTTCCTTGGTCGTGATCGTCTTCTTGCGCCGGGAGGGCGGGACCAGCATCTGCATTGCGCCGACTTCGTCGATCACGTCGATCGCCTTGTCGGGCAATTTGCGGTCGTGGATATAGCGCGCACTGAGCTCGACCGCCGATTTGATCGCGTCGCTGGTGTAGCGCACATTATGGTGGCTTTCGAACGAAGACCGAAGGCCCGCGATAATGCGGATCGTGTCTTCGACGGATGGCTCGTTGACGTCGATCTTCTGGAACCGCCGCAGCAGCGCGCGATCCTTTTCGAAATGGTTGCGGAACTCCTTGTAGGTGGTCGACCCGATGCACCGGATTGCACCCGACGATAGCGCCGGCTTCAACAGGTTGGACGCATCCATCGCCCCGCCGCTGGTCGCACCGGCCCCGATCACGGTGTGGATTTCGTCGATGAACAGGATTGCGTCGGGCAATTTCTCTAGTTCGTTGACGACCGCCTTCAACCGCTCCTCGAAATCGCCGCGATAGCGTGTGCCCGCCAGCAGCGATCCCATGTCGAGCGAATAGATCACTGCTGGACGCAGCACTTCCGGCACGTCGCCTTCGATGATCTTGCGCGCAAGGCCTTCCGCGATTGCGGTTTTCCCGACCCCGGGGTCGCCCACGTAGAGCGGGTTATTCTTCGACCGGCGGCACAATATCTGCACGGTGCGATCGACTTCGGCCATCCGCCCGATCAGTGGGTCGACCTTGCCCAGCTTCGCCTTGTCGTTGAGGTTGACCGTGAACTGCTGAAGCGCGCTTTCCTTCTTGTCGCCGCTTTTTGCTTCGGCTTTCTCTTCGATCGCGCCGCTCGGAGGCGCGACTTCCGCTGGCGGATCGCCCTTGCCGACGCCGTGGCTGATGAAGGTCACCGCATCGAGCCGACTCATATCCTGCTGCTGCAGGAAATAGACCGCGTAACTTTCCCGTTCGGAGAACAAAGCGACGAGTACGTTCGCCCCGGTGACGTCGTCGCGTCCCGACGATTGCACGTGGAGGATGGCGCGCTGGACGACCCGCTGAAAGCCGCTCGTCGGTGTCGGGTCGGTGGCGCTGTCGGCAACCAGGGCCGACAATTCGCCGTCGAGATATTGTTTGACCGTCGCCTTCAGCTCGTCGCGGTTGACGCCGCACGCGTTCATCACCTGGCTGGCGTGGGTATCGTCGACCAGCGCCATCAGCAAATGCTCCAGCGTCGCATATTCATGGCGCCGCTTCGAAGCCTCGCCAAGTGCATTATGAAGGGTGGCTTCGAGTTCGCGCGCGAAACTGGGCATTCGAGTCTCCTTATTTCGCCAATGTCGGTCGCCATGCCACGGCGATCAAGGCCCGTGCGACGAAACGGTGAAGTCTAGCGTCTGGGAGAAGTCGGGCTGGTGCCGTCTCACTCAAACATACTCTAACGCTTGAACAGTTCATCGGCGGCGCTGCGGTGGCGGGCGGCATCGTCGCGATGCTTCTCGACGCGTGCGATTTCGCCCTTCAGCGTCTCGATCCGCGCCGCCAGTTCATCAAGCGACAGCGGCCCGAGGTCCTGCTTGACCACTTCGTCAAGCGGATCCTTGGGTTTCGAGGAAAAGAGATCGTCGAAATCCATACCCATCAACGTTGACCCTCGCCGCGCCCAAGTCAATAACCGCTTACTTTGACCTGGTGGGGGTGTTTAGCGTGGAAATCCCGGACGTGATGCGCGCGATCGAGATTGCCGCGCCTGGCGGGCCCGATCAATTGCGTCTAGCCTCGCGACCGACCCCGAAGCCTGGCCCGGGGGAAGTGCTGGTCAAGGTCGCGGCCGCTGGGGTCAATCGTCCGGACGTGCTTCAGCGCATGGGCGTCTATCCACCGCCACCCGGGGCCAGCGACATCCCCGGACTGGAGATCGCCGGGACCGTTGTCGCGGCGGGGCAGGGCGTAACCCACCTGGTCGGCACGCGGACCTGCGCCCTGGTCGCCGGTGGTGGCTATGCCGAATATTGCATCGCCCCCGCTGGGACCTGCCTGCCCGTTCCCGAAGTCCTTCGCATGACCGAAGCCGCGGCCTTTCCCGAGACATTGTTCACCGTGTGGGTCAATTTGTTCGAGCGTGGCTTCGCCGCCGATGGCGATGTCGTGCTGGTTCACGGCGGAACGAGCGGGATCGGGACGATGGCGATCAAGCTTGGCACCTTGTTCGGGCTGGAGGTCATCGTCACCTGTGGATCGGACGAAAAATGCTCCGCTGCCAAGGCACTCGGCGCGGTCCACGCAATCAACTATCGCACCACCGATTATGTTGAGGCGGTTAAGGCATATACCGGCGGCAAGGGCGTCGCCGTCGTGCTCGACATGGTCGGCGGCGACTATGTCCCGCGCAACCTCGCCTGCCTGTCGGACGACGGCCGCCACGTTTCGATCGCCTTCCAGCGCGGCGCGAGCGCGCAAATATCGATTACGGACATCATGCGCCGCCGCCTGTCGCTGACCGGTTCCACCCTTCGTGCTCGCTCGATCGAGTTCAAGACCATGGTCGCCGACGAACTCAGCCGGACCGTCTGGCCCTATGTCGAGGGCAATCGCCTGAGACCCGCAATGGACATGACGTTTCCACTAGCCGAAGCCGCGGCTGCTCACGCACGAATGGAGTCCGGCGACCATGTCGGGAAAATCGTGCTTGTGACGTCCGAAGTCGCCTGATCCCCGGTACGATCCAGGCGCCCAGAAATATCTGTCCTACATGATCTCGGCCTGTCATGCTCCCCGGGCGACCTCGCTTCGGGGCAGGCTCTTTGCGATTGTTGAATTGGCACCATATTATCCCCGTTCACCGCGCGGCCCGCCGAAATGGTAGCCTTCCCGGAGACTTTAGTGACTTTAGGACCGTAAGGAGCGGCTTTTCGCCACCAGACTCCGCTTGCCCTTGGGCCGACACGCGCCTAATCGCTCTCCAACGCGGCCGCTCCGGGAAGGGGCGGCCCTTATTGTTTGTGGAGACTTAAATGGCCCAGCCGCTCATGCCTCATGCGACCGCCGCATGGCTGGTCGACAATACCGCGCTCAGCTTCGAGCAGATCGCCGAATTTTGCGGCCTCCACATCCTCGAGATCCAGGCGATCGCCGACGATACCGCGGCCACCAAGCTTACCGGGCGGGACCCGATCCGCGCCAATGAGCTGACCCATGCAGAGATCGAAAAGGGCGCTGCAGATCCCGATTATCGGCTGACCATGCACAAGGAGCCCGATCCGGTGCGGCGCACCAAGGGGCCGCGCTACACGCCAGTCTCGAAGCGCCAGGACAAGCCCGACGGCATTAACTGGATCATTCGTAATCATCCCGAAGTGAGCGACGGCCAGATTTCTAAGCTGATCGGAACGACGCGGACGACGATCGCCGCGATCCGCGACCGGACCCACTGGAACATGGCCAACATCACGCCCAAGGATCCGGTCACCCTTGGTCTTACCTCGCAGCGCGAACTCGACGCGGCGATCGCCAAGGCGCAAAAAGCCGCTGGCATGGAAGCGCGCGTCGATACTCGCCTTGACGGCGATCGCGAGGCCTTGATCACGGAGCTTCGTGCCGAGCGCGAGCAGCATGCGCGCGATGCCGAGGCTGCGATTGCCGCCGCCGACGGCACCGACACCTCGGACGAAATCGTTCCGGGAATCAAGGATCCGTTCAAGCGTTGATTGCCGCCACGGCGTAGGAGCTACCAATGGACGAACCCGAGATTGAGGCGCTTTCGTTCGAAGCAGCGCTTGCCCAGCTCGAAACCATCGTCCGCAGCCTCGAAGCCGGGACTGCGCCACTCGACGAGTCGATCGAGCTTTACCAGCGCGGCGACCGGCTCAAGCGCCATTGCGAGTCTCGGCTGAAGGCGGCGCAGGCCCGGATCGACCAGATTTCGCTTGATGCCGAGGGCAAGCCGATCGGCACTACAAGCTTCGATGCAAACTGAACGCAGCATGGGGGAAGTAGACCTCCAAGCGGAGAGCGCACGCGTTTCAAGCGCGGTCGATGAGTTGTTCGGACACTATCTCACAGACCCCGGCGATGGCCGCGACCAATTGTTCGCGGCAATGCGCCATGCCGGCATCGGCGGTGGCAAGCGGCTTCGTCCCTTGCTGACGGTCGCTGCTGCGAAACTGTTCGGGGTAGACGAAGACCGCGCGATCCGCGCCGGTGCTTCGATCGAGGCGATTCACGTATATTCGCTCATCCACGACGATCTGCCCTGCATGGATAATGACGATTTGCGCCGCGGCAAGCCGACCGTCCACAAGGCCTATGACGACGCCACGGCAGTGCTCGCGGGGGACTGCTTCCATGATTTGGCCTTCGAAATATTGAGCGACGTCGCGACCCACGAGGATCCCTTTGTCCGTGCCGACCTAGTGCTCGAACTCGCCCGCGCTTCAGGGCCGCACGGAATGGCTGGTGGGCAGATGCTGGACCTGCGCGCCGAAGGCGAGACGCTTGACCTTGGCGCGATTAGTAGGCTCCAGCGGTTGAAGACCGGAGCGCTCATCGAATATGCCGTCGAGGCCGGCTGTATCATGGGGCGCATCGATCCGCGCGCACGAACCCCTTACCGCGGCTATGCGCGTGACATCGGGCTTGCCTTCCAGATCGCCGACGACCTGCTTGATCATGATGGTGACGAAGCCTTGGCTGGAAAGCGTCTCTACAAGGATGCTAAGGCGGGCAAGGCGACTTTCGTAAGCCTGATGGGCGAGGAGCGCGCTCGAAAGCAATGCGCAATGCTGGTCGCCCAGGCAATCGAGCATCTCGGCCACCACGGAGCTGAAGCTGACCTGCTCCGCTCGATCGCTTATTTCGTCGAAGCAAGGGACCGCTGATGACCAACCGCCAACGCATCGGCGTTTATCCGGGAACCTTCGACCCGCTCACACTCGGGCATCTCGACATCATCCGCCGCGGGGCTCACCTCGTCGACAAGCTGGTGATCGGAGTCACCACCAATCCGGCGAAATCGCCGATGTTCTCGGTCGCGGAACGGCTGGCAATGGTTGCGCGCGAAGTTGCCGACTTGGAAAGCGTGTCGGTGGTGGAATTTGATTCCTTGCTCATGGACTTCGCCGAACGCGAAGGCGCGAGCCTGATCCTGCGCGGGCTGCGCGCGGTGGCGGACTTTGAATATGAATATCAAATGGCGGGGATGAACCAGCAGCTTAACGACCGCATTGAGACGGTCTTCCTGATGGCCGACGTCGGCCTTCAGCCGATTGCGTCAAGGCTGGTGAAAGAAATCGCCCGCTATGGCGGCGCGATCGACAAATTCGTTACGCCTGGGGTAGCCGCGGACGTGGCGCGGCGCCTCGAGCGGGATTAGGAGCACAAATGATGCGGCTGAAGAATGTGGCGAGCAAGGCGTGGTTGGCCAGTCCAGTGATGGCCCTTGCCTTGATGGCGGCCAAGCCGGCTCCGGTTCCGCCTGCGCCGACGGTGTCGCTTGTCGCGCCTGCGGCCGTGGTTGCCGACCCCGCCAATCGCTGGACGATCGAGCTCTCGACCGGCGCCAAGGTGGTCATTCAGCTGCGCCCCGACATTGCCCCGCGGCACGTCTATCGGATCCAGCAGCTGACCAGCCAAGGCTTCTACAATGGTCTGAGTTTCCATCGGGTGATCCCCGGTTTCATGGCGCAGGGCGGCGATCCGGAAGGGACTGGGCAGGGAGGCTCGAAACTTCCTGACTTGGCCGCCGAGTTCAGTGACCTGCCGCATCTGCGCGGCGTCTTATCGATGGCCCGCTCCGAGGCGCCCGACAGTGCAAACAGCCAATTCTTCATTGTCCTCGCACCGACCTTCAAGCTTGACCATAAATATACTGGCTTCGGTCGTGTCGCGGAGGGAATGGCGGCGGTCGACGGGATCGCTATCGGTGAGCCACCCGCCGAGCCAACAAAAATCGTCCGGGCAACGATTGGCGGACCACTGCCGGCGCCCCCCGCCATAACGGCTGCAGCCGCCGCCGGAGCTGCCCCGACCAAGCCATGAAGGTCGACCAGTTCGACTTCGACCTGCCATCCGAACGCATTGCCCTTCGTCCAGCCCGCCCGCGCGACGCGGCGCGCTTGTTGGTCGTCGAGGACGATCGGCTAAGCGACCGGCGGGTCACTGGCCTCGCCGCCATGCTCCGCCCCGGGGACGTGCTCGTGTTCAACGACACGCGGGTCATTCCAGCACAACTCGAAGGGGTTCGCGGAGCGGCCAACGTCGGCGTGACGCTGCACAAGCGCGCCGGGCTTCGTTCCTGGTGGGCATTCGTCCGCAATGCGAAGCGTGTTCGCGACGGCGATGTCGTGGAATTCGGCCACGAAGTGAGTGCGACTGCGGTTGAGCGTGACGAAAGCGGCGCGATCCTGTTCGAGTTTGGCGGTGATGAGCCGGTCGAAGTCCTGCTCGATCGCGCGGGTCGCATGCCACTCCCGCCCTACATTGCCTCGAAGCGCCCGACGGATGCGGACGATGCGATCGACTACCAGACCATGTTCGCGCGCGAGGGCGGTGCCGTAGCAGCGCCCACCGCAGCACTCCACTTCACCGAAGCAATGATCGCAGCAATCGATGCGCGGGGGATCGCATGCGAAACGCTCACCCTCCATGTTGGCGCGGGGACCTTCCTTCCGGTCAAGGTGGACGACACCGCCGACCATCGCATGCATGCCGAGTGGGGCCGTATCGATCAGGCGACCGCAGAGCGCCTCAATGGCTTCCGAGCGGCGGGTGGGCGGCTGATCGCGGTGGGGACAACCTCGCTTCGCCTACTGGAAAGCGCGGCCGCGGAGGATGGCCGGATCGAGCCGTTCGAAGGCGATACCGCGATTTTCATCACCCCAGGCTATCGTTTCCGCGCAGTCGACGGCCTGATGACCAATTTCCACCTGCCCAAATCCACTTTGTTCATGCTCGTTTCGGCGCTTATGGGACTGGACAGGATGCAGGCCGCTTATGCGCACGCCATTGCGCAAGAGTATCGCTTCTACAGCTATGGCGACGCGTCTTTATTGTTACCCTAAACGTCCCTCGCGAATTTCGAGCCAATGGGACAAGTCGCGCCCGATCAAGATTCCCAGCTTGTCGATTTCGGGTTTGAGCCGTTCGCGAATGTCGCGCTGCACCCCAACGGGGATCGGCCGCTTTTGCATTGGGATCCGATTCCAGCGCAGGATGCGCTTGCGCACTGAGAAAATCTTTCCACTGACCTTGTCGTCGCGCTCGGGCGTGTCGAGGTCGCGTCCGCGCTGCGCGAATTTCTGGCCCGCGAGATAGTCGCGCGCAAAAACCGGAGGGCGCTTGAGCAGTCGCTGAAGCCAGCCGTAGCGAAAACCCCGACTCTCGCGGCGTGGCTTGAAGTTGGTGCCGGGAAAGGGTTCGATCCCGGCGAAGTCGCACATCGCCCGATATTGGCGCTCGGGGTCGGCAATCAGATCGTCGAACAGGGAAATAAAGCAGCGCTCGCGTCCGATCGTGGCGAAGAATGTCTCGACACAGGTGCCGAATTTGCCGGCTTCATCATAGCGCAGCCAGCGCGGCTCGAGGCAGGAACGCGGGATGCGCTTGCCCGCGGCGCGCTCGGGGATTGCCGCCCAGGCATCCTCGAATGCGTCAATTGTCTCGTCGCCGGTATATTTGAGGCGCCCGTGGAGCGAGGGCAGCATCGTCATTGGATCCCGAAGGGCGATCACGAACTTGGCATCGGGCCAAAGGCTGAGTGCTGGGACGAGATGATCGGGCGCGTAAAGGTAGGATACCGACCCATCGACGCCGGTGTCGCGGTCCTTCCCGCATTGGGCGTAGTAACGGTCGAGATATTCGCGTTCGACCAGTTCACGAAGCGCCGCCGCGTCGAGCTCGCGGGTGTCATGCTGGAGGAAAAAGTGCGGCTCCTTGACCAGCGGATAGCAGATCCGCGTATGTTCCTTCAAATAGGCGGCAAGCGTGGTCGTGCCGCAGCGCGGGGCGCCGACGATGAAGATGAAGCGGGGTAGCCTGGTGATCTGCACGGGGCCGCCTTAGGCTCAGGCCGCGAAGTAGGTCCACAGCAATCGTGCGGTGAGCGCGAGCGAGAGCGTCACCAGCAACGGCCGAATGACCTTTGCCCCGAACCGCATTGCCGTGTGGCTTCCGATGTAGCCGCCGAGCATCGCCCCCGCGGCCATGGACAGGCCGAGCAACCATAAGATCTTGCCGCCAAGTGCGAAGAATAGGACGCTCGCGACATTGCTGGTGAGGTTGAACAACTTGGTTAGTGCAGTGGCGCGGGTCAGGCCGAGTCCGCGAAGCCCCACCAGGCTTGCGGTAAAGAAGCTCCCGGTGCCCGGTCCGAAAAACCCGTCATAAGCACCGATTGCGCCCGCAATCGGTGCATAGCCCCGTGCCCCGATGCGCTCCTGTGCAGCTTCGTCACTCATTCGCGGGCTAGCGATGACGTACAGCGCGACCGCGATCAGCAACATGGGAATGATGAGGCGAAGCGCGCCAGGGTCGATAGACTGGACGGCGATCACGCCAATGCTTGCGCCGACGAACACCAGAGCGATCGTGCTCTTATGGGCGCGCCAGTCGACCAGGCCCTTGGCGGCGAAATTGCGGAAGGAGGTGGCCGTGCCGAACATCGACTGGAGTTTGTTGGTTCCAAGCGCTTCGATTGGCGGCACTCCGGCGAACAGCAGGGCAGGCATCATGATCAGCCCGCCGCCGCCAGCGATTGCGTCAATGAACCCGGTCAGCACAGCGGTGGCCGTCAAGGCGGTGATAATCCAGGGATCGATCATCGCGCGCCTGTAGCCGCGTGCCGAACGAGGCGCTAGGAGGCGCGCCGTCATGACCCGTTTCAACTTCACCATCTCCGCAGCCGATGGCGCCGCCCGGACCGGCGTGATTGCCATGCGTCGCGGCGAGATCCGCACGCCCGCCTTCATGCCGGTCGGAACTGCTGCGACGGTCAAGGCGGTCAAGCCCGAAGGAGTGAGGGCATCGGGCGCCGATATATTGCTGGGCAATACCTATCACCTCATGCTTCGCCCCGGCGCTGAGCGGCTGGCGAGGCTGGGGGGCTTGCATAAGTTCATGAACTGGGACCGCCCGATCCTAACCGACAGTGGCGGATACCAGGTGATGAGCCTTGGCGAGTTGACCAAGAAGAGCGAGGCTGGGGTCAAGTTCAAGAGCCACCTCGACGGGTCGAGCCATATGCTTACCCCTGAACGCTCGATTGAGGTCCAGCGCCTGCTTGGCAGCGACATCGTCATGGCGTTCGACGAATGTACGCCCTTCCCGGCGACCGAGCAGCAAGCCGAGGAGTCGATGGAGCGATCGATGCGCTGGGCCAAGCGATCCCGCGACGGTTTCGAAGAAGGCGTCGATCATGCCCAGAACGCCGCTTTGTTCGGAATCCAACAGGGTTCGATGTTCGCTGCCCTTCGCCAGCGGTCCAGCGACGCGCTGCTAGAAATAGGATTTGACGGATATGCGGTTGGCGGGCTTGCGGTAGGCGAGGGGCATGAGGCGATGTGCGGGGTGCTCGATTACGCGGTCGACATGCTTCCAACTGCCCGCCCGCGTTATTTGATGGGCGTGGGCAAGCCCGACGATATTGTCGAAGCAGTGCGGCGCGGGGTCGATATGTTCGACTGCGTGCTCCCGACCCGCTCTGGGCGCACCGGCCAAGCATTCACCGCGGATGGGCCAATCAATATCCGCAACGCGAGATTTGCCGAGGACCAGGAGCCGATCGAAACAGGCTGCGGGTGCCCGGCCTGCTCATCCTATTCGCGAGCCTACGTCCACCACCTTGTCCGGTCGAACGAGATATTGGGGGCGATGCTAATGACCGAGCATAATCTGTATTTCTATCAGCGGCTCATGCAGGGCTTGCGCGATGCCATTGCCGGACAGCGCTTCGCGGCGGATGCCGCAGCCTTCCTTGACCGCTATCGCGCCGCGAAAACCTAAAGAGCGCTCAGCGACAGGAACGATGGCACCGGCCCGTTCCAGGCTTCGACGATATCTTCCGGAGGTTTGATTGCGGCAGCCGGGGCGGGGGCCGGAGCGGGACCCGGTTCCGCCTTGGCGGCAGCAGGCGCGGGTTCGGGCTTTTTCTCCGCCTTGGCTTCAGCGGAGCGCGACGCCCGCTTGGGCTGTGGCTTGGTTTCGGCCTCGGTTTTGACCGGCGCCTCATCGGTAGGCGCGGCCTCAGTCGCCTCCGCACGCGGGCGTGCACGCGTCCGGCTGCGCGAGCGGGGCGCTTTGGCTTCTTCCTGCTCAGCCGGAGCGGCGGCTTCACCTGCAGGGGCGCGATCGACGGAGGGCGCGGCGCTTCCACCTTCGCTATCAACGCGGTTGATCTTGAAGCCAGTCAACTTCTCGATCGCAGCAATGGCTTCGGAGTCTTCGCGGGTGGCCAGCGTGTAAGCAATGCCCTTCATGCCCGCCCGGCCGGTGCGGCCAATGCGGTGGATATAATCATCCGGTTGCCACGGCACGTCGAAGTTGATGACGTGGCTAACCCCCTTCACATCGAGCCCGCGCGCGGCAACGTCGGAGGCGACGAGGATAGTTATTTCATCCTTCTTGAAGCGATCGAATTCGGCGATCCGCGATCCCTGGTCCATGTCGCCCTGGATCTGGCCGACCGAGAAGCCCGAGCGCTTGAGACTAGTGTAAAGGTCGCGGACGGTGACCTTCTTGTTGGAAAAGATGATCGCATTCCGGAACCCGTCCTCGCGCAGGATATTGCGCAAGGCGTCGCGCTTCTTGGCGGCGTTTGGAACCGTGACGAGCCGCTGGTCGATGTTGACATTAGCGGTCGCCGGGCGGGCGACCTCGACCGTCTTGGGGTCCGTCAGGAACTTGGCCGCCAGTTTCTGGATTGGCGGCGGCATGGTTGCCGAGAACAGCAATGTCTGGCGGCTCTTGGGAAGCTTCGAGCAAATTTCCTCAATATCGGGGATGAACCCCATATCGAGCATGCGGTCGGCCTCGTCGATGACGAGCAGATCGCAGCCGTTGAGCATGATCTTGCCGCGTCCGAACAAATCCATCAGCCGCCCGGGCGTCGCAATCAGCACATCGACACCCTTTTCGAGCGCCTTGACCTGGTCGCCCATCTGAACGCCACCGATCAGCAAGGCCATCGAGAGCTTGTGATATTTGCCATATTTGACGAAGTTTTCAGCTACTTGCGCGGCCAGTTCGCGGGTCGGCTCGAGGATCAGGCTGCGCGGCATGCGCGCGCGGCTGCGGCCCTCCGACAAGATGTCGATCATTGGCAAGACGAAGCTTGCGGTCTTGCCGGTCCCGGTCTGGGCGATGCCAATCAGGTCCTTGCCCATCAGCACCGGGGGAATGGCGCCCTTCTGAATTGGCGTCGGTATGTCGTAGCCGGAATCGGTTACGGCACGCAGCAAGGGGTCAGAAAGGCCGAGATCGGCAAAGGACATGCAGGGTTCCGGAAAGTTACAGGGCGCAGGCGAATTGCACCGGCCGCCCGCGCGGCTAACCCTTCATGAGCTAAAATGTCAAGGAAAGCCTAGCGCTTATACTTTGCTTTGAGGCGCCGGAAACGTTCGATTCGGCATGTCGAGCCGGCACGCGAGCGTATCTCCTCGCGCTTCGCGCAGACCGAGCCATCCTGCGGCTCGATATAAAAGCTGCCGTAGAAATCGAGGCCCGCGCAATTGCTGTCGAACTCTGCGCGGACGCGGCTTCGATCGCGCATTACGAAGTCAATGCTTGCCTGGCTGGCCATCGCCGCACCCGCAATCATTTCCGACGACACGCACTTGGGGCCCTTTCGCTCGACCCACACCAGACCTGGCCGGCGACGCTGTGCAATTGGCACGTTGAGGATGATCTCGTCCCGGACAATCATGCGCTGCACTGCCTGGCCCGAATCCCACATGGCGCCATGCCAAGCCGCAAGGCTCACGAACAGTGCAACAAAGGGAGAGGGAAGCATCATGCCTACGGATAGCGGACCGTGGGTTGAACATGCCATGAACTTGCGCGGCTTGCGCAACGAAGCGACCGCTTCTAGAGCCATCGCGCTTAATTCACAGCGGCGCTCGCACGGAATCGTCGAGCCCCGCCGCCACGTTCAGGAGTTCCCAATGGCCACTCAGGCGCCCACTAATCTGCCGTTGCTCTATCGCGGTCTCGAACCCCTCAGCCGCCAGGCACATGGCGAGATGAAGGCGCGGCGCATTGCGACCATCCCGGGCGTGAATCAGGCGCATGCCGTCCCGGTCACGGTCGATGAGTTCATGCTCGCCGGGCGCTTTTTTCCAATCATCTTTTCGGCCGGGGACCAGCCTGTGCCGCTTGCACTGATGGGCCTTCACGAAGGCGCGAACACCTTTTTCGATGCCGAAGACAAGCTGATCGACAGCAATATATATGTTCCCGCTTATGTGCGCCGTTATCCGTTCATGCTTGCGCGGCTGACGGAGACGACCGACCAATTGTCATTGTGCTTTGACCCGACGGCCGAGGCGATCGGCAATTTCGATGACGGCGACGCTTTGTTCGACGGCGAGAATCCGTCCAAATCGACGAACGATATCCTCGCGTTCTGCGAGCAGTTCGAACAAGCTGGCCAGCGCACCGGCGCGTTCATGGCCGAGCTGCAGGGCATGGGCCTGCTGATGGACGGCGAAGTCGCCATCCAGCCCGAGAATAGCGATCAGCCGTTCGTCTACCGCGGGTTCCAGATGGTCGACGAAGCGAAGTTTCGCGACCTGCGCGGCGACGAGCTGCGCAAGATGAATCAAAGCGGCACGCTTGCGCTCGTGATGGCGCATCTCTTCTCGCTGGCGCTGGTGCGCGACATCTTCGCGCGCCACGTCGCCCAAGGTAGCGGGCCACAGGGCGTGACGGCGGCCAGCCTCGCCGGAGGCACGAATGGCGAAGCAGCGAAGCTGAATGGCGCTGCCGAGGGCGAGACCGCCAAAGCGTGACGACGGCGCGGCGGACCGAACTATCGGCAGCTTGCACCACGGCCTTCAGCCACCCACTTCAATTGGGTCCCGCCGCGCCGCGCTTCTTTGGAAGCGGCGAGCGGCGGTGCCGCATACTCGTCCGGTGCGGCTCCTACCTGAACCTTGGCCACTCCGGCATGACCGGAGTGGCCTTTTTCTTGGGACCTACCGCTTATTCCGCAGCTTCCGCCAGGCGGGGCCGTAGAAGCGCGCCGAGTTCACTTGCGAGGGTTTCGAACAGCATTGCCACTCGGTCAAAGCCAGGGCCCGGGGTGCGCAAATCGCGCTGACAGTAAGTGGATCGGTCAATTTCGATCTGGAGCGCATGAATGCCATTCTTCGGACGGCCGTGGCGCTCGACCACGTGGCCGCCTGCGTACGGCTGGTTGCGCGCCACGGTGAACCCGCACCGCCGCGCAATTGCTTCGGTCGCATCGATAAGCCAGGGAGCAGCGCTGGTTCCGTGGCGATCACCAACGACTATACTCACACCCTCCGGACGCGGCGGCATGGAGTGACAGTCAAGCAGCAGCACGTCGCTCCAGCTTTCGGCCATCAGCGCCAACTGCGCGGCCAGGGCGTCATGGTAGGGTTTGTGGATCGATACCACGCGCTGGTCGAACTCGGCCTCGCTAATCGGGCCGCGCCATAATTCGCCAAGTCCGGCGATCCGAGTCGGAATGACGCCAAGGCCAGCGCGCGCCCGAGCCGTGGGCGCCTCGCCGTGGCGACCGCTGATCGCGGCCGGAGCCAGCTCGGCGAGGCCGCGATTGACATCGATAAGGGCGCGCGGGGCGCGGGCGATAATTGCGCCGGCCCCGCGATCGATCACGCCAGCCACAAGCTGGTCGACGAGGGGATCCTCAAGGCGCTCGAGGCTTGCCCGGCCGAGACGCGAGTGCGTAAGCAAAGCGGCGTCATAGTCGCGCCCGCTATGAGGAACCGAGAGCAGGACCGGTCCGCCGCGGCCGGCAATGACCTCAACCAGTCGCGATGCGTGGGCCGGGGAAAGCGGCGGCAGTAGGGTCATGCGAGACTCTAACCGTACTATTTTCGGACATCAATCAAGTGAAGCGCCTCAAATGGGTGGAAAATATTAAACGATGGGCTCATATTGGTGTGGTGATGATCCGAATTCTCCTTGCCGAAGACGATACGTCGATGCGTGAGTATCTGCAGCGCGCGCTGCAGCGCGTCGGCTATGACGTTGAAGCCGTCGGCTGCGGCACCGAGGCGATGCCGTTGATCGAGCCGGGCAGATTCGACCTGCTGCTGACCGATATCGTCATGCCCGAGATGGACGGGATCGAGCTTGCCCAGAAGGCCAGCGCGATCGACCCGGCGATCCGCGTGATGTTCATCACCGGCTTTGCCGCAGTCGCACTTCAGGGTGGCCGCACGGCACCGGAAGCGAAATTGCTGTCCAAGCCGTTCCACCTGAAAGATTTGGTCGCCGAAGTCGATCGCATGTTCCAGACCGAAGATCAGCACGGCCGCCTGTAACCGCGCGGCTTAGGATCGGTTGCGCACTTCTTTGCCACTTGCGAGAATAAGGCTGGCCGCTTAAAGGCCGCGCAGATGTCGCGTCGGACCCGCTTTCGGTCCGGCTGATTTCCCCGGGTCGCCCACCAGAGTTTGCTTTGGCGGCGACCCACCGGGTGGGCGTGTAGCTCAGTGGTAGAGCACTGTGTTGACATCGCAGGGGTCGCAAGTTCAATCCTTGCCACGCCCACCATTTTTCTCTTGGAAAACAGCGAATGGAAGCTCTGCTCAGCAGCGCGAATCTGGCTGACCGGGTTGCAGCTTCAGGAAGGTTCGAGGCCCTGGCGACGATCGGCCGTTCACCGCGACGGTGACGGTCCAAACGCTTTGAC
>JALYRC010000062.1 GCA_030855555.1 Pseudomonadota bacterium
GGGCGCCGAGCTTGCGGACAACCCCAACGCCAGCCTGCTGTTCCATTGGAAGTCGCTGCGCCGCCAGGTGCGGATTGAAGGGCCGGTCAGCGCGGTCAGCGACAGCGAGGCGGACACCTATTTCGCATCGCGCGGCCGCGATTCCCGGCTTGGAGCATGGGCTTCCGACCAGTCGCGTCCCTTGCCCGACCGTGCCACGTTCGAAGGGCGGGTCGAGGCAATGCGCGAGCGGTTCGGCGCGAGCGACATCCCGCGCCCACCGCGCTGGTCGGGCTTCCGCGTCACGCCGCAGCAGATCGAGTTTTGGAACGACCGCGAGGCTCGCCTCCACGAACGGCGGTTGTTCGAACGCATTGGCGACGGATGGCGCGAAGGCCTGCTCTACCCGTGAGCGAATATATCCAACAGCAAAGCGAGCGCTCGAAGCTTGCGACGCGCGCCGCAATTGCCAGTGTCGGCGTTGCGCTTGCACTGTTTGGGCTGAAGGCGTGGGCGGCTTATTCGACCGCATCGATGGCAATGCTCGGCAGCATGGCCGACACCGCGCTCGATCTCATAGCCAGTCTCGTCACTCTAACCGGGGTGCGGATTGCGGCGCTGCCGGCCGATAGCGACCATCGCTTTGGCCACGGCAAGGCCGAAGCGCTCGTTGCCTTGTTCCAGACTGTACTGATCACCGTCTCGGCGGGGTGGATCGGCTATCGCTCGCTCGAGCGGCTGGCGGCAGGAGCCCAAACCGGTGCTGCCGAGCTTGGCATCGGCGTCTCGCTGGTTGCAATGGCGGCGACCTTGCTGCTTATTTCCTACCAGCGTCACGTCGTCGCGCGCACCGGCTCGGTCGCCATTGCAACCGACCGCGTCCACTATCAGTCCGACCTGCTGCTCAACGCCTCGGTGATCGCCGCCTTGGTGCTGGACCAGTTCGCCGGACTGGTAGGGGCCGACGCGCTGTTCGCACTGGTCATCGCCGGCTGGCTGCTGGTCGGCGCGTGGCGCGCGTCGAGCCGCGCCATCGACCAGTTGATGGACCGCGAATGGCCCGAGCCGCAGCGTGCTGCTTTCCTTGCCGCCGCGGCCGAATATCCCGAGCTTGCCGGCCTTCACGACCTGCGTACGCGCACCAGCGGATCGAACCATTTCGTCCAGTTTCATGTCTGGGTCCCGGCGGATTGGACGGTGCGGCAGGCGCATGACCGGATCGATGTGGTCGATCTGGCGCTCCAGAAGCGCTTTCCGGGGACCGAGATATTGATCCACCTCGACCCCGCCGGGCACACCGACCGCGAAACCATGCTTCCAAGCCATTTGACCGAGACCATGCCATGACCGATTTGCCCTTCTTCCAGGTCGATGCCTTCGCTACCGCGCCGTTCGAGGGCAATCCGGCGGCGGTGATCCCGCTCGATTCATGGCTCCCCGACGCCATCCTCCAGGCCATTGCGGCGGAGAATAACCTCAGCGAGACCGCCTTCACGGTCGCAATCGAAGGCGGGGAGGCGGACTTTGACCTGCGCTGGTTCACTCCGACGGTCGAGGTCGACCTGTGCGGCCACGCCACGCTGGCAAGCGCGCACGTGCTGATGACCAAGGACGCAATCCGCTTCGCGACCCGCTCCGGGATCCTCGGCGTCACCCGCCGGGACGGTAAATATTGGCTCGACCTGCCCGCTTATCCGGTCGAGGAGGGCGAGGAGCCCGGCTTGCTCGACGCGCTCGGCGTCACCGGGCCGGTTTTCCTCAGCCGAGGCGGCAATGGCGCGGCAATCGTCCTCCTTGCGGACGAGGCGGCAGTGCGCGCGGTCAGCCCTGACTTCGCCGCCTTGCGTCCGATCGACCGGCTGGTGATCGTGACTGCTCCGGGCGACACCAGCGATATCGCGAGCCGCGTCTTCGCTGCCTTCCACGGCATAAACGAGGATCCGGTGACTGGCAGCGCTCACGCCGCGCTGGTGCCGTTCTGGGCAAACCGGCTTGGCCGCGGGCGCTTCACCGCGCTTCAGGCGAGCAAGCGCTCAGGCTACATCGAATGCGAGCTGCGCGGTGATCGGGTGCTGCTCGGCGGGCAGGCGGTCACGGTCATCGAGGGCCGCTTCAGGCTTTGAACCAGCGCCAAGGATAATCGGCCCTTGCACGGAACCGACTCCTTGCCCATTTATTGTTGCACTGCAGCATAACCCATCCGGGTGAATAGCTGATGCGCCGTACCGGCCATGTGAAAAGGACTTAACCATGCGCCGCCTTGGACCGACCGTTGCGCGTCTGAACAAATTGCGCCGCGCTTCTGCAGCGGCGATGGCCAGAATGGAAACGCTAGGCATTGCCCCGGGGGGCGGTAGCTCGGGCCGGCTGGAGACGATGACCGCATTCGGCAGCAATCCCGGGGGCCTTGTCGCCAATTGTTACTCCCCGGCGACGCTCGCGCCCGGCGCGCCGCTGGTCGTCGTGCTCCACGGTTGCACCCAAAGTGCCGCGGCCTACGACCAAGGCAGCGGCTGGTCCGAACTTGCCGACCGCTTCGGCTTCGCCTTGCTCTTCCCCGAGCAATCGCGCGCCAATAATCACAATCTGTGCTTCAACTGGTTCTCGTCGGGCGACATTCGCCGTGGGCAAGGCGAGGCGGCATCGATTGCCCAAATGGTCCGCCATATGGTCGCAAGTCATGATCTCGATCCGGCACGGGTGTTCATCAACGGACTCTCGGCGGGTGGAGCAATGACCGCCGCCATGCTTGCCACTTACCCCGAACTATTCGCTGGCGGGGCGATCATTGCCGGCCTGCCTTATGGGGTCGCCGACAATGTGCCGCAGGCGCTCGAGCGCATGCGCGGGCAGGGAATGCCGTCGCGCCGCGCGCTGGCTAACAAGATTGCCAATGCCTCGGACCATGACGGGCCTTGGCCGACCCTTTCGGTGTGGCACGGGACCGCCGACGGCACCGTCGTGCCGGCCAATGCCGCGATTATCGTCGATCAGTGGAAAGACCTTATCGGGCTCACCGCGGCTGGCGAGGTCGATCGGGTCGACGGCCACCAGCGCACGGTCTGGCGCGATGCCTCGGGACGCGTTGCGATCGAGCGCTTCGACATCAACGGAATGGGCCACGGCACCCCGCTCGCAACTCGCGGCGAGGCGAACTGCGGCAAGGCCGGGGCCCACATGCTCGAGGCCGGGATCTGCTCGACCAGCCGCATTGCCAGCGCCTGGGGCCTGACCGGAAAACCCATCAAACAAGCCGACCGCGTCGAAGCGGTTCGGCCGGCGGCCGCTACGCCAGCACAGGTCAGTGCCTTGCCGAAGCCAGGCGCGCGGCCCGTTGCCACTCCGCCACGCGCTACCGGCGTCGGCGGAGTAATCGAGGACGCCCTGCGCGCTGCAGGCCTGATGCGCTAGGGGGCAGTCGCCGTCGCTGGAGTCACGCTGTGCAGCGCCATCCTGAAGCGCAGCACGCTGTTCGCCGGGATCGGTCCGGTCGCGCGCTCGCCATAGCCGAGCGTCGGCGGGATCCAGATGATCCAGTCATCGCCGGGCTTCATTAATTTCAGTGCTTCGGTGAAACCGGGCACGAAATCGCCCACCCCGCCGGTCAATGGAGTGCCGCGTGCGAAACTGCTGTCGAAGGTCTCGCCGGTCGTTAGTTTGCCCTCATAATCGAACGTCACCGTGTCCCCGTCGACCGGCGAGCGACCGGTCTTCGGCCCGGACTTGAGCACATAATATTGCAACCCGCTCGCCGTCGTCATGACTCGCTTGACCGCAGCATTGCGCGCCAGGAAATCGGGACCGGCGATGGTCATTGGCTCGGTTGGCACGGTGGCGCAGGCGGAAAGCAGAAACAAGGTGAGCGCGGGGAGGATGATTTTTTTCATGTGCCTTTGTAGCAAGGCGTACCTGAATGGGAATGCGCTTTTATAGGCTGCACAATTTCGCGTGCGACTTAGGGTGTACGACCTTGCCTGCCTAATGACAGTCCCAGGCGCATTGCCGGGGAGCGGCTAACCTAGAACCTCATGCACAGCCGCGGCCAACTGCTGGGCTGAAAATGGCTTGGTCAATGCGCGACACTCCGGCAACCGACGCCTGACGTCCGCCACGTTGCCGGTAATGAATATCACCGGAATGTTTATGCCTTCGCAAATGGTGAGGACGGTGCTGATGCCGCATCCGGGTTTCAATTGCACATCCGATGTAATCAAATCCGGACAACGATCTGCAGCAGCGGAAATCGCGCTTTGCGGGCATGGTGCGAGGTCAAAGCTGGTAAATCCGAGTTCGCGCAAATAATCCTCGATCGCCATCGCAATCAGGGATTCGTCTTCGATTATTAGCGCGTGCACGACAATCTCCCGACTTGTGAGCGGGGGCGCCAGCTTCTTAAAGCGCGTTGGCCCAACAATCAGACGATGGAGTTAACGGGTCGGGATCGATAAGCTGCCTTAGATTACAATACAATCCGACATTATCTTTAATCAGTGAGATTTGTGCAGGCATCGCTCTCTACCGGTCGAGTTCTCGTCGAAACGCGTGCGCGAGTGGGTATAGAAGCGATCCGTTTCCGTCGGTCGGCACCGACGCGTTGAAAACGACGAGTTCGTCCTCGACTTCGGCTGCCCCTTCGACAATCTCGACAAAATCTTCACGCGAGATAACGCCTTTTTCGACGAGGCAGTGCATCAGGCTTTCGCTCAAGAGCAATGCGGCTTGACCATGCGATTGCCCGTGGTGTCCCGCACCGTTGATTGAACCATCCATAAGAAAATGTGCCTTTTGATACAGGGCTCGTTTCAAGTATTTCTAACGGGGAGCGCTTGCAGCCCAGTCAGACCGTATGACGTTCGAAGTCTATAACGCATCGCATTGCGAGAATTCTTAACTTCCTATAATATGCATAGACAATTTTGCATTCTGTGGAGCGGTGTAGATGGTTGCGATGTCCAACCACTTCGTTCAAAAACTGAAGAACCTTGCGGAATTAGACTCCGCTGACACGGATGCAATTTCCGCGCTTACTTCGCGGCCGCGTGATTATGCATCCAAGCAGGACATGATCAGGGAGGGTGATCGTCCCGGCCCGGTGTTCGTGATTCTCAAGGGGTGGGCGTGCCGATACAAGATATTGCCGAGTGGCTCGCGGCAGATAATGGCATTCCTCTTGCCAGGAGATTGCTGTGACCTGCACGTGGGCATGCTTGCTGCAATGGACCATAATCTTCAGGCCCTGACACTGTGCGAAGTTGCGCTCATTCCGGGCGACCGCATGGAGGCACTGCTTGAAGACCACCCCGCGGTGGCGCGGGCGATGTATAAGTCCCAGCTCATCGACGAGGGGATTTTGAGAGCATGGATCGTGAGCATGGGGCGGCGAAACAGCGTCGAGCGCGTCGCTCACTTGATGTGCGAGCTTTATCTTCGTTCCTTCTCGATCAACAGCCTCAACGAGATTGCTTTCCCAATCTCCCAGATAGTTTTGGCAGATGCGCTTGGGATGACGCCGGTCCACGTCAACCGTATCTTGAAGGAACTCCGCCTCGTAGGCGCCGTGACCATTCATCGTGGAAATCTGTTAATCACGGACCCGTTGAAGCTCGTGCAGATTGCGGGTTTCGACGAGAATTACCTGCATCGTCGTAAGGCTGTGGCGTTTAGTCGCGAACTAGTCTGAGCCTTTGGCCCTCTTCGCATGCGTAGGCTTTGGCCCGGTAGCGCTCGGCCAGACTGAGGTGGATCGTCGCGGCTAGCGCGTTGGTCGTAACGCGCGCGGCTTCCGATTCCTGCTCAGCCCTGATGAAAAAATAGGCCGCGCTTTCAGTATCTTTCATCCGTTATGCCCCGACGCTCTCCGCAAGCAACGCGCAGCGAATCTGCGGCAACCTAAGCGGTTGATTAGAAAGTGAACTTGATCCAAGTCAACATTTGGTCTTTTTTAATTCTGACACCGAGGCCCTTAGTGTGTGGGGTTCATGATCGGCGACAGACGAGTGACTCAGCCTGATCTGAAAAAAGAGTCGCAATGTAGGATTTTAACTGCTTGGCTTGCAGTTGGCTCTTTGTGATGGTCGGTCATATCCCCGGTCCGCGTGGCAAGGCGGCGCAAGTCAAAGGCTGGGCGACCGTTCCTCGGATTACGAAGTCACGAAAGTCACAATGTTGATGATTTTGGCGCTGCCGCATCAACTTCGAGGAATTTCCGGCCTTTTTCAGAAGGCCAGTCATCAACTTCGCTCCATCAGGCAGCGACGATTTCGTCCAACCTCATTGCTTCGGTGGTCGTGATCATTCCACCGCCGAGCAAGCGCTCCCCGTCATAGAATACCGCCGACTGGCCGGGTGCCACGCCATATTCCGGGGCGGCGAAGGTCAGGCGCCCCGTGCCATCCTCGGCGGCCTCCCAGCTGGCGGGCACGGCGCGGGCCATCGAGCGGACCTTGGCTTGGAGGGCGACCTGGTCCTCGGCCAGCCAGTTAAGCCCTGCGATGCTCGCTGCGCCGACCGCAAGCGCGCGGCGTGGGCCGACTACCAGGCGCTGGGCATCGGGCTCGATCCGCACGACGTAGAGCGGCTCTTTCTGCCCGCCGACGTCGATCCCGCGGCGTTGGCCGATGGTGAAATGCACCACGCCCTGATGCTCGCCAAGCTTGCTGCCGTCGAGGCTCACAATGTCGCCCGGGGCGGCGGTCTCAGGGCGCAGTTTCTTGACCAGGCTGGCGTAATCGCCGTCGGGAACGAAACAAATATCCTGGCTGTCGGGCTTGTTGGCGACGACCAGTCCGGCTTCCTCTGCCAGCCGCCGGACTTCGCTCTTGGGCAGGTCGCCCAAGGGGAAGCGCAGGAAATCGAGCTGGTGCGCAGTTGTGCCGTAAAGGAAATAGCTCTGGTCGCGCGCCGGATCGCGGCCCTTCCATAGTTCGATACGCCCGGCCTGCTCGATCCGGCGCACATAGTGGCCGGTGGCGAGGCAGTCGGCGCCAAGCTCGCGCGCAAAGGCGATCAGGTCGACGAACTTGACCCCCTGGTTGCACAAGGAGCAGGGCACCGGCGTTCGCCCGGCGGCATATTCGTCGGCGAACTTGTCGATCACGCCCGTGCGGAAGCGGCTTTCATAATCGAGCACATAATGGGCAATGCCAAGCCGGTCGCATACGGTCTTGGCATCATAGATGTCCTGTCCGGCGCAGCAGGAGCCGGTGCGCTTGATCGCCTCGCCATGATCGTAAAGCTGGAGCGTGACCCCGATCACCTCTGCCCCGGTCTTCGCCGCGAGCGCGGCGACAACGCTGCTGTCGACCCCGCCCGACATGGCGACGACGATGCGAGCGGACTTGGGCCCAGTGCGGAGATGAAAACTTGGCGACATCGCCGGCATCTTTACTCCAAATTCACCCTGTCCGGATAGAGCCTCTCATGAACTGGAGTGTTTAGAGGGGCGTGCCGTGTCGAAGTATGACGGCGAGATCAGGGCTGCAGGGGAGGTCTGCGGGAAGCTGCAGGACTTGCTCGGCAAGACTGGCGAGCCGCCGCGCAACGGTCCCGACCGTTACGACGCAATGGCCCTTTTCCTCTCCGGAGATGAGGGCTGGCGCGACGCCGGCAAGACGTTGCGCGGTACCTTCGTCAGGCCGCTCGGCGCGACAGGGTTAAGCAAAGGTTCGGAGAAATGAAGAAGTTGGAAACCAGCCCATTTCAGTCTTTCGCAAGGGCTCCGGTTTAACAATCAGCTATCGACCGCAAATTAACGTGATTGAGGATTTGGATGCTCGAAAACCAGATAATCAGGCCAGCCCAGGTCATCGGTCCGCTCGGCGAATCGCTGACGTTGGACTCGTTGCCCGCGCCGAGCACCACACGCTGGGTCGTTCGCCGCAAGGCCGAAGTGGTCGCGGCGGTTGCCGGCGGACTGCTGAGTGTCGATGACGCTTGCCGTCGTTACACGCTTAGCCTGGAGGAATTCACCAGCTGGCAGCGCGCCGTCGATCGCTCGGGCATGCCCGGGCTGAGGGTCACGCGGATCAAGCATTACCGCGACCAATACGAGCGCCAGCAGCGTTACTAAGGCGCAGCGAAACGCAGTCATCGTTACGGGCTCGGCCGATCCATCGGCCGGGCCCGCTTTTGCGTCTTGGGCCAGCACTAGACAGAGCGTTGTTTATCCGGAACAATCGAACTGCATCATGCGTCTTGATGCCGGAAGGTGTCCCGCTCGAACGGGGGACCACGAACAGGAGGAACGCAATGACCTGGATCATTATTATCATCGTCGGGGGTATCTTGGGCTGGCTGGCCAGCATCATCATGAAGACCGATGGCCAGCAGGGCATCCTGCTTAACATCGTCGTTGGCATCGTTGGTGCCATTCTTGGCGGGATCGTGCTTGCGCCACTGCTTGGTGGTGGATCGATCACCAGTGGCGACTTCTCGCTTCCCAACCTTCTGATCTCGCTGCTCGGTGCGGTCATCCTTCTGGCGATCGTCAATCTCGTTCGCCGCGGGTCGGTCCGCTAAGCGCTCAGACGCGAAGCAGATACGTAAAGAGAGGGCCGTCCGGATTACCGGGCGGCCCTTTTTTTGATCATTGCAGCTCGAAGCTCATCGCCAGCGTCACTTCAAGATCCTGGCTGCCCGGATCGATACTGGTCTTGGCATCGGCCGCCATTGCACTTTCGGCGCGGCTGTACATCGGCATCGGCGGCCGGGAAAAGCCGCCGCTCTCGCTCACCGAAAGCAAGCGCGTAACTCTCATTCCCAGCGATCGCGCGTAGATTTCGGCGCGGGCGCGGCCGGCACGGACCGCCTTGCCACGGGCTTCGTCATAGGCGCCTTCTGGCTTGTCGATCGTCAGGCTTGGCCCGTTAATCTGGTTGGCGCCTTGCGCAACGAGCGCATCGAGAATCGTGCCGCTCGTACGGATGTCGCGAAACTTTACCGTGACATTGTTCGACGCCTGATATCCGGTCAGCACCGGCGGCTGATTATTCTCGTAGCGATAGTCGGGGTTAAGACTGATCGAGCTGGTCTGGATGTCGCGATCCGCAATCCCGGCGCGCTTGAGCGCCGCCCGAACCCGCTCCATGCGCGTCGCATTGTCGGCAATCGCGCCCGACGCGGTCGTCGACCTGGTCACTACGCCGGCGGAAATGATCGCCAAGTCGGGCACGCGTGTCACGCTGCCCGTCGCGCTTACGTCGAGGCGTGTCCCCGTAATCGGGCGAGCAAGCGCGGCCGCATCCTGCGCGGTAGCCGGGAAGGCGGGCAGCGTAACGCAGCCAATCAGCAGCGCCAGCATGGTCTTGGTCATTCTTCTCTCCCGGACACGGTGTTTGCGCCGCAGATGAACCACGGCACGATGATTTCATGCCGAACGGCGCGGGCCTCAGCGTCGGCGTCGCACGATCAGTCGATAGATGAACAGGATGATGAACGCGCCAATGACCGAGCCGATGATGGCGACACCATTGTTCGTGCTCTCAAAGCCCAATTGTTGACCAATGAAATAGGCCAGCATGCCCCCGGCGATGCCGAGCAGGATCGTGATAATGCAGCCGCCGGGGTCCTTGCCGGGCATAAGCAGCTTCGCGATGCCTCCTGCAATAGCCCCGACGACAATGACGATTAGCCAATTATTGGATTCGAACATCCGCAGTGTACTCCCTTACCGATTGAGCCATTTGGCGCCATTGCACCATGATCGGGCGCGCTTGGCAACTACGGCCGTCCGCCGGGACAGGTCAGCCGTTGGTCGAAAAGGCCTTTTGTCAGGACTTGCGCGCGGGCAGTTGCGGCGAGTGCCTTACGAGTGTAACACAGCATGTGAGTCGTAAGTACGACACTGACGGGGAAGAACTTCGCATGAACCGGGAAAGAACGATCAACCCTTCGGAACGACTGATAGTCGTCGACCGCGGCAAGCGGCGGCGGACGCTCATCATCGCCTTCGCGGTAATCGCGCTGGCGCTGGCCGGCGCCTATTTCCTGTTCGGGCGCAGTGGCGACCCCGCTGCCGCCGCGACTACGGCAAAGGGCGGCCGCGGCGGGCAGATTCCCACGGTGACCGTGGTCGTCCCCGGGCGCAGCGATGTCGCCCGCAACATCACTGCGTCGGGCGCACTCGCCGCGCGGCGCGATGAACCGGTCGGGGTTGCAGGCGAAGGCGGGCGGGTGTCCAATGTCTATGTCGATGCCGGAAGCTGGGTCCGTCAGGGCCAGGTGCTGGCCAGCATCGATCGGTCGGTCCAGTCGCAGGAAGCCAATCAACTGTCGGCCTCCATCCAGGCCGCGCGCGCCGACGCCGCGCTCGCGCAAAACGAACTTCAGCGTAGCGAGTCACTCGTCGGGCGCGGTTTCGTCAGCAAGGCTGACCTCGACCGCAAGCGCGCGGCGCGTGATGCCGCAAATGCGCGGGTGCGAGTGGCCCAAGCGACGCTCGGCGCGAGCCGGGCGCGAATCGGCCGGCTTGATATCCGCGCGCCAAGCTCAGGGCTGATCCTGGCGCGCAATGTTGAGGTCGGCCAGGTGGTCAGCGCCGGTGCGGGCGGGCTGTTCCGGCTGGCAGCCGGGGGCGAGATGGAAATGCGCGCGGCCTTGCCACAGCAGGATATGTCACAGGTTCGTGTCGGGATGGCGGCTTCGGTCAAGCCGATCGGAACGGGGCGCACCATCGCCGGCAGAATCTGGCAGGTGTCGCCAGTCATCAATCCGCAGTCACGCCAGGGGGAAGTGCGGATTGCCATTCCCTATGATCAGTCAATTCGGCCGGGCGGGTTTGCGGAGGCGGAAGTCATCGCTGGCGCAACGACCGCGCCAGTGCTCCCGCAAAGCGCCGTTCTGAGCGATTCGAAGGGCAATTACGTCTATGTCGTCAATGCCAAGAACGAGATCGAGCGTAGGGCCATAAAGGTCGGCGAAGTCGGCGAGCGCGGGATTGGCATCTTGTCAGGTCTGGGCGGACAGGAGCGAGTGGTCGAATCGGCCGGTCCGTTCCTCAACCCGGGGCAAAAGGTTGCGCCGCGCCGGGTTGCGTCCAGCGCAAAGTAGGAAGTCGAAGTGAATTTTCGTAACATTTCGTCGTGGTGCATCACCAACCCCGTTCCGCCGATCGTGTTGTTCATCGGCCTTT
>JALYRC010000092.1 GCA_030855555.1 Pseudomonadota bacterium
GCGATCAAGGAATTCGCGCTCGCCGATACCGACGGGCTCGACTTCGTCATTTGCGAGATCGGCGGGACCGTCGGCGACATTGAAAGCCTCCCCTTTGTCGAGGCGATCCGTCAGCTCAGGAACGACCTTGGCCGCGGCCAGTCGGTGTTCGTCCACACCACGCTCGTGCCCTACCTCGCCGCTGCGGGCGAGCTCAAGACCAAGCCGACCCAGCACAGCGTTCGCGAACTGACCAGCTATGGCATCCAGCCGGACATATTGCTGTGCCGAGCCGAGCGCCCGATCCCCGTCGCCGAGCGCGCCAAGATCGCCTTGTTCTGCAACGTTCCGCAAAGTGCTGTCATCCAGGCCCTCGACGCGCGCTCGATCTACGACGTCCCGCTGCAATATCATAATGAAGGGCTCGACCGCGAAGTCCTGCGGGTGTTCGACATCACCGACGCGCCCGATCCTGAATTGTCGCGCTGGCAGGACATCATGGACCGCGTCGACCATCCCGAAGGTGAAGTGACGATCGGCGTCGTCGGCAAATATGTCGGGCTCCAGGACGCCTACAAGAGCTTGCGCGAGGCGCTCGTGCATGGCGGGATCGCGAACCGCGTCAAGGTCAACATCCGCTGGCTCGATGCCGAAGTGTTCGAGAAAGAAGGCGCCGACCTCGCGGCCGAGTTGGAGCCGCTCCACGGCGTTCTCGTCCCCGGCGGGTTCGGCGAGCGCGGCAGCGAGGGCAAGATCGCCGCGGTCCGCTTTGCCCGCGAACGCAACGTGCCATTCTTCGGCATCTGCCTTGGCATGCAGATGGCGTGCATCGAGGGGGCTCGCAACACTGCTGGCCTGGCGGAGGCTTCGACTACTGAATTCGGCCATACTTCCGAGCCGGTGGTCGGCTTGATCACCGAATGGATGAGCGAAGCAGGACTTCAGCAGCGTTCAGCCGAGACCGACCTTGGCGGAACGATGCGGCTTGGCGCATATCCGGCGACCCTTGCCGGCAACAGCCATGTGGCGACCATTTACGGTGCGACCGAAATCAGCGAACGCCATCGCCACCGCTATGAGGTCAATGCGCATTACAAGGCCGCACTTGAGGCGGGGGGGCTGGTATTTTCCGGCATGTCACCCGACGGCACGCTTCCCGAGATTGTCGAGCGCCCCGACCATCAATGGTTCATCGGGGTCCAGTTCCACCCCGAACTCAAAAGTCGCCCGTTCGAACCACATCCCTTGTTCGCCGGCTTCGTCGGCGCTGCGCTCAAGCATTCGCGTCTGGTCTGACCCGAGGCGGGAATCCGCGATATGGTCAAGACTTGCAAAAGCGCGCTACTTGCCTAGCATATCCACATGAAACGCACATTTGCCCTCGCTTTCGCGGCTACGGCCCTCATCGCAGCACCATTGCTTGCGGGCCCTCCGGCGAAGCGGCCCCCATGCCAGGCTCCGAAAGCCCAGTCGCGCGACGGCAAGAGAATCGAGCTATGCCGAAGGCAGAGTATTCCGCCGATAATCGATCCGACGCCAATGTTCCTGGCATCGACCAATTCTTCGCCGCTGGCATCGCCCGACCTTAGCTAAGGTAAGAATGATGATCGTTTCGACCCTCGTCGCCGCCACCCTTGCCTCAACTGCGCCGCAAGCTGCTCCTCCCGCCCCCGCGATGGACCATGGCCAAATGGACCATAGCAAGATGGACCATGGCAAACCGGGCGCAGCTTCGTCCATGAAGATGGACTGCTGCAAGGACGGCTGTGCCTGCTGCGCGAAGATGAAAGACAAGCCCGCAAGCTGAACTCTGCGGGTGACCACGGCGCAATTGGGCGTTCGTTGGCTTGAAGGAGAATTTCATGCCGACCAAGGTCATCGCAATCAACGCGACGCTCAAGAAAAGCGCCAACGACAAAAGCTCGACCGACGCGATGATCGAGCTCATCGCAGATTTCCTCAAAGATCATGATGCCGAACTTGTCGAGACGATTCGCCTGGCCGATCACGACGTCCACCCCGGCGTGACGAGCGACGAAGGCGAGGGCGATCAGTGGCCCGCAATCCGCGCGAAGATTCTTGCCGCCGATGTGCTCATCTTCGGCACCCCGATCTGGATGGGACAGCCTTCGAGCATCGCCAAGCGCGCGATGGAGCGGATGGACGCTTTCTTGAGCGAGACCGACGACGCTGGCCGCACTCCGGCCTATGGCAAGGTCGCAGTGTTCGCGATCGTCGGCAACGAAGATGGCGCGCACTTCACGACCGCGGCAATGGCGCAGAGCCTCAACGATGTCGGCTGGACGATCCCCGCGGCAAGCGCATGCTATTGGGTCGGCGAGGCCATGAACAAGAAGGACTTCATCGATTTGCCCGAGGTCCCCGAGGTGACGCGCAAGACCGCGCAGATGGTCGCGTCGAATGCGGTTCACTTGGCGCAGTTGCTCAAGGGCAGGCCCTATCCGGCGCTTGGACACTGACCATTGCGGGCGTGCGACTGCGTCCTTAAGTGAGCGCGCATGAGCAATGTCGTTTCCACTCGCCTCCTGGTCCTTGGATCAGGGCCTGCCGGCCTCACCGCCGCAATTTACGCCGCCCGTGCAGGGCTGTCGCCGATCGTCGTGCAGGGGATCCAGCCTGGCGGTCAGTTGACCACCACGACCGATGTCGAAAATTACCCGGGTTTCCGGACGGTCATCCAGGGCCCGTGGCTGATGGAGGAAATGCAGGCTCAGGCCGAGCATGTCGGGACGCGAATGATCTGGGATCATGTCAACGACGTCGATCTGTCGCGCCGTCCGTTCGTCCTCAAGGGCGACAGTGGCGAATATCATGCCGATACGCTTGTCATCGCGACCGGTGCCCAGGCCAAATGGCTCGGACTTCCCTCGGAAGAACGCATGAAAGGCAAGGGCGCTTCGGCCTGCGCGACGTGCGACGGTTTCTTCTACCGCGGAAAGAAGGTAGCGGTGATCGGCGGCGGCAACACTGCGGTCGAGGAAGCGCTGTACCTCACCAACCACAGCCACGACGTTACCCTTATCCACCGCCGCGATTCGCTCCGCGCCGAAAAGATCCTCCAGGATCGGCTGTTCGCCCACTCCGGCATCACGGTCATCTGGGACAGCGAAGTGGCGGAGTTCGTCGGTGGTGGCAGCCCCGAAACGCTGGTCGGCCTCGACGTGCGCAACTTGAAGACCGGAGCCGTCAGCCGGCTCGATGTGGACGGCGCGTTCGTCGCGATCGGCCATTCGCCAGCGACCGAATTGTTCGCCGGAAAGCTAAAGCTCGACAGTGACGGTTATATTGAGGTCGAAACCGGCACGACCAAAACCAATGTCGAGGGCGTGTTCGCTTGCGGCGACGTGATGGACAAGATCTACCGCCAGGCCGTCACGGCTGCGGGAACAGGCTGTATGGCAGCGCTCGACGCCGAACGTTACCTTGCCGCCGAAGAATTTGAGGCGCTTCAAGCGGCGGAGTAAGGGCGCCCGTTGCCTCACGTCGGGGGAAGGCTTAAACCAGCACTTTCCTGCGCACGAATGCCGACAGCGCCCCGAAGGTTGCGAAATCCTCCGCGTCTACGTCATCATCGTCGATCAGGACCGCAAAGCGCTCTTCGATACCGGTGAGGATCGTCGCCACGGCCATCGAATCGAATTCGGGAAGTGCGCCGAACAACGAGGTCTGCTCGTCGAATGTGGCGATGCGTCTAGCTTCAATTCCAAGAACGTCGCCAAGCAGTGCTCGGAGCGTCGCATCGATCTCTGACCAGTCACTCATCGCCACGCTAATTCCCCCAACATATTCCTTTCGCCCCCTAGGAACGGTCGTGCGCGGAGGCAAGCTTTGCACCCGCGCCCCATGCTGCGCTAGGCGAGCGGAGTGAACCCCGATCCGACCCCTTATCCGCTCGACCACCTCGCTCTTCGCGGGAAGCCCGATGCCCCGGCGCTGACCATAAGCGACGTCACGATCACATACGCAGAGCTCGACGATGCGGTTGGACGCAACGCCGCGCATCTGCTCTCGCTAGGGCTAGAGCGGGGTGATCGAGTAGCCAGCTGGATGGGCAAGACCATGCTGGCCTGCGTGCTCCCGCTTGCCGCGGCGCGCGCCGGCCTGGTTCATGTGCCAATCAACCCGGTACTTCGCCGTGCGCAGGCAGCCCACATCCTTGCCGATAGTGGCGCCAAATTGCTTATTGCCAACCAACCCCGGCTTGACAGTCTTGAGCCTGGCGACCTCGCTGCGGCGCGGCCCGGTGCCCTCGATGGTTGGCTCGCCCCCGGCCCGGCACTGGCGGCTTCGACGCAATATCCGCAAAAACTTGCGGCATTGCTTTACACTTCGGGTTCGACCGGGCGGCCCAAGGGGGTGATGCTGAGCCACGCCAATCTGTGGCTTGGGGCGGTCAGTGTTGCACATTACCTCGAGCTAGCATCCGACGACCGCACCCTGTGCCTTCTCCCTTTGGCCTTCGATTATGGTCAGAACCAGCTCTTCTCGACCTGGTATGCCGGTGGCTGTGCGATCGGCTTCGATTATCTGTTCCCGCGCGATGTCATTGCCGCTGTGGGACGCCATGACGTCACTACGCTCGCCGGAGTGCCTCCGCTGTGGCTCCAACTCGCCGAGCAGGAGTGGGGGACGGCGGGGGTGGGCCTGCGCACGCTGACCAACAGCGGAGGGCATTTGCCCGATCCGCTCGTGCGGCGCTTGCGCACCATGTTCCCGCAAGCGAAGCTTCACTTGATGTATGGGCTCACCGAAGCCTTCCGTTCCGCTAGCCTCGATCCGGCGCTGGTCGATACGCACCCGGACAGCGTCGGGCGCGCCATCCCCTTTGCAAGCCTGCGCATCGTTCGCGCGGACGGCACGGAAGCAGCGCCGGGTGAGGAGGGAGAGTTGGTGCATTCGGGACCACTGGTCGCACAAGGCTATTGGAACGAGCCCGAACGCACTGCGGAACGATTTCGCGCTAGTGAAGTCTGGTCGGGAGATACCATGGTGGTAGGCTCTGACGGCCTGCTTCGCTTCCGCGCGCGCGAAGATGCGATGATCAAAGTCAGTGGCAACCGCATCAGCCCCACCGAAATCGAGGAGGCCGCGCTCGCCAGCGGGGCCGTGCGCGATGCGGCGGCGTTCGGCGTGCCCGATGAGCGATATGGGCAGGCCATCGTCCTGGTCGTGGTCGGGGAGGGGGATGAGGCGGGACTTCGCACTTATCTGAAGCGCGAGCTTCCCGCGCACATGCAACCTGCCCGGATCATGTGGCGCGACGCGCTGCCCCTCGGCCCGAACGGCAAGCTTGACCGGGCAGCATTGCAGGCCGGGCTGTGAAGCCATGTGGGCCAATTCCGGCGGACTTCGTTGCCGACGCGAACAGGGGGCTGCTGATCGGAAGCGGCTCGGCGGAATCCCTTGCTGAACAGGGCACGCCTTTATTCGTTTATGACGCAGCTCGCATCGCCGCACAGGTCCAGCGCTTCCGAGCTGCATTCCCATCCGTTGCGCTGCATTATGCAGTCAAAGCAAACCCTTATCCGCCTTTGCTAGAAACCATGGCAGCACTGGTCGATGGTTTCGACGTTGCCTCCGCCGGCGAGATCGCGCGTGTCGCCGGTCTCGGCTTGCCGATAAGCTTTGCCGGCCCGGGCAAGTGCGACCCCGAGCTTGAGGATGCCATCCGCAGCGGAATCACGATCAATCTGGAAAGCCAAGCCGAAGCCGAGCGAGCGCTCGCGCTTGGGCAGCAACTCGGGATCACGCCGAAGTTGGCAATTCGGGTCAACCCGCCGTTCGGGATCAAGGGCGCGGGCATGAAAATGGGCGGGCTCGCGAGCCCGTTCGGCGTTGATCATGAGCATGTCGGAGCGCTGGTGCGGCGCATCATAGATGCCGGGGCCAACTGGCGCGGACTGCATATCTATGCCGGATCGCAGTCGCTTTCCGCCGAAGCGATCATCGAAGCGCACCGCGCCATCTTCGCGCTTGCGGCAACGATAGCGAAGGAAGCAGGCGCTGCGCCGCCCGAAGTCAATCTCGGCGGCGGCTTTGGCATTCCATATTTCGCAAAGGCAGAACCGCTTGACCTCGAAATCATCGGAAGTGGGCTCGCCAAGTCCCTGGCCGATAGGTATGATCTTCTGCGCGGCACCAAGTTCGCGATCGAACTTGGGCGCTGGCTGGTCGGCGAGGCTGGCGTCTATTTGACGCGCATCGTTGATCGCAAAGTCAGTCGCGGCAAGACGTTCCTGATCACTGACGGGGGGCTCCACCACATGTTGGCCGCGAGCGGTAATTTTGGCCAGTTGCTACGCCGCAACTATCCGGTAGCGATCGCCAACCGCTTTAGCGCCGAGGCCGAGGAGGAAGTCACCATCGTCGGCTGTCTATGTACTCCGCTTGATCTGCTCGCCGATGAAGTCAGGCTCCCCCGTGCGGAAGTCGGTGACCTGGTGGCGGTCTTCTGCGCCGGTGCTTACGGGCTCAGCGCCAGTCCGGCCGCTTTCCTAAGCCAGCCAGCCGCACGCGAGATCCTTGTTTAGGGATAGCTTGCGCTGACGAAATACAGGCCTTGGGGGGGAGCGTTAAGGCCGAGCGCGGCGCGGTCCTTCGCCTCGAGCGCAGCGGCAATATCCTGCGGCGCCCATTGGCCGCGACCGACCATGCCAAGGCAGCCCACCATCGATCGCACCTGATGATGAAGGAAACTGCGTGCCGCGGCGTGAATGTGAACCTCGTCACCGACCCGCTCGACGCGCAGTTCGTGTAGTGTCTTGAGCGGGCTTGCGGACTGGCAATGGATCGATCGAAAAGTCGTGAAATCATGACTCCCCAACAGGTTGGACGCGCCTTCTGTCATTGCATCGAGATCGAGCGGGGCGCCAATGTGCCACACCTTGCCACGCAGCAGGGCGGGTGGGGCGCGGTGGTTTAGGATGCGATAAAGATAGCGCCGGCCAAGGCAGGTGAAGCGGGCGTGCCAATCGTCGGCCACTTGCTCGACCTCAATCACCGATACTGGCGCAGGTCGGACCAACGCATTGATCCCTTCGCGCAAGCGGTGCTCGGTCAGTGGCTTGGCGATGTCCACATGCGCTTCCATTGCCAGGGCGTGGACCCCGGCGTCGGTCCGGCCGGCGGCGTGAACGGTGACGTCCGAACTGGTCATCTCGCCGATCGCGCGTTCCAAGACACCCTGCACGGATTCCCCATATGCCTGGCGTTGCCAACCGACGAACGGGCCGCCATCATATTCGAGCGTCAGTCGCCAGCGCGTCATGCGAGCCGCGTGCCTGCGGGAACTGAGAAACCACGCAGGAAGTCGTCCACGGCCACCGGGGAGCGCCCTGCGCGCTGAAGCATAGTCGGGCGGATCGCCCCATCCTCGCAGGCGATTGAAAAAGCATCGTCGAGCACCTCGCCGGCCGGACCCCGTACCTCCACCACCTCGGCCGCGAGAATCTTTATCCGCTCGTCCGCCGCCTCGAACCAGGCGCCGGGGAAAGGCGCCAGTCCCTGCACTTGCCGCGCAATCTCAAGTGCGGGCCTGAGCCAGTCGATCCGCGCCTCCTCCTTTGTAATCTTGGTGGCGTAGGTTACGCCTGCTTCTGGCTGTAGTTGACCAACAAAATGGCCCGAAGCAATCACTTCGACCATCAATTGCGCGCCAATTATCGCCAGTTCCTCCGTCACCTGCGCGGCGTTCTTCCGGCCGATGACAAGCTCTCCGCTGAGCAGCATCGGGCCGGTGTCGAGCCCTGCTTCCATCACCATGATGGTCACGCCGGTTACCGCGTCGCCGGCCATGATTGCGCGCTGCACCGGGGCGGCGCCGCGCCATCTTGGCAGCAGCGAGCCATGGACATTGAGGCAGCCGTGCCGTGGCGCGTCCAGGACCGCCTGTGGCAGGATCAGTCCGTAAGCAGCGACTACTGCGAGGTGGGCGTTCAGCGCGGCGTAGGCGGCCTGTTCGAGGGGCTGCCTGAGCGAGCGAGGACTGCGCACTTCGATACCCAGCGCACGCGCGCGAGCTTCAACCGCCGTCGGACGATCGGCCTTGCCGCGGCCGGCGGGGCGGGGCGGCTGCGTGTAAGCGGCAAGGACGTCATGCCCGGCCGCCACCAGCGCGTCGAGCGTCGGCACCGCAAAGTCAGGGCTACCCATGAAAATGATCCGCATGGCTAGCGCCTATGGCGCAGGGCGAGCAAAATTCCTATCACGTCGCGGTCATGGCCAGCCAGGAAATCGAACAACTGACCCAAGCGCTCGCGCGGCTGCCGGGACTCGGACCGCGTTCGGCGCGACGCGCGGTCCTTCACCTAATGAAGAAGCGCGAGGGGGCCTTGGAGCCGCTTCTTGCGGCGCTTCAGACGGTGTCCGCCAACCTCAGCAGCTGTATGACCTGCGGCAATCTCGACACCGCCGATCCCTGCTCGATCTGCCGCGACGCGCGCCGCGATGATCGCTTGCTGTGCGTGGTGGAGGAGGTCGCCGACCTCTGGGCGCTTGACCGTAGCAGACTGTTTCCCGGGCGATTTCATGTCCTTGGCGGCCGTCTTTCGGCGCTTGAGGGAATTCGCCCGGAAGATCTGGCAATCGATGCCTTGGTTGCGCGCCTGTCGGCTGGAGGGATTGACGAGGTGGTGCTTGCGATGAATGCCACGCTCGAGGGACAGACCACCGCTCACTACCTCGCCGAGCGGCTGGAGAAATTCCCGGTCCGCCTGACCCAACTCGCGCATGGCCTCCCGGTTGGCGGCGAACTTGATTATCTCGACGAGGGCACTTTGGCCCAGGCCCTGCGCGCCCGCCGGCCTGTTGCATGAGCGGCGTTGACGCCGCGGCGCCGCGCGATTAGCCCGCGCCCATGTCGCTCATGCCGATCATCGAAGTTCCCGACGCGCTGCTGCGTACGAAATCAGCGCCGATCGAGGACGTGTCGAGCGACCTCGAACGGCTCATCGCCGACATGTTCGAGACCATGTACGAGGCGCCGGGTATCGGCCTCGCCGCGATCCAGGTCGCCGTCCCGAGGCGATTGGTGATCATCGACCTCCAGGACCCCGAGGAGGAAGGTGGCGAGCCGGTCAAGCGACCATATGTGTTCATCAACCCCGAAATCGTCGACCGCTCCCCGGGGCGTAAAGTCTATAATGAGGGCTGCCTTTCAATCCCTGACCAATATGCCGAGATCGAGCGCCCCGACGTCGTTCGCGCGCGCTGGGTCGACGAAAAAGGCCGCGCCCAGGAGGGCGAGTTCGACGGCCTCATGTCGGTCTGCCTCCAACATGAAATCGACCATCTCGACGGCATCCTGTTCGTCGACCATTTGTCACGCCTCAAGCGCGACATGATCGTCCGCAAGGTCGTCAAGGCACGCCGCGAGCGAATGGGCGGCGCAATTCTCTAGCCTAGCTGAGGCTCAGTGCTGCCTGATGGCAATCCTGGGCGCACTCGCGGCAGATCTGCGCACATAATTTGCAATGCTCATGGTCATGCTTTTCGCACTCGGCCGCGCACTGCTCACACATCCGCGCACATAGCTCGAGCAATTCGCGCAGCACGGGCTGATCGTTACCGGTCCGGCGCGCGCCAAGGCGGGCAGTCGCTTCGCAGATGTCCGATGCGTCCAGACAAAGCCGGATACACTGCGTCATGTCCATTTCTTCGGCCATGCACGCGTCGGCACAGCTCATGCTCATCTTCGCGGCATACATCAAATGATGCACCGCATCCCCCAGCGCCTGATTGTTCGTCGCCTGTGGGTGAAGCGAAATCATCTTGCGAATGGACATACTCTCTCCTTCATTCCTGTCGACAAGAGCGAAGCAGGGTCAGGCCGGTTGCGCAAGCGGCGTCCGATCAAAGCGCCATCTCGTTCGCTTTTTCGACGATCGTGAGCTCGCGTAGCAGGGCATCGACGCTGGTGGTCAGCTCCGGCAGGAAGGTGAATGGGTGGCGGGCCCCGCGATAGGATTCCACCATCAGCAAGGCGTCGATGAGCACGGGCACGACGAGGCTTTCGGGGTCCTCGAGTTCGGCCAGCGTGCGCAATTTCGCTAATGCCTTGGCGCGCGCCGCCTCCGGGTCTGCCATCGCCGCCGCTCGCCCAATCATCCAACTCATCACTTACCCCTCACAAAAGCCGCGACGATAAGCGGATAGGCAAAGCAGGGAAGTTCGAGCCGCCTCGTTTCTGGCGCGCTTCGGCGAAACACCATTAATTAAGCGTGGAGTTTGGGGCGCCAAAGCTGGAGCGAGCCGATTGCCGCGGCGACATCGGGCTTGTCCTCCGGGCGCGAGAGAATGCGCTCGACCATCCGCCAATTGCGCCGCACGCGCGATTTGCGCCAAACGTCAGTCACCCAATAGGTGCCCGACCAGTCATGCCCGTCCATCGTCACTTCAAGGCTTAGCTGGGTTGCAAACACCGTCATGCCGCCAAGATCGCGCACATAAATGTCCCCGAAGCGATAGGCGGTGCACTGATAGCGCGTCGTTGCAGCCTCGACCCAGCTTTTGGCGTCCAGGATCACGCTTGGCTTTGATCCCACCACCATGCGGAAGTTCCGCGCTGTCAGCGCTTTTAGTGCTTTCGCGTCGTTGCTGACCCAAGCCCGCATCCATTGGCGTTCGAGGGTCTCGATGATCGGGTGAAGCTCAGCCATGGCAGAAGCGGCCCTACAATAAGGACGGCAAGTTGCAAGCCGCGCAGCTCAAAAGGACCGGCGCTGCGCGATCAGGAGCATGCGAAGGAGCATTGCGACGGGGCGGGGAACGCCAACCTTTCCTTCAAGCCACAGGCTGACGGCCGACCGACTGACGCCAATTGCCGCGGCCAGATCGGCCTGCGTGCGATAGCCAAGCCTGCGCATGTGGGTGCGAAGTTCCTCGGGAGGCATTGAGGCAGTGAGGTGCGGGGCTGGGTCGGCCATCAGCTTTATCTAACTGTCATTGCGGGCGAAGCGAAGCCAAACGGAGCATCCCTCAGATCGCGTCCTGGCCCTTTTCGCCAGTGCGGATGCGGATTGCCTGCTCGACCGGAAGCACGAAAATCTTGCCGTCGCCAATGCGACCGGTGCGCGCGCTCGCCTCGATCGCCTCGACTATTCGTTGGACTTGCTCGTCCTCGACGACGACTTCGACCTTCACCTTGGGCAGGAAATCGACCACATACTCGGCGCCTCGATAAAGCTCCGTATGGCCTTTCTGGCGGCCAAAGCCTTTGACCTCGGTGACCGTAATTCCGCTCACTCCGACGTCATGGAGGGCGTCCTTGACGTCGTCGAGCTTGAACGGCTTGATGATGGCTTCAATCTTTTTCACGGTCGTTTGGCACCCCTCTGCCGCTCGCGGATATCAAATCCAGGCTATCCTAGCCATGCCCCCCCATTATTCGGGCGAAGGAAATCTGCCAAAAGTCTGCCGCAATTGGCGGGCAAGGGTTTTCTTATGAAAGCAATTATCTTGTCCGCCGGTCAGGGATCGCGCCTTGGTCACCTTACCCACGACCGCCCCAAATGCCTCATCGAGTTCGCTGGGCGAGCATTGCTCGAGCGTCAGCTCGATACCCTTGCCGCGAACGGGATCGACGACGTCGTCGTGGTCACGGGCTTTCGCGACGACCAGATCGAAGCCGCTCTCGCCAGGCGCACCGGTGGCCCGCGCGTGCGCACGCTGTTCAACCCCTTTTACAAGGTCGCGGACAACCTTGGCTCGCTGTTCATGGCGCGGCACGAACTGGCTGGCGACGTCATCGTTTGGAATGGCGATACGTTGGTCAGCGACGAACTGATGCGCCGCGTAATTGCAAATCGCGATCGGACAGGGATCTGCGTCACGATCGACCGCAAGGATCGCTATGACAATGATGACATGAAGGTCATCACCACCGAAGACGGGCGATTGCGCGCGATTGGCAAAAGGCTGTCGACCGGGGTCAATGCCGAATCGATCGGGCTGTTGGCGTTCCGCGGCGATGGTGCTGCGCGCTTCCGGCGCGCGATCGAAAGCGCCATGCGGACGACCGAAGGTACGACGATCTGGTATCTGCGCGTCATTCATCATCTGGCGCAGACCAGCGACGTGTGGACCTATGACATTGCCGGCGAGCAATGGGGCGAAGTCGATTTCCCGGAGGATGTTGCCGGCGCCGAGGTGCTTTGCCTCGAATGGGATGCCGCCCGGATCAAGGCCGAGGCCGCCTGATCAGACGTAGGGCGGTTTGTCGAAACCGTTTGGGCTGGTCGTGAAGATCTCATGCCCAGTCTCGGTGATGCCGATCGAATGCTCGAACTGCGCCGACAGCGACCGATCGCGGGTCACGGCCGTCCAGCCATCGTCAAGCAGCTTGCAATCGGCGCGACCGATGTTGATCATCGGCTCCACCGTGAAGAACATGCCAGGACGAAGCTCGGGGCCGGTGCCGGGACGGCCCGCATGCACGACTTCGGGACTGTCATGGAACAGGCGCCCAAGGCCGTGGCCGCAGAAATCGCGGACAATGCCGTAGCGATGCTTTTCGGCATGCGACTGGATGGCGTGGCTGATGTCGCCAAGGTGATTCCCGGGCTTTGCCTGCTCAAGGCCGAGCATGAGGCACTCATACGTCACGTCGACCAGTTTGCGTGCCTTGATCGAAACGTCGCCAACCAGATACATCCGGCTGGTATCGCCATGCCAGCCATCGAGCAGGGGCGTGACATCGACGTTGACGATGTCGCCGTCCTTAAGCGCCTTGTCCCCCGGAATTCCGTGGCACACGACGTGGTTGATCGAGGTGCAACAGCTTTTGGTGTAGCCGCGATAGCCGAGCGTGGCCGGAACCGCGCCCGCCTCCACCATCATGCCGTTTACAATATCATCGATCTCCTGGGTCGTCGTGCCGGGAACGATCCGCGGCGCCAGCGCGTCTAGGATCGAGGCCGCAAGCGCGCCAGCGCTGCGCATGCCGGCGAAGCCTTCGGGGCCATGAAGCTTGATGACATGGCTGCGCGCTTCGGCCCGGTCGTCGGCCGACACTTGGATATATTCGGTCATGGGCTCAAGATAGGGTAGCAGCCCGAAAAAGTCGAACGGAGTGACGAGTGGCGAAGATCTGGACAGCGGCACTGGTTGTGATCGGCGACGAGATATTGTCGGGGCGGACTCAGGACCGCAATATCGCGCAACTCGCCACCTGGCTCAACGTCCAGGGGATCCGTCTTTCCGAGGTTCGCGTCGTCCCCGATGTCGAGCAAGCGATCGTGGCAGCGGTCAATGCGCTGCGGACGACCAACGATTATCTGTTCACCACTGGCGGGATCGGTCCAACTCACGACGATATTACCGTCGACAGCATCGCCGCCGCGCTTGGTGTCGGGGTCATCGTCCATCCCGAGGGCCGGGCTATATTGGAAGCATATTATGCGACCCGCGGCGGCCTCACCGAGGCGCGGCTCAGGATGGCGCGCGTTCCGGAGGGAGCCGAATTGATCACTAACCGCGTCTCCGGCGCGCCGGGGATTAGAATTGGGAATATTTTCATCATGGCGGGGGTACCGCACATCACCGCCGGAATGCTCGACGGGCTAACCGGAACGCTCGAGGGCGGACGCCCGGTGATCTCGCTGACAGTCGGCGGGTTCGTCCCCGAAAGCGAGGTCGCCGAGCTGCTGCGCGCAACCGAACGCGCTCATGATGGCGTGTCGATCGGCAGCTATCCCTTCTTCCGGGACGGCCGCGTCGGATCCAACTTCGTCGCTCGTTCGGAAGACGAGAAGCGTGCACAGGCGTGTATCGATGATCTCACTTCGGGCCTTACCGCCGCGGGATATGTCGTGGAGGCAGGCGGGATCTAGCTCGCAGTCACGTCCCTGACATTGTCGTCGCTGTTGCGATCGACGTAGTAATTATAGGGGTCGATCCCGGCGAAGCTCGGCTTTTCCCTGGAGTGAAGGGTGACCTTTTGAACCCCGCTGCGGATTGGCTCCCGGCGTAGGACGACGACGTCCTTGGCCTTGAAAGTGCCAAGGCCGGGGCGCGCCGTGAACAGGCCGACTTCGATCGGTTCGGCGAGGCGGGTTTTCGTCTCGGCACCCTTGCCCGACGCATAAGACTTGTCGGCGGCCATAGTCAGCGTGGTCGTCCAGCCGGTCGCATCGCGGCGGGTCGAAGCGTCGGTCAGCTTGAGGTCGTAAAGCGTGATCCGCTCGAACAGGTCGGTGATGAGCTGCTGCTGCTCGGGGGTGGTCGCCTCGCGGCGGAACTCGGCGATGAGGTCGGTCGAGCG
>JALYRC010000099.1 GCA_030855555.1 Pseudomonadota bacterium
GCTAGCTGCCCGCTCCACCCGACCGGGGATATTTTCCGGTCCGCCAAATCGAGCGGGCGTAGCTCAGGGGTAGAGCACAACCTTGCCAAGGTTGGGGTCGAGGGTTCGAATCCCTTCGCCCGCTCCAGACTTTCGCGCTTCCGACGTGGGCGCTTCGAATTTCGTACTTGCGTGTCTTTGCTTGATCCAGACCGGATCGGGAGGCGCGCGCTTTTACCGGTTAGGCTCCCATGGCGTTTCAATCCCTCCCCCCAACCCTGGCCGAGGCGCTTTCCGAGCGCGGCTATGAAACCGCGACCCCGGTGCAGACGCAGGTCATCCAACCTGACGCCGAGGGCCGCGACCTCATCGTCTCCGCACGCACCGGTTCGGGCAAGACGATCGCTTTCGGGATCGCCATGGCGCCCCAAGTCCTCGGTGCCAATGGCCAGGCGGAATTCGCTGTTGGACCAGCTGCGCTGATCATTGCCCCGACTCGCGAGCTTGCACTGCAAGTGGCGCGCGAACTGGAGTGGCTTTACGCCAAGAGCAAGGCGCGGATCGTGGCCTGCGTTGGCGGAATGGACGCGATGAAGGAGCGCCGTGCGCTTGCCCAGGGCGCAACGATCGTCGTCGGGACGCCTGGCCGGCTGCGCGACCACCTCGAGCGCGGTGCGCTTGATCTCTCGCACCTAAAAGTCGCGATTCTCGATGAAGCCGACGAGATGCTCGACATGGGCTTTCGCGAAGAGCTGGAAGAAATCCTCGACGCGACTCCCGATGGCCGCCGTACGATGCTGTTCTCCGCCACCATGCCTCGCCCGATCGTCGCCCTCGCCAAGCGCTATCAGAACGACGCGCTGAGAATTTCGACGGTCGACGATAATCGCGGTCATGGCGACATTGCATATCAAGCGGTCGCGGTCGCGCCGTCGGACATCGAGCATGCCGTGATCAACATCCTCCGCCTCCACGAGGCCGAGACTGCAATGCTGTTCTGCGCAACGCGCGATAATGTCCGGCATTTGTCGAATACGCTCAACGAGCGCGGCTTTCAGGTTGTCGCCTTGTCGGGCGAGCATAGCCAGGCCGAGCGCAACCATGCGATGCAATCGCTGCGTGACGGACGCGCCCGGGTGTGCGTTGCGACCGACGTTGCCGCGCGCGGCATCGATTTGCCCAGCCTGAGCCTGGTGATCCACGTCGAAACCCCGCGCGATGCCGAGGCGCTTCAGCATCGGTCGGGACGAACCGGTCGTGCAGGCAAGAAGGGTACGGCGGTGCTCATCGTTCCTTACCCGCGCCGCCGCCGGGTCGAGATGATGCTCAAGGGAGCGCGGATCGAGGCATCATGGATCCCAACGCCGACTCCGGATGATATTCGCGCCGCTGACCACGAGCGACTCCTGACGGCGCTGCTTGCTCCGGTCGAAGTCGACGAGGAGGATCGCAAGCTCGGCGCGCGCCTGCTGGCCGAACAAAGCCCCGAGGATATTGCCGCGGCATTGGTCAGGATCCACCGTTCACGGCTTCCGGCGCCCGAAGAATTGATCGACGTTCGCGCCGACGGCCAGGCGACCAAGGCCGATGCCCATCGCCCGGGCTTCGACGATATCATTTGGTTCAAGATGGACATCGGGCGCGCTCACAACGCCGATCCGCGCTGGTTGCTGCCCTTATTGTGCCGCCGCGGCCACATCACCCGCAACGAGGTCGGCGCGATCCGCATCGCCCAGAACGAGACGCGTTTCCAAATTCCGCGCGCTCTTGCGCCCCGCTTTGTCGAGGCGGTCAAGCGCACGGCCGGAGCCGAGGGCGAGGGCGAAGTGACGATCATCGTTGCCGAGGGTCCGCCTGGGCCAATGGACCGCGGCGACCGTGGTGCGAATATCCGTCCGGACCAGCGTCCACGCCAGGTTCTTCGCGCCGGTCCCGGTCCACGCTCTGGCCCGCCGCCCGCGCGCGCCACGATCAAGCCTTATGCCGGCAAGCCCAAGGGCCCGCGCAAGCCGCGTTGATATTCGCGAGGCGGCACCGGTCTTTTACTCAACCAGACGCAAATTCCCTGAACCATTTGGTGATGATGTACTTGGTGCCGCGACGGACTCTCATTCCCTGATGGAGCGTCGCGCCATTGGGTGAGCCGTCGGGCAAGAGATTGTTCCAGGCCACGAGTTTGCCGGTTTCGGGCTGGATCGTCTTGCCGATGGTCTTGAAGCGGGTCGCGCCGCCATCCTCCGGCTGGTTGAGATAGAGCATTGCCGTCCAGGTACGCTGCCCTTGCTCCGCGCAGTGAACGAAAAAGTCGACGCCGCCGGGATTAAAGCTGTCGGTGTGGGGCTTGAACTCCTGCCCCGGAGCATAACGCTGGCCCTGAATGGCTTCGGACTTTTCGTGCGGCAGTCCAAGGAAATCACACAGCATAAGGTCGACCTCGGCCACGAGCGGATGCGCGCCGGCGAGGTCGCACGTTTCGCTCGTCCGGAAATCCGCGCCGCCCTTATGGTCGGCGATTTCCGAGGGACGGCGGTACTCGTCGATCATCTCGCACAGCCGCGCGCAACGTGCCGGGTCGAGGAAGCCGCGGACAATGAACAGGTCGAGCGCGCGGTCGGGAAAGCGCTGGACTCCGGGCGTGGCGACCAGCCGCCGGGCAACGGCGTCGGCCTCAGCCGCCACGGCGCGGAACGTGGGCGGCGATGATCGCGCGCGTCACCGATTGCATCAGCTCCTGCGCAGCCCCATCGCTCTTGTTAGGGACCGTCATCAGCGCCATCGTGTAGACGGTGCCGTCGGGCGCGGTGAGCAGGCCGATGTCGTTGATTCCGCCAATCCGGCCTTGAAGGACCTGGCCGGTGCCGGTCTTGTGCGACCATTTCCAGCCCGGCGCGAGCGCCGCGCGGACACGGGCCTTGCCAGTCTTCGTAGCGGCCATGATCGAGAGCAGCCGATTGGTCGATGCGGGCGAAAGCAAGTCGCCGCGCTTCAATTTCGCCAGCGCCAGCGCGACCGCGTGCGGCGATGCGCCGTCATAAGGGTCCGCGATGTAGCGGTCGAACGACGCCTTGCGCACCGCCAGGGGAAGCGCCGCGCGCGCCTTGTAGAAGCCGTCCCCGATTGCGTAGCTCTGGCTCCAGATGATGCCGGCGATGCGGGACTGGAGCGCGCGCTCGCCTTCGTAGAAGCGGATTGCGCCAAGCCCCTTGCGCTCGACCAGGCTACGCACCGCAGCGGGACCGCCGATCGAGCGCATCAACTTGTCATTGGCGGTATTGTCGCTCTCGGTCATCGCCGTGAACAGCAATGCCCCGAGGGAAGTAGTGGCGCCGCCGCCAAGGATCTTGGCGCGGAGCGGCTGGTGAAACAGGGTCAGATCGTTGCGTCCAAGCGTCACGCGGTCGTCGAGCCGGATCCGCCCCTGATCGACCAGTTCAAGCGCGGCGATCGCGACCCACAGCTTCGAGCAGCTCTGCTGGGGATAAAGGCGCGCGGCATTATGGTCGATCTGCCAGCCATCACGCATCGAATATATGGAGATACCGGCGATCCCGTCGAAGCTGCGCCCGAGACTGGCGATCCGGTTACGCAATGCAGCGGGCGACGGGGACGGCGCCCCGGCGAAGAAAGGGCGTGCGCCCGGTTCTACGTGCGTCGCGGTGACTGGCGTGGGTTCGGCGCGCCTGGCGATGGCTTCGGGTGACAATGGTGCGAGCGGGTCGCGCTGCCCCTGCGCCGATCCATTCGTCGCAAGCAAGGCAAGTGATCCGCTCAAGATCAGGTTTCGCGCCAAAAGCGCCATGACGTCATTCCCGGATAACTCATCGTGTCGAGCAGCGTGCACCGACAAACCTGACCATCACCTTGACGCGTCAATCAGGTCAAGGTGCGATCGGTGGGCGGGCGGGTCCGACCAAGGCGAAACTTTCAATCTCATCGAGCGCGCGCCTAGCCGCGATGAGCCGTCGGGCGCTTGCGATCCAGCCTTGAACCTCGGGCCGGGCGGAACCGGGCAAGCGCATCGTCTCGGCAAGCGAGGCGTCGACTTCTCCGCTTTCGAGCCGGGCACGCGCGCGGTCGAATCGCGCCGAAGGTCGCGGGCTTGGCGAATCATTGCGCCGGACCGACACCATCGTGCCCAGTTCGCGCTGCACCCCCGCCCACCAGCCTTCGTCAGGGCCGGTTCCGCGAAGCAGCGGTCCAAGCTTGTCGAATTCGGCAATCAGTTCGGCCTGGGTCACCGGCGTGCGCGATGCGGTGACGACAGTGGCTACCGCTGCCTGGTGGTTGCCGCCAAAGCGCTCGACCAGCAGCGGTTCGAGATAGCCGAGAGCGACGCCGCGTTCGATTGCCCGGCGCGCCGCGAAGGCAATGACCAATGCGTCGGCACGCCCGGCCGATCCCTGTACGCTCTGCGCCTGCCGTTCGAGCTGGCCGAGGCGGGCTTCAAGCGCAGCGACGCGGCTGGTTTCGATCGGCGAGGCCGCGGCAAGGGCAGCAACCGGAGCGGCTGCGGCAGCTGGCGGGCTTGGCAGGGGAGCCGGGGCAACGCCAAGGAAGCGCGCTCCGGCCTCCCAGCGCGTCAAACCCCAGGTCGCAAGCGCCGCGCCAGCAAACAGCAGTAGCAGCCCCCAGGCGAGGCGCGCGGTCCAGGTCGATTGCGGCAAGGTGGAAACGCTCATTGCGTCAATCTTGGCACAGGCGAGCGGCAACGGCTAGCAGGGCACTATCACTGAATTCGGCGGAGACGGCGATGGCTGCCCATCCCGGGCCGCAAGCCGCCGCGGCGCGGGCGCTGATCGCAGCAATTGCAACCTTTCCCCGGTCGGGGGCCAAAGCCGCGAGGTGCGAGCCAGCCCGCGCACTGTGAACCAAGGCGACGAAGTCGCCCGGGGGGATGATGGCTGCTTCGAGCGGGACCGACGCATAGACGATCATGGGTTCGATGAAGTGGCGCGTTTCGGGATGACGATGATCGGCGCCGGTCAGGTGGAGCAGCCGCTGGGCCCCGGGAAGCGCTTCAAGCAAGGCGTCGACATCTTCGCCGCCAGTTATCGTGACGTTGAACCCGCTGGCGCTGGCTGCGTGGGCTGTGGCCGGACCAACAGCCAGTGCGGGAAGTCTAGTCAGTGCCGCTAGTGCTTCTCCGCCGTGCCGCAGGGCATTGGCGCTGGTGAACAGCAGGGCGTCGAAGTCGTGCGGGTCGGGGGCCGTCCAATCGACTGGCTGGGTGCTGAACAAGGGGCAAGGCAACGCGTCGAGTCCCATCGCGTTCGCGCGTTCGATGGTGGCGCGATTGCCCGGCTCCGGGCGCAGGACAAGCAGGAGCTTCATTGGGGTTCAAACAGCAAGCGGATCGAGTCAGGCGCGCGGTCGAGCATTGTCCTTGCCAAAGCGGCTGGCGCTTCAAGGTCGCCGATGGCGAAGTGGGCGCTTTCGAAGACATGGTCCGCGCCATCCGCACTGAACAACTCGCAGCGAAAATCGATTGCGCCGCCTTCGACCGACGCCAAAGCCGCAATCGGCGAATGGCACGTGCCTCCAAGCGCCAGCGTGAAAGCGCGTTCGACCGCTACGGCGGCGCTGGTTTCGGCATGATCGATCGCGCCGAGCAAGGCGATGATCCGCACGTCGTCCGTGCGGCACTCGATCCCGACCGCACCCTGAGCCGGCGCCGGCAGCATGACGTCAGTCTCGATCGCACTTCCGACCTCGCTTCGCCCAAGCCGATCGAGGCCCGCAGCCGCAAGCAGCGTCGCATCGACTTCGCCAGCCTCACGCTTGGCAAGCCGGGTCGCGACATTGCCGCGGATCGAGACGGTCTTCAGGTCCGGGCGAATGCGCCGCACTTGCGCTGCGCGACGCGGGGAGCTCGTCCCGACCAGTGCGCCAAGCGGCAAATCCGCAAGCGTGCCGGCGCCGATCAGGCGATCGCGGACGTCCGCGCGGGGCAGCATTGCGGCTATCCGCAAGGCAGCCGGACGATCGCTTTCGACATCCTTCATCGAATGGACCGAGCAATCCACTTCGCCGCCAAGCAAGGCAAGGTCGAGCTCCTTGGTCCACAAGGCCTTGCCGCCGACTTCGGCAAGCGGGCGATCCTGGATGCGGTCGCCGCTGGTTTGCACCGTCACGATGGTGACGCTGCCCCGCGCCCAGCCGTGCGCCTCTTCCAGTGCCTGCGCGACCATTCGCGCCTGCGCGACGGCAAGCGGCGAACCGCGGGTACCGAGGGTGATCGTGGTCATCGCCGCCGCGCTAGCGCAATCCGCTATCATGAGGCAAAGGGCATCGCTGATGGCGCTGATCCTTGCCCTTGAATCGTCATGCGACGACAGCGCCGCTGCGCTGGTGACGAGTGATCGCCAGATATTGGCGCAGGCGGTTGTCGGGCAGGACGAGGCCCATCGCCCGTTCGGCGGCGTCGTCCCCGAGATCGCCGCTCGCGCGCATGTCGAGATTCTGCCCGGGCTGGTGCGGCAGGTGCTCCACGAAGCTGATGTCAGCATAAGCGACGTCGACGCAATTGCTGCGACGGCAGGCCCTGGCCTGATCGGCGGCGTGATGGTCGGGCTGCTCGTCGGCAAGGGGCTGAGCCTGTCGGCGGGCAAGCCACTGATTGCGGTCAATCACCTCGAAGGCCATGCACTGAGCCCGCGGCTGGTCGATACCGCACTCGAATTTCCTTACCTGCTGCTGCTGGCCAGCGGCGGGCATTGCCAATTGCTCGAGGTGCGCGGTGTCGGCGATTATCGCCGCCTTGGCACGACCATCGACGATGCGGCGGGGGAAGCGTTCGACAAAGCGGCCAAATCGATGGGCCTTGGCTATCCGGGCGGCCCGGCGATCGAAGCGCTCGCCGTCGATGGTGACGCCAAAGCGGTGCCGCTTCCGCGGCCGCTCAAGGGAAGCAAGGAACCGCATTTCTCCTTTGCCGGATTGAAGGCGGCGGTTCAGCGCGCCGTAGCAAGCGGAGACCATATGCATGCCGACATTGCCGCAAGCTTCCAGCAGGCCGTGGTCGATTGCTTCGTCGATCGCACACAGCGGGCGCTAGCCGTCAGCGAGGCGCCAAGCCTGGTCGTCGCTGGCGGAGTGGCGGCGAACAAGGCGGTGCGGTCCGCCCTCGAGCAGCTTGCCGAGCAGGAAGGGCGCATGTTTAGCGTTCCGCCGGGCTGGTTGTGTACCGACAATGCGGCGATGATCGGCTGGGCCGGCGCCGAGCGGCTTGCAGCAGGGTTGATTGACGGCCTTGACGCGCCGGCCCGGGCGCGTTGGCCGCTTGACGAACGGGCCGAAGCAGTGCGCGGAGCAGGGGTTAAGGCATGACGATTGGCACGGTTGCAGTGATTGGCGGCGGCGCCTGGGGCACTGCCCTGGCCCAAGTCGCGGCGGCTGGCGGGCGCGAGACGATCCTGTGGGCAATCGAGGATAACGTCGTCGCAGCCATCAACCGCATTCATGAAAATCCGGTCTATCTCCGCGGCCAGAAACTCAATCCGGCGATCCGCGCGACGAGCAATTTTTCCGAGCTGTCGGAATGCGACGCCTGGCTGGTCGTGACCCCGGCCCAGCATATGCGCGCCGTCCTGTCGCGTGC
>JALYRC010000107.1 GCA_030855555.1 Pseudomonadota bacterium
GCGCTATAGGTCATAAGGCCTGATTGGCGTTCATAGGTGTCCATATGACCCACCTCGGACAGCTCAAACGGCCCCGCTTGGACAGATGTTGTCCAAGTGCTGAGGCTCACGGTGGACACGGTCGGACACTCTACGGACAGTTTTTTGTCCGTGCCTTAGTAAAGGGTGCTTAAACTTTCACCTTGGCAGCTTTAACCGTCCGTGAGGCTCCGTTCCCCAGCTCTTGGTAGAGAGTTGAGCCGAAGCCGCGGTGAGGGCGGTGATAAGGCTCGCACCTTACGAACTCATTGTAGGGAAATGTGCTTCGCTCGATCATGATCAGAGCGAAGCCCTGCTGGTGTAAACTGTGTGTAATCGTGCATGGAATTCGGCGGTATCCTTAGGATATTTACCGATGACGCTTCCCCGTGAAAGTGCTGAGATGACAGACAAATAGGGTCTTTCCGGAACGAAGCGGAAATGGGAAAGGGGGGACTTCTAATCTTGAGGCCGCTGGTTCGAATCCAGCCGGGCGCGCCACCCAGTCCTGTCATTCTTGAACTTGATTCTAACGGGAGTTGGGACCTCGTAATTCGTGGCTGGGCGCGAAGTGCCGAACCGTCAGATCAGTCAATGCGCCGAAGCCTGGTACGCACCGATCCCGGTTTCCGAACGGACCCGTTGCTCGTCAAAGCCCGCCCGGTCCACGGCTGCTCTCGGGCTCCGGTCGAGAATTGAGAACAACCAGATGGAGAAGAAAGCGATCGGCACGGAAAAAATCGCCGGTGAGGAATAAGGGAAAATGGGCGTCGCATTACCCAGCACCGTGACCCACACCGCGGGGGAGAGGATCGTCAGCAGAAGCGCCAGCAGGACTCCGGTGAAACCACCGATCACCGCTCCCCGCGTCGTCGTGCCTCCCCAAAGCAGCGACAGGATCAGGACTGGAAAATTGCCCGAGGCGGCCAGTGCGAAAGCCAGCGAAACCATGAAGGCAACGTTCTGCTTTTCGAATAGGATACCCAGCAGGATCGCGAGGACGCCAAGGGCCAATGTCGTGATCCGTGACACCCTGAGTTCGGTCGCCGACGTGGCGTGCCCCTTTTTGAAGACCGTAGCGTAGAGGTCGTGGGACACGGCTGATGCACCGGACAAGGTCAGTCCCGCTACCACCGCGACAATGGTTGCAAAGGCGACTGCCGATATAAAACCCAGAAACAGGTCGCCGCCGACCGCCTCGGCGAGGTGGATCGCCGCCATATTGCCACCGCCGCGCAGGCCGCCCGCGACAGGATCGAGGAAAGCGGGGTTGGTGGCGACGAGGACGATCGCGCCGAAACCGATGATGAAGGTCAGCAGGTAGAAATAGCCGATCCAGGTCGTCGCCCAGATCACCGACTTGCGCGCTTCGGCCGCGTTGGGAACGGTGAAGAAGCGCATCAGGATATGCGGCAGCCCCGCCGTGCCGAAGATCAGCGCCATCCCGAGCGAGATTGCAGAGACCGGATCCTTAATGAAATTGCCCGGCCCCATGATCGATCGCCCGCGGGTCGCCGCTTCGGCGGGACTTGCCCCTTCCGCCCCGGCGAGGCCCGTCTTGACCTCAACGGCGCGCGCAAACAGCGCTTCGAGCGAGAAGCCAAACTGCGCGAGCACCATGATCGCCATGAAAGTCGCTCCGCTCAACAGCATGATCGCCTTGATGATCTGGACCCAGGTGGTGGCGGTCATGCCTCCGAAAATAACGTAGACGATCATCAGTGCGCCCACGGTCATGACGGCATATTCGTACGGCAGCCCGAACAGCAGCTTGATGAGCTGGCCGGCGCCGACCATCTGCGCAATCAAATAGAAGATGACGACGATCAGCGTACTGGTTGCCGCAAAGCTGCGGATCGGGGGCTGAGCGAAGCGGAACGAGGCGACGTCGGCGAAGGTGAAGCGCCCAAGGTTGCGCAGCTTTTCCGCCATCAGGAACAGGATGATCGGCCAGCCCACCAGGAATCCGGTGGAGTAGATCAACCCGTCATAGCCGTCGGTGAAAATTTGTGCGGAAATGCCGAGGAACGACGCCGCGGACATGTAGTCGCCGGCGATCGCCAGGCCGTTCTGGAAGCCTGAAATGCCTCCGCCGGCGGTATAGAAATCGGACGCGCTCTTGGTGCGCCGCGAGGCCCAGTAGGTGATGTACAAAGTGAGCCCGACGAACCCGGCGAACATCGCGATCGCGGTCCAGTTGGTCGGTTGAAGTTCGGCAACTCCGCCGACCGAAGCATAGGCCGCGTAGGGAGCCATTCCCAGGATGACGATCAGGGCGTAACGCTGCGCCCGGCTCATTCCGACGTATCGTCCAAAACAGCCTGCAGAAGCGCATCATATTCCAAATTGGCACGGCGGACGTAAACCGCGGTCAGGACGATACCGAGGATGATAATGCCAAACCCCAGCGGAATACCGACCGACGTCACGCCGTTCCCAATCGGGCGGGCAAGCAATTCCTTGTTGAAGGCGATCAGCAGCACGTAGCCGAAATAGGCCACAAGCATGATGGCGGTCAGCAACCAGCCGAACCGCGTGCGACGCCGGACCAACTCCTGATATTTTGGATGGACCTTAACGGCGGCAATTCGATCGCTCATCGTCAAGTCAATCCGACAGACTGCTAGCCCGAGTCAATAAGTCGCTCAAGTATGGCCGTCGATCGGACGTGCCGCCAATCCCCCGGTTAGATCGGATTTCGACCGGCATGAATCGCTAGGGGATTCCCAAGGGGCTGAAAGTCTGATTCAGAATGCAGGCTGGGGTATGGAGGC
>JALYRC010000108.1 GCA_030855555.1 Pseudomonadota bacterium
CCGCCATTGCGAGCGCGGCGATCAATTGCTTGCTGACTCGCCCGATCAGCCAGCCAGGCATGCGGAACTGGCGGCGCGCGTAGAGGATGCCAAACAGCAAGGCGAAATTGATCCACGCGCTTGCCGAAGTGACGATCGGCAGGCTGTAGATTCCGAGGATCGGGATGAGGATGAAGTTGGCGACCACGCCGCCACCAAGCACTGCCATTGCGATGCGCACCGGGGTCTTGACGTCCTTGCGCGCGTAGAAGGCGGGTGTGAGCACCTTGACCAGCACGTAGGCGGGCAGGCCGGTAACTAGGATGGCAAGGATGTTACCCGTGATCCGGGCGCTTTCGACGCTATATTCGCCGCCCTGATAAAGCGCGCCGATGATTGGTCCCGCGGCGACTGCGAGCGCAAGCGTCGCCGGAAGGGTCAGCAGCATCGCCAGGTCGAAGGCGCGGGCCTGAACGTCGGCCGCTTCGACCTCGTCGTTGCGCGCGATCGACTGGCTGATCGCTGGAAGGATGGCGACGCCAAGCGCGGTGCCGATGATCGACAAAGGCAACTGGTTTAGCCGGTCGGCGTAGGAAAGATTGGTCAGCGCACCCTCGCCAAGGCGTGAGGAGAAGTATGCGTAGAATAATTGGCTGATCTGATAGACGCCCGCGGCGATTGTCGCGGGCAGGATGAGCACGACCAGTTCACGCACCGCCGGGGTCATCCGCGGGCGACCAAGACGCAGCCTGATCCCAGCGCGGCGAACCGCGACCCAGCACAGGGCGAATTGCGCGATCCCGCCAAGCAGAACCGCAATCGCCATGTAGCGAACGGTCTCGATCTTGCCGGACGGCGCGATCAGCAAGGCAGCGATCAATGCTACGTTGAGCAGCGCTGGGGCGAAGGCGGCAACGGCGAAGCGGGTCAGCGAATTGAGCACGCCGGAGAGGAGCGCGACGAGGCTGATGAACAGCAAATATGGAAAGGTCCAGCGACTGAGTTCGGTCGCAAGTCCGAGCTTGCCCGGCGTATCGGCATAGTCGGGGACGACCAACAACAGCACGGCGGGCATGAACCACACGAACACGACCGTAACGATCAGCAGGGTCGGCATGAACACCGACAGGATTTCGCTCGAAAAGGCCTGCGCGTCCTCGGTCCCGCCCGACTGCAGGCGGCGTGAGAATAAGGGGACGAAACCGGCCGAGAAGGCGCCCTCGGCGAACAGTCGCCGGAAGATATTGGGCAGCAGGAAGGCGAGGTTGAAGGCGTCGTTGGCGTGGCTGGCGCCAAGCAGGCGGCTGGCAATCATGTCGCGCGCGAAGCCGAGCAATCGGCTGACCATCGTCAGGCCGCCGATCGAACCGATTGCCCGGTAGAGGTTCACGTCGCGCGGTCGCTTATGCGTTGCCGGCGGGCTCGACATCGCCAAGCGGCGCCTCGCCACCCGCCTGGCCCGCTTCTAGTTGCGCCATATAGGCACCGGCGAAATCGATCGGATCGAGCAGCACCGGCGGGAAGCCGAGGTTCTGGACGGCGTCGGCAATGATCTGGCGCGCGAACGGGAACAGCAGGCGCGGACCTTCGACCAACAGGAAGGGGCCGAATGCTTCCTCGGGCACGTTGACCATTCCGAACACACCGGCGTAGCTCAGGTCGACGAGGAAATGCGTGCCCTGATCCGAGGCCGCCTTAATCTCGATGCGGAGCACGACTTCGTGGACCTCGTCGCTGACCCGGCCGACGTTGAGATTGAACTGGACGTCGAGCTGGGGCGCCACCTGCCATTGAAAGACTTGCGGCGCGCTTGGATTCTCGACCGACAAGTCCTTTATATATTGGGCGAGCGCATTGATTTGCGGCTCGCCGTCGGAGGCACCGTTGAGTGGGTTGTCGGTGGGTTCTGCCTGGCTCGCCATGATCGTCGCAACTTCCGTATGAAAAAGGGGAAAGGAGGCGATGCCACGAGAGCATTGCCCTGCGCCGGAGCGCCTAGCAGCCACCTTCGAGCCGTGCAATGGGACGAGATGCGGCACCAACGCGGCGATGCGACGTTTGAATCCGTGGCGGTTCGGGCTTATGTTGGGCCTGCGGGGTTTGCCTGCGCCATTTGAAAGAGGTTCGTTCCTTGACTGCCATCGTCATTCTTGCGCTTGTCGCATTGTTCATCGGGCTTCGGCTGTACAGCGTGCTTGGCGAACGCACCGGTCATGAACAGCCAATCGCAAAGCCCGCCGAGGCCGACGCCAGCGCCTCGCTGGACCGCCGCGCTGCGACGGCCCAGGCAATCGGGGCTGCGCCTGCGGGCGAGGTCAACGATCATGCCTATCTGCCAACCGCCGGCCCGGGGGTGCGCGCACTGCTTGCCGCTGATCCGTCGTTCGATGTTGCACGGTTCCTCGAGGGCGCGCAGGCGGCCTATCGCCTGATCCTCGAAAGCTTCTGGAAGGGCGACCTCGAGGCGATGCGTCCGCATGTCGACGGCCATGTCTTCGATGCCTTCGCAAGCGCAGTTGAGCAGCGCGCCACCGACGGGCTGGTGCTCGACAATCGCCTTGTCGCAATTGAGCAGGCCGTGATTGCCGGGGCCGAAGTCACGCGCAAGGTCGCCCTCGTGGCGGTGCGGTTTGAGGCTGACATCGCCGCAGTGACCCGCAATTCTGCGGGCGACGTGGTCGCCGGCTCGCTGTCCGACGCCGTCCAGACCCGCGACCGCTGGACCTTCCGCCGCGATATTGGCGCAAACGACCCCAATTGGCTGCTCGTCGAGACTGACGAAGAAGAGTGAGTTCGACCTTGCGCCTGACAATCGTGGCAGCAAGCCTAGCGCTGGCGGGCTGCGTCACGCGCACGCCCGTCCCGGTGCCGCCGCCGGTGGCTGCTCCGGCGCCTACGCCGGTACCTGTGCCGATTCCCGTGCCAGCGCCGGCTCCGCCCACTGCAACAAATGCCCGGGAGGCGGGCGTGCGGCTGGTCGCACCGACCGCGGTCGATCCGGTCCAGGCCGCGCGGGCACTTGGCGCATTCCGCATTTCCTGTCCGGCGCTGACCAAGCGCCGCGATGTCAGCGGAATGACGACAGGCGCCGATTGGCAAGCGCCGTGCGCGGAGGCGGCGATGCTCAACCCAGCGCAGGCGGCTGACTTTTTCCGGGACAGGTTCGACTGGGTCGTCGTTGGGCCGGGCGAGGCCTTTGCGACTGGTTATTACGAGCCGGAAATACGCGGATCGCGGACTCCAGCGCCGGGCTCTACCACGCCAATCTATCGCACCCCTCCCGACCTCATCCGCTGCACCCGCGCCGATGGCGGCACCGGGCGCGGGCGCATCGACGCAAGCGGCCAGTGCGTCTATTATTTCACCCGCGCCGAGATCGAGAATGGTGAGCTTGCCGGGCGCGGGCTCGAGATTGGCTACGCTGCCGATCCGATCGACCTGTTCTTCCTCCATATCCAGGGATCGGGACGATTGCTCCTGCCCGACGGCGGAGTGATGCGGATCGGCTATGACAATCAGAATGGCCGCGAATATGTCGCCATCGGACGAGTCTTGCGGGCGCGCGGGATCCTTCCTGCCGGTGGGGCCGGGATGAAGGAAATCGTCGCCTGGATGCGCGCCAATCCGGCCGAAGGCGCGGCGTTGATGCGCGAGAATTTGAGCTACATCTTCTTCAAGGAATTGACCGGACCGGGCCCGCTCGGTGCGCTCGCGCTTCCGGTGACTCCGCGAGGGACGGTTGCGACCGACCCCAATTTCGTTCCTCTGGGGGCGCCGGTGTTCCTCGACATGGACCGGCCTGAAGCGGATGGACTTTGGGTAGCGCAGGATACCGGTGGCGCAATCAAGGGCGCCAACCGTTTCGACACCTTCTGGGGCGCGGGCACCTACGCCGAAGTCATCGCCGGCGGCATGGCATCGAACGGACGTGCAATGATCCTGCTGCCCAAGGGCGCGGTGGCGCGTGCGAACCTTATCCGCTGACGAGGCCGAGCTTTGGGCCAGGGTGGCGGCGACGATCCGTCCGCTGTCGCGCGAGCCAATAGATGCGCCGGTCCCCGGGGTGGAAGTCAGAGCGGCGCCTCTCAGTCCGCCAAGAACGGCACCGCGCGGCCGAATCCCGCCGGCAAGGCCCGCCCCAGCAGTACTAGCACCACGACCGTCGCTGCAGTCAGCAACCCTCGACGGATCGTGGGACAAGGGCTTGCGATCGGGAAATATCCGCCCCGACCGAACGCTCGACCTTCATGGCCATCACCTCGATGGCGCGTGGTCGGCCATCGATTATACGCTAGAGCGCGCCATTGCCGCTGGTGACCGAGTGGTCTTGCTGATCACCGGGCATGAGCGAAGCGGCGAGCCGCCGATCGTGCGCGGCCGGATCCGAGCAGCTGTCCACGACTGGCTGGCATCGTCACGCCATGCGTCGCAAATAACCGCAGTGCGCGCCGCACATCGCCGTCATGGCGGCGGCGGGAGCCTCTATATAATCCTCCGGCGCCGCTAGCCTCTCCATACTTTCTTAACGGCGACTGTTTATCATTTCCGACGGGCGATCTTCGTTTGGCGACGACCGAGCGCTGACGGTCAAGGGGACAGTCGATTTCCGCGATGAAAGAAGGTACTGCGCAAAAAGTGAGCAACGCCCTATTGTCGGGCGCTGCGGGATTTGCGTCGTTCTTTTTCTCGCTGGTTGCCTTCCTCTATATCACCGAGCTCGACGGACAGATCATCGCTTCCATCGTCGCCGGCCTATTCTGCCTGCTCGTCAGCTACATTGCCTCCGAGCGCCCCAATAGCGCCAACGCGCGCGCCCTCGCAGCGCTTGGCGATCGACTGCTCACCGTCGAGCAGGGTGACTTTACCACCCCAGCACCGGGGATCGTCCGTGAAATCTTGCCCAAGCTTGCGACAGCGGTCGACGGACTGTTCGCCGAAGTTCGTAGCTCGATCGACAATGCCCAGGCCCTGGGAATGTTCGACCCGGTGACATCGCTTCCCAACCGCCTCCATTTTCGCGCCGAGGCCGACAAGCTGATTGCTGTCTCCGGGACTGATACACAGTCGGCCATGCTGTTCGTCGATCTCGATCGATTCAAGCGCGTCAATGACAGTCTTGGCCACGCCCGCGGCGACCAGTTGCTGCTGATGGTAGCCAACCGCCTGCGCGCGGTGGTGAACATCGAAGCCGGCGACTGCGTGTCCCGCCGGCCATTGCTTGCCCGCCTTGCCGGCGACGAATTCACCATCTTCATTTCGCCGACATCAAGCCCGGACGACGCCGAACGGATCGCACGGCGGATAGCGCAGGCGATCAGCGAGCCCTTCGAACTCCACGGCCAAAGCATCGAAATTGGCGCTTCGGTGGGTGTTGCACTGTCCCCCGATCATGGCACAAACATCGAAACGCTGATGCGCGCCGCGGACATCGCTATGTATTGCGCCAAGGCAAGCGGCGGAAGCCAATATTGCCTCTTCTCAAGCCAACTTGCCGAAAATCACCAGGTCAAAATCGACACCGAGGCTGCACTTCGCGAAGCTGTGCTGCGCGGCGAGTTCGTGCTGGCGATGCAGCCGCAGCTAAGCCTTGTCAGCGGAGAGATTACCGGGGCGGAGGCCCTTTTGCGCTGGAATCACCCGCGCGATGGCCTTCGCCAGCCCGACAGCTTCATCCCGATTGCCGAGTCGAGCGGAATTATCGCCGAGATTGGCGAATGGGTGATTTCCGAGGCCGCTTCGATGATGGCCGACTGGCAGCAAAGTGGCGTGACACGCAGGTTGGCCTTCAATGTCAGTCCGCGCCAGCTTGAGCGCGGAGACTTCTTCGCCATGTTGCGCGCGGCGTTTGTGGATCGCCAGGTGCCGTTTTCCCTGATCGAGCTCGAATTTACAGAATCGGCGGCGATGCAATGTTCCGACGCGGTGCTGGCGGAGATTGCAGCGCTGAGGGCGGAGGGGATGTCGATCGCCATCGACGATTTCGGCACCGGCTATTCCAACATTGCTCGCTTGCGCGCCATGCCGCTCGACCGGGTCAAGCTCGATCCGTCGCTGATCGCTGACATCCAACATAGCGAAAAAGCGCGCACCGTGGTCCAGGCGGTGATCCAGCTGATCAAGGGAGTGGGTGCCGAAGTGGTCGCCGAGGCGGTCGAGAATATCGACCAGGCTGACATCTTGCGCGCAATGGGCTGCGACACGGTTCAGGGTTTCATCTTCGCCCACCCGATGTTCGAACATGAATATGTGGCCTGGATCCGAAACGCGGAACGCGGTCTTCGCTCAATCGCCTGAGGTGCGCTTCGGTTACGCAAATGCCGCTTTGATGATGCGCGCATAAATCCGACCGAGCGCTTCGATGTCGGCAACGGCGGCATGTTCCCCGACCTTGTGCATCGTGGCGTTGGGCAGTCCGAAGTCGACCACTGGGCACAGTCTGACGAAGAAGCGGCCGTCCGACGTGCCGCCGCTGGTCGAAAGCTTCGGCTCGATGCCGGTCTCGTCGCGGATCGCGTCCACAGCTAGGTCGTACAAAGCGCCCGGCGGCGTAAGGAACGCTTCGCCCGAGATTAGCGCCTTGAGGGTCGCTTGCGGGGCGTGGCGAAGCACGACTTCACGGACGCGCTCAACCAGCTCGGCTCCGCGCTGGAGATTGTTGAAGCGGATGTTGAGCCGAGCGGAACCCCGCCCGGGGATCAGGTTGGTCGCGCCTGGCGGTGTCAGTATCTCGGTGAATTCGAGGTTCGACGGCGGAAAGGCGTCATTCCCCGAATCGAGTATCCAGTCGTCGAGCTCGGCGACAATCCGCGCCAGGGGGCCAATCGGATTGTCGGCGAGATGGGGATAAGCGACGTGGCCCTGCGTGCCCGGGACGTCGATCCACATGTTGACCGACCCGCGCCGCCCGATCTTGATGGTATCGCCAAGCAGGGTTTCGCTGGTCGGCTCGCCGATCAGGATCATGTCGGGCACAAGCGTGCGCTCCTGAAGCCAGTCGATGATCGCGACCGAGCCATGCAAAGCGGGGCCTTCCTCGTCGCCGGTGATGAGCAACGACAGCGTACCGCGGTCTTGCTTTTGCCCGCTCGCCGCGGCGACGAAGGCGGCGATCGCACTTTTCATGTCATTGGCGCCGCGCCCGATCAGCAGGCCATCCTCGATGCGCGGCTCGAATGCGTTGCCATTCCAGCCTTCCCCCGGCGGAACGACGTCGAGATGCCCGGCAAAGCCGAAGTGGGGCGCGCCAGACCCACGCAGTGCAACCAGATTTTCGACTGGCCCGTCAGGGGCCTCGCCGCGGGTAAAGCGGTGAACTTCGAACCCCAGCGGCAGCAATGCTTGTTCCAGCACGTCGAAAACTTCGCCGCTGGCAGGGGTCACGCTGGGGCAGGCAATGAGCCTGCGCGCAAGGTCGACGGGGTCGATCGGGAATGTCATGACAGGGGCCTAGCAAGGGGAGCGCCATGCCGAAAGTCGATCTTGACGCAATCGAAGAAACCAATCGCACGGGCTATCCGCCGCCGTTCGATTCGCCGGTTGCGGGCCGCTGGTATCGGCGCCTTGCTCCCGCGAGTGGTCTGACCAAGCTCGGGGCGAGTCATGTCCGCCTGGAGCCCGGCGCCTGGTCGAGCCAACGCCACTGGCATGACGGCGAAGACGAACTGGTCATCATGATCGAAGGCGAGGCCGTGCTGACCGAGGATGGCAGCGAAGCGATCCTCCGTGCCGGCGATGTCGCCGCATTCCCCAAGGGCGTCGTCAATGGCCACCATCTCGTCAATCGAAGTGACGCCCCGTGCCTTTTCGTCGCCATAAGCGGGGGCGAGCAAGCGGGCGGTGCCTATGCGGATATTGACATGATGTTCAGCGCCGACGGCAAATATCTGCACAAGGACGGCACCCCTTACGAGGCGTCGCGAGCCTAAGCGCCGGGGGCCTTTTCCTCATATTGCTCGATTACCCACGGTTCTTCCTGGGCGAGTTCAATCCATTCGACGACGTCAGCGCGGTGGAGGACGGCGTCCATGTAAATGGCGGCGAATGGCGGGACCCTGACGCCGTACGTGACGAAGCGTGTCACGACCGGGGCGAACATGATGTCTGCCGCGCACCATGTTCCGAAGAGATATTCGCCCGACCCGCCGAACCGCGCGCGCGCCTGCGCCCACAGGTTGAGGATACGGACGACTTCTGCCTCGACATCATTCGACAAGGGCACCTGGCCAAAATTCTTGCGGACGTTCATTGGCAGATCGCGGCGGAGATTGGCGAAGCCCGAATGCATTTCGGCGGCCATCGAGCGTGCCATTCCGCGTGCGGCAGGGTCGGCGGGCCAATATTTCTCGCTGCCAACGCGGTCGGCAAGGAATTCTATGATCGCCAGGCTGTCCCAGACCACGCAGTCGCCGTCCCACAGCACGGGCACCTTGCCGAGCGAGGGCGCAAATTCATCGCCTTCGCGGCGCTTTTCCCACTCTTCATCATATAGTGGGACGATCAGTTCGTCGAATTCCTCGCCCGATTGCTTGCAGGCCAGCCAGCCGCGGAACGACCAGGACGAATAAGCGCGATTGCCGATGACAAGTTTCATATGAGAGCCGCTTCAAGGATTGCTGCCCTCAACTCGGCAATGCCCATGCCGGTTTCGCTCGATGTCGAAAACAGCTTGGGGTGCGAGGCGGGATGGGTGGCCGCTTCGACCCTCACTGCCTCGAGCGTCGCCGCGAGCGCGCTGGCCTTGATCTTGTCGACCTTGGTCAGAACCACATTGTAGCTAACCGCCGCTTTGTCGAGCATTGTCATCACTTCGCGATCGACGTCCTTGAGGCCGTGGCGAGCGTCGATGAGCACCAGCGTGCGTTTCAGTACCTGGCGCCCGCGAAGATAGTCGTTGATCAGGAAACGCCAGCGCTGGACCATGTCCTTGGGCGCTTCGGCAAAGCCATAGCCGGGCATGTCGACCAAGCGGATGACGGGCGGCGTTCCGACTTCAAAATAGTTGAGCTCCTGGGTTCGCCCCGGCGTGTTCGATGCGCGCGCCAGCCCCTTGCGGTTGGTGATCGCATTCAGCAGCGACGACTTGCCGACGTTCGAACGCCCGGCAAAGGCAATCTCCGGCGCGCCGGGATCGGGCAGGTGCTGAAGCCCCGGCGCCGATTTCAGAAACTCGATCGGCCCTGCGAACAATTTGCGCGCGCGCTCGATCAGTTCCTTATCGGGGAGGTCATCGCTCATTGCGGATGCGCCGGGACCGCGCCCTGGAGGTCGCTGTCCTTCTTTAGGTCGTAGCGATGATAGAGCCACTTCTGCTGCGCAATGGTCAAAATGTTCGACATGCACCAGTAAAGCAGCAGGCCGGCCGCATAGGGCGCCATGATGACGGTCATCACTGCCGGCATGATCGCGAACACCTGTTGCTGGACGGGGTCCATCTGAACCGGATTAAGCTTGAACTGCATCCACATCGTCACGCCCATGATGATCGGCAGCACGCCGATGGCCAGGAAGGCGGGGGGCATGAAGTCGAGCAGCCCGAACAGGTTGACCGGAGTCATCGGGTCGGGCGCGGACAGATCCTTGATCCACAAAGCGAAGGGTTGGTGGCGCATTTCGACCGAGACCATCAGCACCTTGTAGAGCGCGTAGAATACCGGGATCTGGAGCAGGATCGGCAGGCAGCCGGCCGCCGGGTTGATCTTCTCGGCCTTGTAGAGCGCAAGCGTTTCCTGCTGGAGGCGCGGCTTGTCGTCCTTATATTTGTCCTGGATCGCCTTCATCTTGGGCTGGAGAGTGCGCATCCCGGCCATCGAGCGGAACTGCTTGTCCGCGATCGGGAACATCAGCAGGCGGACGATGACGGTCAGGCAGATGATGGCCACGCCGAAATTGCCTGTGACCTGGAACAGCCACATCAGCAGCGAGAAGATCGGGCGCATGAACCATTCGAACCAGCCCCAATCGATCGACTTGGACAGTTTGGGAATTCCGGCCGCCTCGTAGCGGTCGAGCCATTCCTTGTCCTTGGCGCCGGCGAACAAGCGAGTGGTGCCTGTAATCGCGGTTCCGGGCGCAACGATCGCCGGGGCGGCGGCATAGTCGGCCTGATATGCGCCGGTCGCGCTCTTGCGGAAGCTTGCCGCGATGGGCGCGCCATTGGCGGGCGCAAGCGCGGTCAGCCAATATTTGTCGGTGAAGCCAAGCCACCCGCCGCGGCTGTCGCGCGTGATTCCGGTACGATCCTCGTCGAGCGTTTCCCAATCGATTTCGTAATCAGCCTTGGCGCCAAGGAAGCTGATCGGGCCGACGTGGCTCGTCCAGCTCGATTCGTCGGACGATTTGGCGGTGCGGCTAACCAGCCCGAACGGCGTCACTGCAACCGGGGCGCTGCCAAGATTGACCACCCGTTGGCGGACGTTGAACAAATAGCCCTCGTCGATCGACACGATCAGTTCGAAGCGTTGCCCGGTCGGATTGGACCAGCTGAGCGTCACCGGCTTGCCGGGAACGAGGGTCGGCGCGCTTGCGGTCCACTGCGCATTCGCGTCAGGCGTGACGACGCCCTGGCCGGTCCAGCCGAAGTTGGCGAAATAGGCTCCCGCGGCGCCGGCCGGTGACAGCAAGCGCACCGCGGGCGAGGTCGGGGAAAGCTCTTCACGTTGGCGAACGAGGACGAGGTCGTCGAAGCGTGCGCCCTTCAGGTTGATCGATCCCGCGAGGCTTGAGGTCTTAATCGTCACGCGGGGGCTCTCGCGAAGCACGACGGCGCGGTCGCGGATCGCCTGGGGCGCATTGCTGCCGGGAAGGACTGCCGGCTGTGGGACCGGTCGCGTCTTGCCATCGTCGACGCGGACGGTCTGCGGCGCGGCGGTCGGGAACAAGCGGTCCGACACCAGGCTCCAGCCGACCAGCACGAGCGCGCTCAGCACGATTGCCAGCAGCATGTTGCGATTATCGTTCAACGCTTCGGTCCTTAAACAGCTTGAAGTCAGGGGACGGGGTCAGCGCCCTCACCCCCCCATGGATGACAACGAAAGATTCGCTTCAGCGCGAGCCACCCGCCCTTGAGCGCTCCATAGCGCTGAAGTGCGGTGATCGCATAGCCGGAACAGCTTGGGGTGAAGCGGCACGATGGCGGAAGCACGCGGCTGGGCCCCATTTGCCAGCCCCGCGCAACGAGGATGAGGGCGCGCGCAATCATCTCGCGACCTTGGCCAAGGCGCGCTTCAGCTCGGCCGACAGGCTTGCATAATCGCGTTCGATCCCGCTCGACCGCCCGATCAGGACATGGTCGGCGCCGGCAATTGCGAATTCAGGAAAGACATCGCGCACCAGGGCACGCAAGCGCCGCTTCATCCGGTTGCGGACGACCGCATTGCCGATTTTCTTGGTCACGGTGAAGCCGATGCGGACAAGCTGATCGTCATCGTCACGGGGACGAACGAGCAGGACGAACCCGGGCATGGGCGCGCGCTTGCCGCGATTGGCGGCAAGGAAATCGGCGCGCTTAGATAGTGTGATTAAGCGGAAAGCTTCTTGCGGCCGCGGGCGCGGCGGTTCGCCAGCACCTTGCGGCCGCCCGGAGTCGCACTGCGATGGCGGAAGCCGTGGCGCCGTGCGCGGACGAGGTTGCTCGGCTGGAAAGTGCGCTTCATCGCTCATGCCTTCAAAGTCTAATGCAAAAAGGGCCGCCGAAGCGGCCGTTGTTGAGGGCGCCAATATGGCG